>JAXKVY010000003.1 GCA_036172455.1 Candidatus Izemoplasma sp.
ACCAATCTAAGGGGTAGAAATAGAGTAAGAAATCATATCTTACTCACTTTAGGATGTATGAATCTTAAAAAAGCAGCAAGATATCTCGAAAGATTATCAAATATGGACTAGAAAAGCTTTGCTTTTCGCAATGTAGTCTAAAAATACAAAAAATCGACTATGATTTGATAATCATAATCGATTTTCTTTTATTAATGTGGTGTTTGTCAACAGTCTGAGAGAATCTCTTTATGAGATTCTCTTTTTTCTATCTTTCCACAATCCCTTATCTGTGATATCATTAATCTGGATTATCATGTTATAATCAGTTTAGCTTTTAAAAAAGGATGATATGTATGCTTACAATTGCACTACTTATAATAAATTTCATTATTGCCGGCTTTGGAATCTATTGGTTTGACTATCTACCTGATCAAATGATTAACCATCCATTGATCATAATCTCATCACTTGTACTTGGAACAATCGGTATGGTCATTGCACTACTTATGTATATTGAAGTGTTTTATATACTGATTGCCAAAAGGAATCCTAAGACAAGCATGTTGAAACACAAAATAGCGAAACAGATGGTAAGTATTCCCCTTCATTTAACACACGTTAAAATCACAGTAGAAGGCATGGAACATCTACCAAAAGATCCAGGGTTTACAATATTTTCTAATCACACATCATTAATGGATATTCCCGTTTTAATGTATAAATTATATGAGTACCCAGTTGCTTTTTTACAAAAAAAAGTTGTCGCTAATTTATTTAGTGTGGGTAAATGGACACCTGAACTTGGCTGTGTAAACATCGATCGGACAAATCCAAGAAAAGGCGCAGAGGCGATTATTCAAACCATAAAACATGTAAAACAAGGGAGTACAATGGTCATTTTTCCAGAAGGAACAAGAGGATCTGAAATAGGAGAATTATTACCCTTTAAAGACGGTGCTTTTAAAGTAGCGCTCAAAAGTAAGGCGCCATTAGTCCCGATAACAATTGTAAAGCCGAAGCGGTATAAAAAAATTATATGGCCTTTAAAAAAGCCAATCAAATTGATTATACACCCACCCCTTCAGTATAATACGTATAAGAATCTTAAGTCACAGGAACTATCTGAACGCGTGAAAGAGATCATTAAAAAATCATTAGAAACACGATGAGTTTTAAAAGTAAACTCATCGTGTTTCTTATAAATGGACAGTTCTATCAAAGTTAAGAATCATTCACACGATTTCTGGAAGGTATTTTGTTCTACCCTCTTCTTGTTATCAACAAAACAAGCGAATGCTAAAGAAAATAATATCTTGTTTTCAAAAATCCTGAAATAAAAAAGATACCTTGTTTGTTAATACATTCAAACATAGTTGTATAGAAATGTGCTATTACATATTCGTATCCCATTAAGAACGAATTAATGTATGGTAAAACAGAAAAACTCTATTTTGAAATCTTTTTACTTTTCACATATCACTTCATTATTAAAAATTATATAAAATTACAATAATCATATAAAATGGTTTGTATATTATTTTATATTATATATAATATCGTTATAGAAGAAAACTAAAAGGAAGGGAATACAATAATGAAAAAATTAGTTATGTGTTTTTTATTGTTAATTATTGCTACTTTATCGTCATGTTCAAATGATGTAAACAATCATTAGACCAAGATAATAATGAGGTTAATACAAAAACTGAGATGCTTGAAGTATTTGATAACTTATTGAGTAAAATGCTATCACAAGGCTTTTCTGAAGATGCTAAAGAAGTCATGAACTATTATAGGGTGTTGGAATCACATTATGAAAATTTAACTAATGATAGAGCCAAACCAGAAGACGTTAAACAACTTAATCTTAAAAATAATTTTCTTTTCAGTGTAAAATATGCACTGTATAGATCAGTTGATAGAGCAACTGATGTATTTGAAAATGACATAGAAGAGAATACTATTTATAAAGATGGTAATAACAAATATACGGTTTACACAAATGATAATTATATTTATTACCAAGAAGTAAACGAATATGAGAGCGAAAACATGACAACAATTCAAGTACTTAGAGCGCTAGATAAAGAAGATGGAGTTGTATTAGATTATACCGTTATTAATCTAAATGAAGATGGATATATGATATACTTTTATGGTTATAATGGGACACAATATGAACGGATAAGTTCGCATCATCGTGATGAAAGAACAATAGATTCCGAATCATTTCCTAGCCAAACAAACTTTAATTATCAGGTCTACAATAAATCAACTGATAAGTATCATCAAGAATTATTTGCAATTGAAGAAGATGTAGTAGGCGATTATATTTTAGATAGACTTGAGTATAGAGAATATGATTTCAAGAACAATAATTTATTCACAGTATCTCGACGTGGCTCACTTTATAAAGAATATGAGTATGGTAAGCTATCAGATAATGCCACAAGCATTGTTCAAAGAGTTGGTCAACATGCAAACTTGCAGGATAGGGGCTATGGACCAAAACAATATCTTCTAATATATGCAGCAAAGGATCTAGAAGGATTCAGTTATGCACAGTATACAGCAAATAAGATGGAACTTTTCAATAGTGATGACGAGGCAATCACTGAACTTCAGGGATACTATCAACTAAAATCATATAATTATTACAAATATATAATGGAAAATGCCAAAGATTTAACAAACTCTGAGTTTCAAACAATTGATAATGTATTAGAGTATAATACATATACCTTACAAGAGCTTAGTACGTTAGAATCTGATGCAATAAGTGCACTTGATAATAGTTATATAGGTGAGTCAGCAATTTATATTAATGGTGAAGAATACCTCATTAATGACGATATAAATACCTATTTATCCTATATGCCAGATAAAGTTGTAGATGTATACCAAGAGATAATAGAATAAAAAAACCTAGATAACATATCATAGTTGTTATCTAGGTTTTTTCATCATCATTATTTTGTAATAAATAAGTAAAACTATAGCTTGGATCAAGTTCAATTAATACAATAAAGATTAACATACCGATACCACCCTGACCTTTGCCAGTCACATAGCCAAGTAATACTTGTAAGGCAATTGCAATAATTAAATACATTAAAATTTTAAATTTCTTCACACTTAAACCTCGCCTTCTTGAGATAGTTTTGTCTTTAAGTTTGGAAGGAGATAAGGCAACTTAAATCGTTGATTCGCAACCAATACAATTAAGATAATCACACCAATATGGCGTTAACCTTGCCCTGTCCATTCATCAAGAGTAATTTGAATTAGTATGCTAATAACAACATAAATTATTAACATAACTTTCAACACATAAAATCCTTATTACCCTTATTATATCATAAATTAAGTTATTAAAACAAAGGTATAATATTTATGACTATTGTCAACGCTAAGTGATTATGATAATATAGTAATAACAAAATAAGAGGATTCTTTATAAAAGCACACACAAATTAATTTTTGTGTGTGCTTTTTTAATAGTTGATGCCAGCTTTTTGGACTTTGTTAGGATTATGAGCGCTACATGGTGTAACGCCATAAACCATACTGCATTCTGGACATTTATCTTCAAAATACATCATTTCAAAATGATAGCCGCAATCACATGTGATCGGCAAGGCCATTGGCAACATACCTTCACTAAAGCCCATCATTCTAACTTTATCTACGACTTGTTGTCCATTTTCAAAACTTCCACTACAGTTATCATGCATTAGTATTCCTCCTTAAGTTCAATTGTTTTACCATATCGTAACTGTTGACGCAGAGTCATTAACGTTTTGTCTAGTGCTTCTAGTTTGCCTAGTATATTACGCTCTTCCTCACTTGAATTGATAATCGAATCAATACCACCATTGTTAATAACAATACGTTTGTCTCCCATAAGTGCTAAGATGGGGTCATGTGTTGACATTAATACAATTTTATCTTCACTAACAAGTAAATCAAGTGCTAGTTTCCGATCAATACCAGCATTTTCTATTTCATCGATCAAGATTATAGGAGACGTACTCAAAATCGCTGTATCCGCAATCATTAAGGCCCTTGATTGGCCACCAGACAGTTCTGTAATTGGTGTGTCTTTTGTGAATGCTTCACCGGCTAATGTATTGGCCTTATTAAAGATGGTTTGAATTATAGTTTCTTTGTCTTTAACCAATCTACTTGTTGCATGTAAGTCAAGGAACTCTTCAACAGTCATATCCATGACAAAGTTCATATTTTGTGATAATTGAGCGACTAGTTTATTCGATGATGAGAAGCGTTCATGAGGCTCTAGAGCTCGTCCATTTATATGAACTGTTCGTCCTGTTGGGGTATCGTCATTCGCGGCCCATTCTATGTCAGCAAGTAACCGTGATTTGCCACTACCTGTTGGCCCCACAATAGCAATGATCTCACCACTTTTAATATGGATAGAATCAAACGATTCTTTACGTCCATCTTTGTGGGTTCCGGGGTAAATTGTTATTGATGTTTGTTTTGGCTTATTAGAAACAAAATATTGTTTCATTAAATCAATATATTCAACTAAACTTTTTGTAAATAGATCAGGATTGATGGCATTTTCTTCAATTATGTTCGGATCGAGATATTTAAAGAATGCATCTAATGTTAAATGTTCCTTCCCACGATAAGGGATTAAATGGTCTTCTAAAAAGTCCTTGACAAAGGGATACTCAGTTAATAGTTGACTAATTGTATATTCTTGTGTGTATTTATCCATTATGAATCACCTAATTTGATTTTACGTACATTACCAACTTGATGCTTTTTACCAATACGTGTTTCTCCTAAACAGTAACTACACAATGCTGATGGCATTGGATAACGTAATTGCTCACCTTCTAGGGTTGCGACATGTTTATCTTTATCATAGATTAATGTACTTAACTCATATGCACCTTGTCCACTTAAGCCATTTACGTGCATAATAATAGCTTTTGGATTAACACTTTGAACTTTCATTGTAAATACTTCACGCTCTGCTTGTGAGACGATATCTCCTTTTGTGATCACAACAATATCTGCACTTTTTAACATAGGGCCTATTTTTTTAGGCGTGTTAATACCACTTAAGTTGTCAATGACACAAACTGCTTTAATATCTTTAATGTATGGACTACATCGATTACACAAACCCGCAGATTCTGTAATTAAAATATCTAAGTTTTGATTATTTCCCCACTCAACAACTTCTTCAATGTTTGAAACAAAGTAATGATCTGGACATAATGAACCCGATAATCCTTTTTTAACCGGAATATCTAGCTTGGCAAAGTAGACATCATCATCTGTGAATAGACAATCAAACTTAACCACACCGACATGAAGGCCACGTTGTTTAAAATGCTCAATTGTTCTCAGTAGAATTGATGTTTTTCCAGATGAGGGTGGTCCGCTAACTGTGATGAGATCCATTTTTTGCCATCCCTCTCTCAAATAACTTAGTGCAATGATTTAATGTCGCACCAATATCGTTGTTGTTAATGTAGTCCCAACCAATCCACTTAAAGGTTGGGTTATCTAACTTGTTATCAACGTCTTTATGAGTTGAAGGGAACAGTCCCTTGTGTGCTAAAATCTCTCCAACTTCTTGACTTTGGAAGTAATCTGTATAAGGTTTTAACGTCTCTTCTTTTTCTGTTTTTGTTAACATAAAGATTGGCGATATAATGGCCCCGTCTTCTGGCCATACCGCTTGCATCACACTCCCTGGTAATGCCATCTTTGTAAAGAAATAGGGCATAATACTAATCGCAGGTTTAACACGTGATCGACTAGCGCTTTTAACCATTTGAGAAGGATGCATACTTTCAACAAGTTGTTCACCTAATGTCTCGATGGCACCTTCACCAAATTCTTTATAAAGATGGATCATAATGGCATTGAACAAATCAAAATCACTGACAGGTAAACTAATACTTCCTTTGAAAATAGGATCTAATATATCTTGCCATGTCTTTGGCATTGGTCTATCACCGAGTTCTTTGGTGTTGACTAAAAAGACCGCAGGAACAACGCCTATCATTGAATAATCTCCTTGAGGATCTTTTAATGAGATTGCATCATTATGAAAATCTTTGTTGAAGGGAACATCGTGATAGTAATCTTTAAAGACGTTTTTATTTTTATATTGCTTCATCAAATCTTCTTCAAAGAAGAGATCAAATCCAGCACTAATGTAGATATCAGCTAAATCATGTTCATCTGTTGCATTTTTAACGGAGTCTTTTAACCAATCTAATCCTTCTGCCGCAGCTTTTAACTCATGATTAACTTGTTCAAAATGCGGTAGATTATTTAATCCTTCAAGCAATGGCACCCTTACAGGGCAAGGAAGGAGACCTAATAGATCAATCGTTCCGTTAGTAGAACCTTCTTGTAAAGTGACATCTATCGATTCATCTTTTATTTGCTCTTCTAATAACTCAATAAAGACACTCACATTTTTATTCTTGAGTGTCATGAGTTCTTCTAATGTTTTATCACCAATTTGTTTTAAAATATGGGGATTATCTGTTCCTTTGATACCATGGACCTCTAATGTTGGTTGTAACTCTGGGTAGCTATCTATCAATTCTTTTAAGGTTGTTTTTGGTGTTATCATTGTATTTCTTCAACCCCAACTACTTCAGGAACTTCTGCGAGTAATAAACTTTCGATACCGTCATATAAGGTCATATTAATCGCACTACATCCACTACAAGCACCATGCATTTTAACATACACGATACCTTCTTTAAATTCTATAAATTCGATATCGCCACCATCTTGTTGTAAGATAAAGCGTGTTTTATCTAATACTTCTTCGATTCTTTGTTCTACAGTTTTCATATCTTCACTCCTTGTCATTAATTAACCAAGATTATATTACCTTATGAAAGAAGCTTTGTATGTGATTTTTATCACACTATGCAAACTCTTCTTAATAAGGAGTATTTCAGTCAAGTAATAAAAATGGTATAATAATCATAGCGATACTTTATCACAATGAATCATAAAGGAGGCTTTTATGGAGCATTTAATTTTATTCAGTCATCAATTGAATAAACGGTATATAGATAGGGTCAAACCTGATAAAACCACTGTGTTAGTGACAAAAGAACAATTCAATAGGTTTAAATATCATCAGTTTCGAATTGTATATCATATGTCAGCAGCCAAACACTTTGCGAATGAAAAAGAGATTGATTATATTGAATCAAAAAACTTTGATCAGTTTTTTGCATCGTGTCCTAAAGAGGATAATTATCACTTTTTTACGCCAAATGATGTGTGGATGAAAGACTGTTTAATAGAAAAAACATCTCACCTCCACACAACTTTTTATCTTGACATTAATTATTTCTTTCCAAACATCACAAAAGAAATTAAAGAGGCACCTTATAAATTAGATCCTATATATCGAAAATGGCGAAAACAATTGGATATTCTAATGGACGGTGATAAGCCAATAGGTGGGAAATTCTCATATGATCAAGATAATCGAAATAGACCACCACTAACACTTGATATACCGAAGCCTTTGACGTTTGATATGGATGATTTAACGTCTTCGCTATATGAATCGATTAAGATTGATTACAATGACCATCCTGGTTCTAACAAATCCTTTAACTATCCCGTAACCCAAGCTGATGCGAAGGAACTTCTTAACCATTTTATTGAAAAACGGTTACCATATTATGGAAAATATCAAGATGCGATGATGACTGATGAACCATTTATGGTTCACTCATTACTGAGTGCCTCAATCAATCTTGGCTTGCTTTTCGCAGAAGATGTGGTAAGAGAAGTAGAGAAAGCATATCATGATGGTAACGCTCCTATTGAAGCCGTTGAAGGATTTATTAGACAAATTTTAGGGTGGAGAGAATATATTAGAGGCATCTATTTAAAAGAAATGCCTAATGGATATGGTGATTTAAACGTACTACATCATCAAAAACATAAACCACGTTTTTTATATAATGGTAAATGGTCGTTAAACTGTATAGCAACTGTCATTACTGAAACGATAAATTATGGCTATAATCATCATATAGAGCGTTTGATGATTATTGGCAACATTCTAAATCTTTTGGGGGTATGTCCACAAGATGTTAGAGAATGGTTCAATGAGATGTACATTGATTCATTTGATTGGGTTGTAACCCCTAATGTGATTGGAATGGCAATGTATGCAGATGGAGGCTTGATGAGTACAAAACCCTATATTTCAAGTGCCAATTATATTCATAAAATGAGTGATTATTGTAAAAAGTGCCAATTTAATCCAAATGATAAATATGGTGAACAAGCATGTCCTGTTAATGCACTTTACTATGCGTTCTTAGATCGTCACAAATTATCTTTAGAAGATAATCCGAGAATGAAGTTTATGTATATGAATTATAAAAAATTGTCTAAAGAGCAATTAGATACATTACTATCTTATGCAAATCAGTTTATTCAAGCGATTTAGGACGGTACCATATGTGGTATCGTTTTTTTGCGTGAAAATATTTTCATCATAAATGTACACTATGAGAATGAAAGCGCTTATGATATAATGATTTAAAGAGGTGAAGTCGATGCGAATCAAAGAACATCCAATATTGGACTTTAAAGAAACGAAAAAGCTTCATTTTATGTACAACGGAAAAAAAGTCTATGGGTTTGAAGGCGATACAATAGCAAGTGCGTTACATGCGCTCGGAATCAAGACATTACGGCACAGTATCGAATTGAAAAGACCCCGAGGCTTTTATTGTGCCATTGGAAATTGTGCATCTTGCAATATGGTTGTTGATGGGACACCGAATGTTAGAACATGCATTACCCCTTTAAAAGAAGGCATGCAAGTTGAGACTCAAACAGATAAGGGTGTTTACTATGCAACACGTTGATCTATTAATTATCGGTGGGGGACCGTCAGGCCTTTCCGCGGCTAAAATGGCAGCCGAATCAGGTGTTAAATCATTAGTGATTGAACGGAATTCTAAGATCGGTGGTCAACTGGTTAAGCAAACCCATATGTTTTTTGGTAGTGAGAAACAATATGCTAAAACAAGAGGAATTAATATCGCTGAGATTTTAATTCAAGATTGTATGGAACATAAAGACATGATTTCTTTTATGACAGAAACAACAGTTGTGGGATTATATCCTGATTATGTTGTTACTGTCATGGATCGTAATCATCAATATAGCAAGATTAAAGCCAAAACCATTCTTATAGCCACAGGGGCAAGTGAGAAGGTTCTAGCATTTGAGAATAATGATTTACCAGGCATCTACGGGGCAGGAGCCGTTCAAACGTTAATGAATGTTCACGGTGTCTTACCTGGCCAAGATGTTGTGATGGTTGGCAGTGGCAATATTGGCCTCATTGTCAGTTATCAATTAATGCAAGCAGGTGTCAATGTAAAACGCGTTATTGAAGCGTCTTCAGTAATCGGCGGGTATAAAGTTCATGCGTCGAAATTAAAACGTCTCGGTGTAGATATTCAAACACAAACAACGATTAAGCGTGCAAATGGAAAAGAGGCGGTATCATCTATTATTGTTCAAAGATTGGATGATGACTGGACATTTGTACCAGGCACAGAAGAGGAGATTTCAGTTGATGCTGTTTGTGTTAGTGTTGGACTATCTCCCTTAAGTAATCTATTGAGTATGATGGGGTGTGAAATGAAATATGTTTCAGCCTTAGGTGGACATGTACCAGTAATTGATCAGAGTCATGAAACTTCCGTAGACAATATATTTGTTGCTGGTGATGTATGTGGTGTTGAAGAAGCTAGTAGTGCCATTGTAGAAGGCTATTATGTTGGTCTCATTATTGGGAACAAACTTGGTAAACCACATCCGCATTATGAACATCTTATTCAAGATTTTTCACAACAGTTAGATAACTTACGAAGTGGACCATTTGGTGAAAAAACACGTACGGGTCTAAAAGAACTAAGAGGTGATCAACATGCTTAACAAAACCGGCGTACCCGAAAAATCTCTTATCTTAAGTCGTTTTCCAGATAATGTCAACCTCGGGAAACCAAAAGCAATCACTGAGTGTTATGAACCAATACCATGTAACCCATGTGAGACGAGTTGTCCTTTTGATGCAATCACTGTTGGGAAGGACATTAACACACCACCTAAAGTCGACTTTGATCAATGTACCGGATGCGGTATATGTGTGTATAGTTGTCCTGGTCTGGCAATTATTGTTGCGCAGATTAAAGAAGATCAAGCGTTCTTTAAAATAGCTTATGAGTTTAGCCCATTACCTGAAGTTGGTGAAACCGTTCACGCAATAAACAGAGAAGGTAATATACTGGGTACTGCAAGGATTGAGAAAGTGACATTACGGAAAAAGCAAGATAAAACAGCATTAATTGATGTTTCTACATCAAAAGACTTCTTGCATGAGTTTGTCACGATAAGGAGGATGTCATGAACAAAGAAGATGTTATTATATGTCGCTGTGAAGATGTCACGCTCAAACAACTTCATGACTGTTTTGAAGAGGGGTACACAACATTTGAAGAAGTTAAACGTATATTGCGTATTGGTATGGGACCTTGTCAAGCTAACACATGTAGTTTACTCGTGCAAAAAGAGATTGCGCAATTTACCAAGCAGCCATTAAATAAAGTTGATACACATGTTATACGCCCACTTATTACCGGCGTTCCTTTAGGTTCTCTCGCGAAGGAGGCTAAAGATGAAAGCTGATATTGTAATAATTGGTGGAGGAATTAGTGGTGTCTCTATTGCCTATAATTTAGCTAAACAAGGAATGAAAAATATTGTTGTTTTTGATGATAATTATATGACAGGTGGTGCGACGGGTCGTTGCGGAGCTGGTGTCCGCCAACAATGGGGAACAAAAATGAATTGTTTGATGGCGAAAAAAAGTATTGAATTTTTCGAACAAGCACAAGAAGAACTTAATTATCATCGTGATATTGAATTTAAACAAAAAGGCTATCTCATTGTCGCTGTTACTCAAGAAGAAGAACAAAAGTTTAAAGAAAATATTACCTTACAAAATGCCTTAGGTATTCCTTCACGATTTCTCACACAAGATGAGGCATTAGATATTGTCCCCCACCTTAATAAAGATGCTTTTTTAAGCGCAACGTACTGTCCTACAGATGGCCATCTGAATCCGTTTTTAATGACTGATGCCTATTATCATGCCGCAAAGAAATTAGGTGTCACGTTTCACTACTATGAAAAAGTCATTGACATCGTAGTTGAAAATCAACAGATAAAAGAAGTTATTACAGATAAAAGACGGGTTAAAACACATAAAGTGGTCAATGCGGCTGGTGGCTATGCCAAAGAAGTAGGCGAACTGGCTGGTGTGGACATTCCTGTCTATAGCGAAAATCATCAAATCTTGGTCACTGAACCAATCGAACCTATGCAAGATCCAATGGTTATTTCTTTTGCCCATAATATCTATTGCCAACAAGTACCACACGGGGCATTTATCATGGGAAGAAGTCCAAACAATCCTCAGCACAATCATGATATGTCAAGTAGTTGGCAGTTCTTAGAAGAGATGGCAAAAACGGCCACAACATTATTACCAGCACTTGCTGATTTAAGAGTGATAAGACAATGGGGAGGGTCGTATAATTGTAGTCCCGATCGCCAACCTATTATAAGCGAGTCTAACTTACCAGGATTTTACCTTGCTTGTGGTTTCAGTGGACATGGGTTTATGTTCGCACCGATGACAGGATTATTATTAAGTGAAATAATTCTTAACAAACCAACAACGATTGACATAAAAGACTTACATGTGAATCGATTTGAAAATATGGAAAAAACAGAGTATGAAACCTCTGTCGTCTAAAGATTGAAAGGAGAGAATAACTATGGCTATGTATCCATACAAAACAGAACCATTGACAGATTTTTCAATTAAAGAAAACAAAACGAAATACGAAGAAGCAATTAAAGGTGTACGCTTGCGATTAGGAGAGACCTATCCGTTACTAATTAATGGAGAGAAAGTTGAATCAGGTAAGCTGTACAAATCAGTGAATCCATCTAAAAAAGATGAGGTTATTGGACATGTTCATCAGGCAACAATAAAACATGCTGAAAAGGCCATGGAATCAGCATTAGAAGCCTTTGAATCATGGAAGAAAGTACCCGCTAAAGTACGCGCTGATGTATTATTTAAAGCGGCTGCCATTTTACGTAAACGTAAATTTGAGTTTAGTGCACTTATGACACTAGAAGCGGGAAAACCTTGGCCTGAGGCAGATGCCGATACAGCAGAAGCAATTGACTTTTTAGAGTATTATGGACGACAAATGCTTGAACTGAGTGAAGCCGATAAAAAAGTTCAAAGTAGAAGACATATTGAACGCAATGAATATCGTTTTATTCCGCTTGGTGTCGCCGCTGTCATTACCCCTTGGAACTTCCCACTGGCAATTCTTACAGGAATGACAAGTGCCGCAGTTGTTAGTGGCAATACTGTCTTACTAAAACCAGCTATTACAACTCAAGTGATCGCATACCATTTTATGGAAGTCTTAGAAGAAGCAGGACTACCAAAAGGTGTTGTTAATTTTATTCCTGGTAACGGTCCTGAGATTGGCGAGTTTATGGTAAAACATCCAAAGACACGATTCGTTTCCTTTACAGGAAGTAAAAAAGTTGGGCAAACGATTTATGAGAATGCCGCAAAGGTTCAAGAAGGACAAAAATGGTTGAAACGTGTCATAACTGAAATGGGTGGTAAAGATGCCATTGTTGTAGACAGCGATGCGGACTTAGACCTAGCTGCACATTCTATTGTAAAAAGTGCGTTTGGCTTCAGTGGACAAAAATGTAGCGCATGTTCACGCGCGATAATCGTAAAAGATGTGTATGATGAGGTTGTTGAAAAAGTCAAATCACTTACAGAAGATCTAACAATTGGTGATGTTCAAAACTTTGATAATTTCATGGGACCATTGACAGATCAAAAAGCCTTTGATAAGGTCACTAATTATATTGATATAGGTAAAAAAGAAGCAAAACTATTAGTTGGTGGTACTTCTAATGATGAAAAAGGATATTTTGTTGATCCGACAGTCTTTATTGATTGTGACAAAGATGCTCGCATTATGAAAGAAGAGATTTTTGGGCCAGTTCTAAGTGTGTGTAAAGTAAACGATTTTGATGAAGCAATTGAGGTTGCTAATAATACTGAGTATGGATTAACGGGCGCTGTCATTTCTAATAATCGTATGCATTTAGAAAAAGCGCGTGAAGATTTTCATGTTGGTAATCTATACTTTAATCGTAAATGTACCGGTGCCATTGTTGGCTATCAACCATTTGGTGGCTTTAACATGAGTGGGACTGACTCTAAAGCAGGTGGGCCTGAGTATCTAACATTACATATGCAAGCCAAATCAATTAGCGAAATGTTATAAGTTCTGATTATCATTTCATAAAGATTTAATAAAGCCACTCCAGACAGGTATTCTAACGGAGTGGCTTTTTGTATTCTCTGTCATCATCATCCAAAGTTATCTTTATGATATTGAATGCGTATAGTATATCCAATTCATCTTAATATATATCAGGTATAATAAAAACTATTAAGGGTTTAAAGGAGAATCTGATGAAAGAAGATGTAAGTACGGTAAAAGACTACATTAATGCTTTATCTCAAGAGAAGAAACACGTCATCAATCGGTTACGAAAGACTATTCAAGCTAATCTACCAAAAGGTTTTGAAGAAACTTGTCAGTATCATATGATTAGTTATGTAGTTCCGTTATCACTATATCCTAAAGGCTATCTAAATAAGAAAGATACACCGTTACCTTTACTAAGTTTGGAAGCTCAAAAACATCATATTGCCATATACCATATGGCACTATATATGTCCCCTAATCTAATGAGGTGGTTTAAACAACGATATCAAGAAACAGTAAATCACAGGTTAGATATGGGTAAAAGTTGTATTCGCTTTAAACATCTAGATGATATTCCATATGAACTAATAGGTGAACTTGTCGCAAAAATTACGCCAAAAGAATTCATCTTACAGTATGAATCAGTTCGTAAATAGTAAAAAAGAAGCCGACAAATCATGTCAGATTTGTTGGCTTTTTCAAGGAAACGAACTGCTATACTTTACCACTCGTGTAGAGTCAGGCGTAAATATATCTATTATGGAAGGTTAGTCCGTTTGGCTCGGCTTAATCTTTGATTATATACCGAGCTTGAATATTTCAATTGTACATGTCTTTCTGTTATAGAAAAAAAGACTATATTAGTATGTTACTTAATCTATTTTGTCAAGAATGATATAATATAATTAAGAAAGTAAAAATATTTATTTGCACAACAATAGGAGGTTGTAATTTTGTACGAAATTATTCAAGATTTTAATCATGAAATTTTCGAGGAGAAAGATGGACCATTTGTATCTATCTATCAGAACACACACAAAATACCGAATGACGTGCAACAAGATCTATTAACATTTAAAAATTTACTCAAGAAAGTTGAAAAATCGCTACATGAAAATTATGATGGTGATGTGGCTGAAGCTGTTTTGACACCATTAAGAGAGTTGAAAGAAGTTAATTCATTTTGGAATACAAATACCAGTGCGTTTGCCCTACTAGCAACTCAAAATGATTTTGTTGTCTTTCGCTTAAATAAAGAAGTGAAAGAAAAGGCAATTGTCGCAGATACTTTCCATACGAAACCATTAATTAGACATTTTCAAACACGTGGAACTTTTGATGTGCTCACATTAGACCGTGAGAAATTTGCTTTGTATTTCTGTAATCAAGATGTTTGTCATAAAGTGGTATTTGAGGAAGGAATTCCTGTGACCAAAGAAGAGGTGCTTGGCACATTAGATAAAGATGAATACTTATCACATGCGTCATATAATGGCGCTGGGAATCAAGCGATGTATCATGGACACGAAGACAATAAAGATATTATTGAAAAAGATACTGAGCGCTATTTCAGATATGTTGATCACTTTATTAACGACACATACTCAAAACCAACAAATCGACCACTTGTGTTATGGGCGCTACCTGAACATCAAGGTGTATTCCGTAAGATATCTAAAAATAAGCACTTAATTGATGAAGGAGTAAACCACTCAGATAAAGAGTTAACTACTGACAAAATCCAAGAAGAAGCATGGGAAGTTGTTAAGCCGGTTTATCACAAAGAGATTGAAGAATTGCAAAATCGGTATCAACATGCTCGATCAAAAGGATTAGGATCTGACAATATTCAAGACATTGGTAAAAAAACGATTCAAGGAAATGTTGAAGCGGCTATAATCACCGCAGAAAGGTCTATTCCAGGTAAGTTAAACGAAGTAGATGGAACAATTTTAGAAGGAAAATTAGATAATCCACGATACGATGATGTATTAGATGATTTAGCTGAACACATTACTCAACAAGGTGGAAAAGTCTATGTATTAAAAGAAGATGAGATGCCAACTGATACTGGAATCGCAGCTATCTACAGATATAAATAAGATATAAATAACAAAACCGCTTAGAGTGATTAGACTCTAAGCGGTTTTAAATTTAAGCCATCTGTTCAATTAACGTCTTCACAAAGACAGGCAAATCGTTTGGTGTCCGTGATGTGATTAAGTTATCATCAACCACAACTTCACGATCAACATATGTTGCACCAGCGTGTTTAATATCATCTTGAATAGAATAAAATCCGGTTAAGGTTTTGTCAGTCAAGTCACAGCTAGAAATCATCATCCATGGACCATGACAGATTGCAGCAATAGGTTTTTTGAGAGTGTTCATCTCTTTGACAAAGTCAATCATATCAGGTGAACGGCGCATATAATCTGGTGAGTATCCACCGGGAATCACAACCGCATCATAGTCCGCTGCTTTAATATCTTTTACTGCTTTGTGACTTGTTGTGCTTTGGTCATGCTTGCTCGTATAAGCTTGTTTTGCTTTGTGACCAATAAGTTCAACAATATAGCCAGCTTCTTGTAGTCTGTAATAAGGATAGAATAATTCATTATCCTCAAATAAGTTTGCTACTAAAATGGCGACTTTTTTCATTATTATCTCTCCTCTTTGTTTCACGCTTTATCTTAAGCTGGTGCATCTACTTTTAGTATAGAAAATAATCATATAAATGCAACTAAGACGACTATTTAATTTGTTTGTATTGATTGTCAGAAATTTCTAATAGCGTTATAATACACGTAGGAGGTATTTTATGGATAAAGAACATAATCATTCTGATAATCACGGAAATCACAATCACAAAGATCATCATAAAATGATGATTGATGATTTTAAAAAACGGTTTTATATTGTATTAGTATTGACGATTCCTATTTTGATATTATCCCCTACTGTACAAGACTGGATTTCTTTAACCTTTAGTTTTCCAGGAGATGCTTATCTATTGATGGGCTTATCGACCATTGCATTTTTCTATGGGGGCTGGCCATTTCTGAAAGGTAGTTATAAAGAGATCTTTAAAGAAACCATTGGTATGATGACCCTTATTGCATTAGCACTCACAGTTGCTTATGTTTACAGTAGTGCGACAATACTTGGGTTAGAGGGTAAAGATTTCTTTTGGGAACTAGTTACTTTGATTCTCATTATGTTGCTTGGGCATTGGATAGAAATGAAGTCGGTTGTCAGTGCATCGAGTGCACTGGATGAACTAGCTAAACTGATTCCTGATGATACCCATAGAGTAACTGATGATAGAACGGAAGATGTCTTAACCAGTGAGATTGAAGAAGATGACATTGTTTTAGTCAAGCCAAGTGAACGCATACCATTGGATGGTGTTATCGTAGAAGGCAACAGTCATATCGATGAATCTGTGCTTACAGGTGAATCTCAACCTGTTCACAAAGATGTGGGTGATGAAGTTATTGCTGGGGCGATAAACGGTAATAAAGCGATTAAAGTCAAAATCACACATAAATCTGGTGACTCTTATGTCTCGAATGTTATTAAGATTGTAGAAGAGGCCCAATCATCAAAATCAAAGACACAAAATTTTACTGATAAAGCAGCGTTTTACTTAACAGTTGTGGCTATCTCTGTCGGGATTGGAACATTAATAACATGGTTTATTATTACAGGAGACTTAGCCTTTTCAATCACACGCATGGCTACTGTTATGATTATTACCTGTCCGCATGCTTTAGGATTAGCCATTCCCCTTGTGGTTGCAAACTCAACAACCTTAGCAGCTAAGAATGGTCTGATTATTAGAAATCGCACTGCATTTGAAAACTCACGAAATATTACTGCGATGGTCTTTGATAAAACAGGAACATTGACCGAAGGCGAATTTGCTATTAGTGAATATAATACATTAAATGATAAACAATCAAAAGAAGATATTTTGATCATTGCAGGCAGTTTAGAGCATGCTTCTGAACATTCAATTGCCCAAGCATTTATGAAAGCAATTGATGACGCTGACCTTGATCAACGTGATGTAAAAGATTTTGAAATCATTCAAGGAAAAGGGGTCAAAGGTAAAATTGATGGAACACTATACTATGTTGTTAGTAAGAACTATCTTCAGGAACTCGATTTAACATTACCCGAAGATGTATCCATTGAATCTACGGGTACACAATCTTTTTTAGTCACTGAAGATTCAGTGTTAGGATATTTTGTCCTCAAAGATCAGTTAAGAGAGTCATCTAAAGAGTCAATTCAAACTCTTAAAGACCGTGGTATTGAATGTTGGATGCTTACAGGAGATAATGAAGCAGTTGCGAAAGAAGTCGCAGAAGAACTTGATTTAGATGGATATTTTGCTGAAGTGTTACCAGATCAAAAGCAAGATAAGATTAAATCATTACAAGATGATGATTATATCGTCGCAATGACTGGTGATGGTGTCAATGACGCGCCTGCTTTAGCACAAGCAGACATTGGTATTGCCGTTGGATCAGGAACAGATGTCGCAGTAGAAACCGCTGATATAATCTTAGCTAATAGTGATCCTAAAGATATCGTAGACCTACAGTATTTTGGAACGAAAACTTATCAAAAAATGATTCAAAACTTAATATGGGCAACTGCCTATAATGTTATTGCTATTCCATTAGCAGCCGGTGTGCTTTACAATCAAGGTATCCTTATCCCACCGAGTGTAGGTGCTGTTGTCATGTCATTAAGTACCGTAGTTGTAGCGATTAATGCAAAATTATTATCGTTTGACAGATCATAACTATTCATAAAAAAACACGCCAATACAGATGTATTGGCGTATTTATTTTATTGTTTTCTTTACCACATATAATGGACGGGTTCTTTGATGTACTTATTATACACAGATTTTATTTTAGCCATTTCTTCATCGGTTAATGGGTCTAAATCAACAGCTTGAACATTGCTTTTGACATGTTCTGTTTTACTAGCACCTGGAATAACAGTCGATACGGCATCAAACATTAATATGTAACGTAAGGCAAGTTGAGGTAATGATTTATCTGGAAATAAAGATTTTAACTCATCAACAGCCTTTAATCCTGTTTCAAAATCTACGCCACTAAAAGTTTCACCTTTATCAAATGCTTCACCATTACGATTAAAGTTACGGTGATCATCCTTTTTAAATGTCGTATCTTTCGAGAATTTACCTGATAATAATCCACTCGCTAATGGGACACGGACAATAACGCCAACATTGTGCAATTTAGCTTGTTCAAAGAATAACTCAGCTGGACGTAATCGGAACATATTGAAAATAATTTCAATGGCTTCTACACCCTCATATTCCATTGCTTTTAAGCCTTCTTCTACACGTTCAACGCTCACACCATAGTGCTTAATCTTACCTTCTTCTTTAAGTGTGTCCATTAACTTAAAGACCTCAGGCATGTAGTAGACATCTGTTGGTGGACAATGTAATAACACCATGTCTAATGCATCAACATCCATGTTTTCTCTTGAGTCATCTACATACTTACGTAAGGTTTCTTCATTATAGGCTTCTGCAATATGCGGATTTGATTTTCTTCCGGCTTTTGTAATAACAAATGGTTTTTCTTTAAGTGTTTTAATATATCTCCCGATGGCATTTTCACTCATGCCACCTTGATAAACATCCGCTGTATCAAAACAAGTAATATCTAATTCCGTTGCCGTTTTGAGCGTCTTAAATGCTAACTCATCATCATAAGGATCGCCCCATTTACCACCTAATTGCCAACAACCAAGTGATATTTCACTAACGGATACATCTGTTTTCCCTAATTTTCTATACTTCATAATAACCTCCTTATTCTTATTATATACGATTTAAAAGAAACCTCAAAGTTATTGCGTAAGTATCTTAACACATGGAATTCGATACTTAATACATAGTAGATTAAGGTAAAATTGTCATATATTGATGATTGACTAAGACTTTTTAAAAATATAGGTTTTGAGGCCTTGCATCTTAAGAACTAAAGAAGAAGAGATTAAATGTTTCTAACAAGTTGATATAAATTTATATATGTAAAAAATTTATAAAAAAATAAATTCTATTATGATTAACCTTCATTAACAGGTGGTTTTAATTTGCTATAATCACTTGACTATTTTGTGGGATGTTGTTATTCTTAAATGTAATTTGAACTTCAAAGAAAAGGTGATTTTATGTCATGGCTAAAAACAGATGGGAGAGTAGTAATTCCAGGGATACTTATGATGCTTGTTATGGGAAGTGTTTATAGTTACTCAGTTTTTCGTTTACCGATTGAATCCTATTATGATGTATCAACGAGTCAAAGTGGCACACCTTACATGCTCAGTTTGTTTTTCTATGCTGTTTTCATGGGGATTAGTGGTAAAATTTTAGAACGTATACATTTATTTTATGTGATGTTAATTGGGGTGTTTTGTATATCAATTGGCTGGTTGATTGCGTATTTCAGCTCCCTTTTTATATTGTTATCAATCGGATATGGTTTATTTATTGGAACTGGAATTGGGTTAATTTATGGGATTCCTTTAATGGTAATAACGCAACAATTCCCCCATAAAAAAGGTCTATACCTAGGACTTGTACTGCTTGGGTTTGGATTAAGTCCATTCGTAACTGCTCCATTTTTACAATCACTTGTAGAAAACGTGGGACTTCATTCAACCTTTCTCGTGATGAGTGTATTAACATTGGTTATATTGACTGTTTTAGCGTTCTTTTATAAAGGATACTCGAATACTTCTCAGCATCTTACCTTAAAACCATTTAAAGAGACTTTAAAACAAAGCAACTACCTGTTTTTATATCTACTATTTTTTATCGCAACCTTCATTGGACTAAGTGTTATAGGATTTAGTTCTACATATGCCGTGAATGTTTTACATTATTCATTGAAAGAAGCTGCTGTATTTGTATCATTGTTTGCTATTTTTAATGGTGTGGGCCGTGTTATATTTGGTTTTTTAACTGACCGATATCATTTAGGGAATGTAATGCTTTTATCATTTGTATCAATTATGATAAGCACGTTGTGTATCGTGCTCTTTGTAGAAAGTGTGATGTTTTTCATTCTTGCTTTTTCAATCCTTTGGATGAACTTGGGTGGTTGGTTAGCAATAGCACCGGCCGCAACATCTCAATTGTTTGGAAATATCGCATATCCTAGAAATTATGGATTTTTATTTAGTGCCTACGGTCTTAGTGCCTTAGCAGGAGTCTACATTACGGGAAACTTAATCGATTACTATGGACAGTATCAATCAACATTTATGTTGTTCCTAATTTTATCAACCCTTGCACTGTTTGTCACACTGAAGTTTAAACACCAATTGAAAAATATTATATAGTGAATAGGTTAAACGTATAGAAAAATCTATACGTTTTTTTTTGCACCAATTTCCATAATTGTACTTTTAGTGATATAATGAAAGTATCAAGGATGGATGGAGGTAAGATTATGAGTTTATGGAACAAAGGTTGGTTTAATTTTTTGATTGCACCAATATATGGTTGGTTTTATAAAGGACAATATAAGCGGTACAAAAAAGTTGTCACAGATATGCAAGAGACCTTAGATGTTACAGACTTTCATACTGCAATAGATTTGGGTTGTGGCACAGGGGCTATGTGCGCTGTTTTACATGACCTAGGATTAGACGTCACAGGTATAGACCAAGCGAAATCAATGATTAAAGTGGCTAAGAAGAAAACGAAAAACCGTGATATAACGTTTTTAGAACATGACTTACTAGAAGGTATCCCGTTCAATGATAAGCGATTTGATATAGCTATAACATCCTATGTTGCACATGGGTTAACCATCGAAGAACGTAAAAAGCTATATCAAGAAATGTGTCGTCTTGCGACAAAATGGGTCATTATCCATGATTATAACGATGAACGTGCTTTTTATACATCAACAGTAGAGTGGTTTGAAGGTGGCAATTACTTTACATTCATTAAGGACCCAAAACTTGAAATTGAACAACACATTCAGGAACTTGAAACATGCTTTGAGGAAGTACAAGTTGTACAAGTAGATATCCGGGCAAACTGGTATATTTGTAAACCGAAGTCATTATAGTTGTTACATTATAAATTAGGAGGAAATGGATGCTTTACACTGGAGAAAATCTACGTTACAAAACGGTTCTTGATATCGATCAGTTTACAATAGAAGAACATCAAATAACAGTTTTATTAGGGCCAAGTGGGGGTGGAAAAACAACATTCCTCACACTGTTAAATAAAATGATTTCACCTACAGAAGGCACTTTGATGTTTCATGATAAACCCATTGATGAATTTGATTCGGTTCAATTAAGAAAAAATGTTGTCTTATTACAACAAACCCCCTATCTTTTTAAGGAGACAGTGTTAGATAATTTTAAAATCATCGCCAAATATCACGATTTAAAGGTTGATAAAGATAAGATTCAACAATTACTTAAAGATGTTGATTTAAATAAAAAATTAGATGATCATATCAAAAATTTTTCAGGTGGCGAAAAGCAGCGCCTTGCCTTAGCAAGGCTTCTCTATTGTCATGCGGATGTAATTCTTTTAGATGAACCATCAAGCAGTTTAGATGAAAAAACTGAAGCGTTTGTAATTAAGAAGATTGTTGAGTACGTCAAAAATAATAATAAGTCACTTATTATGATTACCCACTCAACAAAGATAGCAAAGACCTATGCTGAAAAAATCATTAAAATTGAAAATGGACAGATTAAAGAGGTGATTGATAATGAATAATGGCATAATTGAAATTGGTTATTATCAATTGGCAATTGCGTATATATTTATCATCATTATTTTATTTTTAATGAAACGCCGTCACATTTCACGAGAAAAAGAACTATTCATTGCAACGGTCAGAATGACTGCACAATTAATTTTGGTTGGGTATATCCTTGCCTATATTCTAAACAATCCCCATCCATTAATCAGTTTAGGTGTTATTTTACTTATGGTAACCTTTGCTATATATACGGTCTTTAGTAAGTTTAAAGGACAGTTATCTAGACCCTTAAAACATGTCATCGCATTTGCGTTGTTTGCAGGTACATTACCCGTATTAATGTTTTTCACCTGGGCTGTCATTGGGATAGAACCATATTATAATCCTCAGTATTTAATACCACTGACTGGGATGATTATTGGTAATTCAATGACAGGTATTAGTTTAGGTATTAAGACTTTGGTTGAAGGATTTACGACCCAAAAAGATGAGGTTGTAGAGGCTTTAATTCTTGGCGCGAGTGCTAAAGAGGCTTCGAATAATATTATTAATTCTGCCTTTGATTCAGCTATTATGCCAACCATTAATTCAATGCTTGGTATGGGCATTATATTTCTACCAGGTATGATGACAGGTCAAATATTATCTGGCGTAGATCCTAGATTATCTGTTTTATATCAAATAGCAATTATGCTAGGCATTTTAGGTGGCGTAAGTTTAACAACATATATTGCTTTAATAGTCGGCTATAAAACATATTTTAATCATCAAGTACAATTAATTGACTTTTCATACCTTGACGAATAAGAGGAGATAATTATATGGCAAAAGACCTTAGGAATATGACAAAAGAAGCACTCATCCAACATGTTCATGATTTAGAAGACACTATTAGTAAAATGTTAAAAGAAAAAGAAGATACATTTTCAGTTAACTTTCCTTGGGCAGGCAATTTGGGACAATGGGAGTGGTTTTATGATAAGGATCTCGTTGTTTATAATGACAAAAAAGCTACGCAAATAGGTTAAGATCCAGAAAAAATAGGGACGGTTGGCTTTGAGTTTTTCACAGAAAAACTACATGAAGATGACTATGAACGTGTGATGGATAATATGCGTAAACACCTTTAAGGTGAAACAGATGCCTATGAAGTTGAGTATCGCATCCAACATAAAGATGGGCACTATTTATGGTACTATGACCGTGGCATTGTAACGAAACGAGATCACGATGGCAAACCATTACTCTTACAAGGGATTGTCTTTGATATTTCTAAGTCTAAAAAAATGGAAGAACGCTTAAGAGAATTATTAGAACAAGATGACTTAACTAAAGCCTATAATCGTCGTGAACTATATAATGTATTAAATGGATTGATCGAACAATACAATAAAACAGGCGAAAGATTCTCCTTAATTATGTATGATATTGATCATTTTAAAAAGATCAATGATCAACATGGACATTTAATAGGAGATAAAATATTAAAAGAATTGTCACAATATATCATAGATCACAAACGGTCAAAAGACACACTCTTTCGATATGGTGGAGAAGAGTTTATTATTACCTTAGGTGATACCAAGTTAGACGGTGCTAAGCAATTAGCAAAACGCTTTAAAGAGGGTATTTCTGAAGTAGATTTTACTGATGTAAGTGAAATGACTGTCAGTATGGGTGTGGTTGAGTACCATGACAATGAAAGACCAGATGATTTATTAAAACGTGTAGATGAGTTTATGTATAAAGCTAAAGAAGCTGGCCGAGACCAAATTAAATTTGAATAATTCAAAAGCCTATGACAGATTTTCATTGTCATAGGCTTTTATTATATATTTACGATACGCGCTTCAAGCGCAAGGGCATCATTTATATCATGTGTTACTAAGATTGTTGTAATATGTAATGATTGTAACACACGTTTAATATCAAATTGAATCTGTGATTTTAATTCGGCATCAAGTGCGCTAAAAGGTTCATCAAGTAACAATACCTTCGGTTCAGTCACCAATGTTCTTGCGATAGCTACGCGCTGTTTTTGTCCACCGCTTATTTCATGAGGATACCGTTTTAGTAATTCAATAATATCTAACTTTTTAGCAATCTTCTGAATTCTTTTTTGTTGCTCATTACGGGATAGATTATAAATACCATATGCAATATTTTTCTCGACAGTTAAATGGGGAAATAAAGCATTGTTTTGAAAGACATATCCAACTTCACGTTTATGAGCTGGCACATCGTTTATACATACACCATCTAAGAAAATATGACCTGAATCAGGTGTTTCCAGTCCTGCGATGAGACGAAGAACTGTTGATTTTCCGATGCCACTTTTCCCCTGAACTGCGATTATCTCACCCGGCTTCAAGGTTAAGTTAAAGTCGTTTAAAACAGGTGTTTTTATGTCATATGAAAATGTAATATCTTTTAATTGAATCATCGTTTATTACCTTCTTCCAAATAAATAATTAATCCAGTACACAATAAAATGATGATGAGTGAAGGGAATGCGGCGATACTGATCATTTCATTCCCGGCATACCGATAAACTTCTGTCGACAGCGTTTTAAAATTAAACGGCCTTAGACTATATACAATCGTTAATTCTTTCACCATATCTATAAAAAGGATAATAGCTACGGCGAAAATAGACCGTTTTAATACTGGAATGGTTACTCTAATTAAGGTAGAAAATTTAGTCTCACCTAAATTCTCAGAAGCTTCTAATAACGCATAGTCCATGCGGTTATAGGCAGACAAGAGGTTTGAATAAGCAATTGAAAAAAACTTGATAAAGAACCCAATAATTAAAATTGTTATGGTCGATGTGATGAGCATTTTATTTAGGCCAATAGGATTAAATAATCGGTAGAGGAATTGATCAAAACGAATAAATAATAGATACAACCCCAGTGCTAGTACCATCGAAGGGATAGCATACCCGATCACTGAGACACTGGCGAGTACCTGTTTCTTACGTCCTTTAATATGGACAGTAATTGTCGTTAAAATAAGCGCAACCAAAATAATCAGTACAATCGTAATAGATGTTATTAACAAGGTATTAAATGTAATGGTTAAAATATCTAAGTTAGGTAAGTAACGATAGTTGCTGATCACAGAAACGATCATTTGTGTAATTGGCAATAAAGCGCCTAAAGAGATGATTGTAATAATAAAGCCATAGGTAGCTAATCCTTGAATGAAATTAGGGGTTCTTAAAGCTAAGTGTCCATGCGTACTATCTGCGCTAGAATACCGTTTGTTTACCCTGCTTCGACGTTCTACAAAGATCAAAACAAACATAATAACAAGGATGTATAAGGCAAACCGTGCAGCACTGACAAAGTCACCTTGACCAAACCATGCTAGATTAACATACCTAGATAAGGTTAATACTCCATAATATTCCACAACCGCAAAGTCCGATAATGTTTCAAATAAAGCAAAAAGCATGGATCCAATAATCACTGGACGAGATAATGGTAAAATCAGTTTAAAAAACATTCTAAAATGTGATTGTCCGAGTGTTAAAGATGCTTCTACATAATCCGTTAAGTTTTTCTTCAAATAGGACTTTGAGGCAAGATACACATAAGGGTATAAGAATAGACTATAAATAAATACAGCACCATTCATAAAGAAGGGTTGTTTAATTAAAGTCTCTAAAAAAGGTAAGTAGTAAAAAATGTTTGTATATGTATACGCCGCAACATAAACAGGTATGGCTAAGGGTAATATAATAAGTATATTAACGACACGCCTATACTTAATATTAAAAAATGTCATTAAGTAAGCTAATAAGAAACCAATTATTGATGAGAAGAGGCCGACTTTAACAATAAGTTCAACTGTTTTGATGATCCCCTCTAATAAGGCTTTGCTTTCCCATAGTGTTTGAAAATATAATGAACTTTCTCCAAAAGATTTAATAACTAATTGAATAAGTGGTAATAACACAAAAAATGGGATAATTAACCCCATTATTGTGAATATGAACTTGTCATTAGTTTTACGTAAGAGAGGTAATATCATAACTACTCCCTCCTTTTGTTGTGAGAAAAGAGAGCATCTGCTCTCTTGTTTACTCAGTTAAGTGGGATGGATTATCCCAGTTTGCATTTGTCATAATAATTAACGCTGTTTCATTATACTCACCAAGGACAGATAATTGAATATCTTGTTCTTTTATTGCGGATAATCCTTGATCGGTTAACCAACTTTGTAATAGGTCACTCATATCAGCTTCAGGATTCACAGGGAACTCATAGTTTGCTGCCGAGAAAGTTTCTTGGACAGATATACTAGATAAGAATTCAATTAATTTGATGGCATTTTCTTTGTTCTGTGCATTGTTGATAACACCAGCACCACTAACATTTACGTGAGCGCCAGATTCGTTTTCACCTTGGCTAGGGAAGTAAATACCCACTTCATCAGCAACACCATAATAACTTGATGTTTGATCAGTTTCATTCACTAGTTTACCATAGTAATATGAATTTGCAATAGCTATTTTAGCTTCACCATTCGCAATGGCTACAGCTTGATCTCGGTCATTTCCTTCAGGTACACGAGCCATGTTGTTAACAATTCCTTCAACCCATTCAGTTGTTTCAGTTTCTCCCCATAAAGCGACAAATGAAGCAACTAATGACTGGTTGTAAATGTTTGATGATGACCGTGCAATAATGTCATTAGGATATTCATCAGCAACATTTTGATAGGTTAAACCAGTAGGATCAATTGAGTTATCATATAAGAAAACTCGAGCCCGTTTGGTTAAACCAAACCACATATTATCAGCATCTTGATATTTGGCAGGCACATTAGATTCTAATGTGTCACTATCGATAGACTGTAAGATACCTTCTGATTTAGCGAGTGCTAGATAACCAGCATCAGCAGAAAAGAATACATCTGCTTGAGGCACATCGCCTTCAGCTTTTACTTTTTCGATAAGCGCAGGCGCATTATCATTAATAATGTTTACTTTGATTCCTGTTTCTTCAGTGAATTTCTCATATAATGCATCATCACTGTCATAATGTCTTGTTGTGTAAACATTAACGACTTCCTCAGTTCCTGAGCAAGCAGATAACGTAACAATTGTTAATGCTAAAACAACAAACATAAATAATTTTTTCATCGAGTAATTCTCCTTTTCATTTTTTTAGTACATCGCCATTAAAACATACAAAAAAAGGATTTTCAATCATATCAATAATTTTTATAAATAATAACTATTTTTATAAAAAACATACTTAAAAAGTATCACAGCAGCTATGTTCTAAGTACCACAATAAGTTACGTATTTTTCATCGTTAGGATTAGGAGTCTGAAATTTTTCAGGTAGCTCAACTTGATAATTAAAAGGATTTTTAACGAATGTGAGAAGATGTTGGAATAAGGTATCATCATCGTTAAAAGCAAATGACGACAATGCTTCTTCAACAACATGATTTCTAGGGATAATAATTGGATTATGTTTAGTCATTAACGTAGTCGCTTTATCGAAATCTTTAATAGCTTTTTGCCAAGAATTATACCATATGTCAAATCCCTCTTTTTCTAACAAATCATTTACTTGGTTTTTGGTTAGTTTGATAAAAGTGTTAGTATAATCTAATGTGTGAACCTCCATCAAATGAAGTAAGTCATGAACAAGTTGGTTATGAGGTGACTTAAAACCAAGTTTATACGACATCTCTTGGTGATAATAATAAGTATAAATATCTTCAAATGATGTAATCAATTTATTGGCTTTTTCTATAGCTAAATCTTGATTATCATCAAATAATGGATACAGTGTTTCTGCAAGTTTAGAGATATTCCATGACGTTATGATTGGTTGTTGTGAATACTTATATCTACCTAGTCGGTCAATTGAACTGTATACTGTATTTGGATCATAATAATCCATAAAAGCACATGGACCGAAATCAAGCGACTCGCCACTAATGAAGACATTATCAGTATTTAGTACACCATGGATAAAACCAATGCTTTGCCACTTCGCAATTAATTGTGCCTGACGTTTGATTACCTCATGAAAGAAACCATAATAATCCCCAATATGTTTTGGAAAAAGTTGCTCAATCGCGTAATCAGCTAATCTTTTTACAAGCGGTATACCACCTTTTACATAAGCATATTGAAAAGTACCAATACGTAAGTGTGAACGCGCTATACGTGAAGCGATAGCGCCTTTATGTGTACGCGCTCTTATAACTTTTTCACCGGTACCTATGATAGAGAGTGTTCTAGATGTAGGAACATTTAATGCATAAAGCGCTTCACCTATAAGGTACTCTCTAAGCATACTATAAAGTGTTGCTTTTCCATCTCCGCTTCGAGAATACGGGGTGTGTCCGGATCCTTTTAACTGAACATCATACAAAGTATTATCTTTTTCAATCTCACCTACATTGAGTGCTCGACCATCGCCTAAAGTAGTAAAATGACCAAATTGATGACCAGAGTATGCTTGTGAGAAGTAGTCAACGCTATCTGAACCACCAGATAATACATGTTTGCCTCTATCTGAATGCAATCTATTTAATGCTAAATTATCAGCTAAATCATGGTTAAACAATACCCATTTTAGATTCTCATATGACTTACTTTCTACACGACGATATAATATATTTGGTAAGGTTAAATAACTATGTTGTTTGATCATATGTATCACCTTTCTATTTATAGTTTACCGAATAATGTTAATCTTACAAACCAGGATGCATTCTGAGATATGTTTTTCTTAAAATGATTTCATTCAAAGACGTTTTTTGATATAATCAACAGTAGTTAAGAAATAAAGGTAGATAGAAATGAAAACAAAGATATTCCATAGTGAAAAAGATGATTTCAACTCACTCATCACATATTCAGCTCAAATTATCCAACAAGGTGGACTTGTTGTTTTTCCTACTGAAACAGTCTATGGGATTGGTGCGAATGCATTAGACCCTAATGCGGCCAGTAAAATATATCGTGTTAAAGGTCGTCCGTCTGATAATCCCTTAATTGTTCACATTGCAAATCAACAAGATTTAAATACGTATGCAAAAAACATTACAAGCGATGCCAAGTTATTAATCGATGCGTTTTGGCCGGGTCCACTTACGATTGTATTTGACAAACAGACAGTTGTACCAAGCGCTATTACAGGCGGATTAGATACTGTTGCTATTAGAATGCCAAGTAATCCTATTGCACATGCTTTAATCAAATCTGCTAATGTGCCAATCTGTGCACCTAGTGCGAATATAAGTGGGACACCATCTTCAACGATATTTAAGCATGTCTACAATGATTTATTTGGTAAAGTCGATGTGATTATTGATGGTGGACAATCTGCTGTTGGGCTAGAATCGACAGTCCTTGATATGACAGGCGATATACCAGTTGTTTTAAGACCAGGAGCGATAACAAAATCAATGATTGAAACAATCATTAAACATTCGGTAATCGACACCACTGAACATATCACTGACAATACAATTCCAAAGGCACCGGGGATGAAGTATAAGCATTATGCGCCAAAAGGAGAGGTTATCTTATTGAAAGGTACCCAGGACGATATTATTAATTACATTAAGCAACAGGATCCATCGATAGGTATCATTGCGAGTAATGAACTTTGTCAATACTTAGAGACATATCATACCTACCCTCTAGGTCCTAAAAATGATCCATCTCTCATTGCAAGAAATATCTTTTTAGCTTTAAGAACGATGGATGAACATAACATAAAACACATTTATGTAGAAGCGTTTGAGGATAAAGAATTAGGACAAGCTATTATGAATAGATTGTTAAAAGCAAGCAACTATAATCTTATTAAACTATAAAAAAACACCGACTAGTAAGATACTAGCGGTGTTTAGTATATTATTGAATACCGGGGGTTTTGATATTTAGGAATGTCAGACCATCATCGTCTGCCTTTAGTGACATTGGAGTATTTGGTGGACAAAGAATGATATCATTTTTCACAATTGTTTGGTCACTTTTACCAATAGTAATGGTACCAGAACCACTTAAAATAAAAAATGTTACATCAACGGGGACTTGATGTGGTGGAATAGTTTCATTTGGTTTCATAATTAAGTTTTTAATCGTGGCTGTTTTGTGACTCACAACAGTTTTTGTTGATATACCACGCTTATTAATAAATGTCTCTAAATCACTTAAATTTTTATGATTCATCGGATCACCCTTTCTAAATATAGTATAACACACCAAAATACTTTCGCTGTGATATGGGTCACATATCGTAGAAAAACAAGGAGTTTGATAACATGCGCAAGGATTTAATTATCTCAACTTTAATTACATTACTTATCGGAGTATTGATATATGTTTTAACTTTACCGAGTATTCTTAATACAGCGGATCAATATCCATTATTAAGTAGTTTTATAAAGTTTTTCTTGCTTGCATCTATCGGTGATATTATTGGATACCGCCTTCAAACGGGTACTTGGCATAGACCACCTAAATTACTTGCAAAAGCGATTGTATGGGGTATCATTGGGAGTATCATCTATATGATCTTTCAAATATACTCAGAAGGTATTAGATTATTACAAGTTAATAACATCTTACCTTTTGCTGGTAGTAAACTAGCGTTTGCATTGTTCGTGTCTATCATTATGAATTACACATTCGCACCGACAATGATGAGTGTACATCGAATGAGCGATACGTATTTTAACTTACAAAAAGAGGGTATGAAGCCATCTTTTAAAGATGCAGTAGGGGCAATTGATTGGAGCGCGTTTTATCATATGACACTATTAAGGACAATCCCATTATTCTGGATACCTGCCCATACAATCACCTTTTTGTTACCAGAAGACTATCGTATCATTTTTGCGGCTAGCCTGGGGATAATTTTAGGCATTTTATTACGATTTACAGATAAATTAAAACAATAATTTATCGCTATTAACATCACAAAAGACTTCATTATGAAAAAGAGCGTTCCATGTAATGATTGGAACGCTCTTTTAATATGCGTTATAAAGGATGGTGCATTGTTTATTAAAATGACTGAAATTAGCTCTGGTGACTGGTTATCGCGATTCATGCATTGCTTTGATCCGATTTAATGCCTCTTCTAGTGTAGATAAGTTAGCCGTATATGAGAGTCTGACGTAGTTATCATGGTTACCAAGGAATGCGCTCCCTGGGATTAATGCGACACCATAATCTTTAACAAGTTTTTTACAATAGTCTAGTGAGTTAAAACCTGTATCTGCAATACTGTAAAAAACATAAAAAGCTCCATCAGGATGTATATAAGATATCCCTAGTGTCTCCAGTTTTTTTATAACATAATCGCGTCTGTGTTTTAAACTATCAATCATGTCGTCATAAGTGAAGTCTATTGCTTCTAATGCAGCATATTGGCTGATGGTTGAAGTAGATGTTACGGTATATTGGTGAACTTTTAAAAACGCTTTAATCAATGTCTGATGTGATATGATATAACCAATCCGAAAACCAGTCATCGCATGACTTTTTGAAAACCCTCCTAAGACAACTAATCGATCTTTGAGTGAGACAACATCTCGAAATGTACGGGATTGCTCAAAACTGATATCTTGATATATTTCATCACTAATCAGTAACAAGTCATAATCTGTGACAAACTGAGTCACAATTGCCATTTCTTCAGTACTAAGGACATGTCCTGTTGGATTGTTTGGTGATGTGACAAGTAAAGCTTTAGTTTTATCAGTATAGGCTTTTTCTAAGGCTTCTTTTGTTATTGTGTGATTGGTTTGTGTGGTATCAACTTCAACTACCTTACCCCCTTCTAGATGTATTAATGGCGCGTATCCAACATAACCTGGAGTGGGAATGATGACTTCATCACCATCATCTACAATACTTTTTAATACAATAGCCAACCCTTCAGTGGTGCCGACAGTTAGGATGACATCATCTTCATTATAGAGTGTGTCTTGTGTAATTTTTTGTCTTAATGCGCTTATGCCCTGATTAGTAGTATAAGTTGTTTTATTTTGATTAATTGCTTCAATGGCCTTGTCTTTGATTCGCTTGGGAGTGTGAAAATCTAATTCACCTAAGGTAAGTTTAATGGTATTCGGAAATTGATTAGCATAAGTATTAAATTGGCGAATACCAGAGATGTCAATGTCTTTAATAGAGGATTTAATAAAATTATTCATTCAGAACCTCCATTTCCTTAAGGACAGCTTGATAAGCCTTAAGTCCTGTTTCTAAAACCGTTTCATCAAAATTAAATTTAGGATGGTGTAAAGAATGGGTATATCCTAAGGATGTATTTTTTGTGCCCACATAGAAAAATACACCAGGGACATTGTCTTGATAAAAGCTAAAGTCTTCCGCAATCATTAGGGGTTTTTCAAACGTATATGTTTCAAAAGATGATGTGGCATTTTGCCAACGTTTATATAAGATTGGATCATTTATAACAGGTAAATATCCCTCTGTAATTGCGACATCTATTTGACAATCATAGCTTATTTCATATTGTTTACAGAGTTGTCTGATAGATGATTTTATGGTTTGAAATGTATCGACACTAAATGCACGAATAGTTCCTTCCATAAAAGCGTAGTCTGATACAGCATTTCTAACGGTACCACCACCGATTTTTCCAAAGGTTATAATCGAATACTCGAGTGGTGAAAGTTGGCGCGTTTGAATGGTTTGAAAATCGATTAACAATTTACTTAAAATAAGATTCGCATCAACACCTAAATGGGGCATTGCACCATGCGCAGATTTGCCGTTTACAGTAATTGTCACTTCACTCGCCATAGCCATAAATTCATTAGGTTTAGAGGCTAGGATGCCTTCGTCAATCTCAGGATATAAATGAATACCAAATATTGCTTTCACATTGTATTTATCTAAGAATCCTGTATCACATAGTAATTTTGCTCCGCCGATACTTTCTTCTGCAGGCTGAAAAATGAGTAAAATATTTTTCTTGAGTTGACTTTTTTTGCTAGAAAGATACTTCGCTAAACCAAGAAGCATACTCATGTGACCATCGTGTCCACATGCATGCATATTGCCTGGATGTTTACTTTTAAAATCAAGGCCAGTTTCTTCATTTACTGGTAAAGCATCAATATCACTTCTAAAAGCAATAGTCTCTTCACTACTTGCATCAATAAAAACCAAGACATCTGTTTCTAATAACGAAAAAGGTTGATATCCCATATCCTCCAATGCTTGCTTTAAATAAGAACTGGTTTTCTGTTCTTGTAAACTCAGTTCAGGGATTTGATGTAAGTCGCGTCTGAATTTTTTTAATTCTTTCATATGTTTCACCACCGTTTACATTAGATTACATTAATTATGAAAAATTTTCAACGTATTTGTTTACAAAGCATTTTTCATATGGTATAGTGACATGTAATAAGTATAGAGGCGCATTTGACAAGAGTACTGCCCATTCACTGATCAATTGAGTAGGTACGAAAGGGGAAAATGCCGAAGGTTAATACGATCTGATCAATCGGTTGACTTGGGACTAAGGAAAATATCTTTAGTACTCCATTATCTTGATAATGAGGCGCTAATACTATTGAATATAATGTATTCAATCAGTAGGCTTGCCTACTGGTTTTTTTATTAATTGAGGTGAAATAAATGGAATTTGGAACACAAGAAAATAAAGAAGGGGTTTTACATATTGGTGGGTTATCTACAAAGGAACTTGTTAAGCATTATGGTACGCCACTATATGTCTACGATGAATCGTATATTGAATCACGGCTAGATACGTTTAAGACGGTTTTTACAAGTACACAGTTTAATGCCAACATTGCCTATGCATCAAAAGCATTATTAAATAAAAAGATTGTTAAGATGATCCAATCACATAATCTTTATATGGATAGTGTGAGTGGCGGGGAATTATATGTTATTAAAGAAAGTGGCTTTGACATGTCTAGAGTCCTCTTCCATGGTAACAACAAAAGCATTCAGGAGTTATCTCAAGCCATTGCGTATGGCGTTGGATTAATTGTCGTTGATAATGTAAGTGAGTTAGAGGTGTTATCAAATTTAGCAAAGACAAAAGACCATGAGATTCATACGTTATTAAGAGTTAATCCAGGTATTGAGGCACATACGCATGAATATATTGAAACAGCGCGTTTAACGTCTAAATTTGGAGAGAGTATTTTTGATGATGACATGATCAATCGTATTATGACAATTTACAAGTCTTCAGTTAATCTCAAGCTTGATGGGTTTCATTGTCATATTGGTTCACAGGTCTTTGGACAAAAACCATTTATTAAAACGATTGATGTTATGAGTGAGTTTATCTCTCGTATAGAGAAAGCATATCGTGTTACCGTCAAGACATTAAATATAGGGGGTGGATTTGGGGTGCAATATACCACCGATGATACCCCAGAACCACTAGACGAGTTGTTAAGTGAATTAGTTACCCATGCAGAAAAGACCTTTAATGATTATGCGTTATCAATTGAAAATGTATTTATTGAACCTGGAAGAAGTATCGTCGCAAATGCTGGGGTTGGCTTATACGAAGTTGGCTATATTAAAGAGACCTATGGAAAAAAAGACTATGTGTTTGTTAACGGAGGAATGAGTGATAATATTCGTCCTGCATTATATCAAGCAAAGTATACTTGTGATATAGCGAACAAGCTAAATCAACCAAGAAATAAAGTGTACACTGTGGCTGGTAAGTTATGTGAAAGTGGGGATGTTCTTGTTCATAATGCCAAATTACCAACACCAGAACAAGGGGACATTCTTGCTATATATACAACAGGTGCTTATGGGTATTCAATGAGTAGCCATTATAATAAAATGCCGAGACCAGCTATTGTATTTGTCAAAGATGGACAGTCAGAATGTGTTGTTAGACGTGAAACATATAGAGACTTGTTCCGATTGGATCAGTGATTCGATGGGTGTCGTTATGAAATACGGTGGTACCAGTGTTGGTACCATAGAACAATTAAACAACATAGTTGATTATGTTAAAATACGCAAGAAAGAAGATAAAGATATTGTGCTTGTTGTTAGTGCAATGGGAAAACAAACAGATCACTTATTATCACTCGCAAAAACAATCACATCATCCATTGATAAACGTGAAATGGATACCCTATTAGCAACAGGTGAACAACAAACCATAGCGTTACTTACTATAGCGCTTAAATCAGCGCAGGTTGATGCGATTAGTTTAACAGGCTTCCAAGCCGGTGTAAAAACGACAAGTAGCCATACTAAAGGAATTATCATGGATGTAGACATCTCGCGTGTTACGCAACATCTCAAAGAAAACAAAGTCGTTGTTGTGGCGGGATTCCAAGGTATTACGGAAACGGGAGATATATCCACATTAGGTCGAGGTGGTAGTGATACAAGCGCTGTAGCCTTAGCCGCAAAACTCGGATTTCCATGTGAAATATATACCGATGTATCAGGTATTTACCGTGTCGACCCAAGACGTTACAAAGACGCCAAAAAACTGGATCATATTTCCTATGATGAGTTAATGGAAATGTCAAGTTTAGGCGCTGGGGTAATAGAAACTCGGAGTGTCGAACTCGCAAAGAAATATAATGTGCCGTTATATATCGCCAAAAGCTTAAGTAAGAAAGGAAGTGGCACAACGATTATGAATCAATCATATATGTTTGAAGAAAAACCGATCACAGGATTATCTGTCACGGATAATGTTGTGATGGTCACATTAGAAAATATCGAAAATAATTTAACGACTGTCACAGACGTTTTTAATCATCTCAGTGCGAATAATATTAACCTTGATATGATTAGTCAAACAGTCGATAAACATAATCAATTAGTCATATCTTTTAGTATTGATGGGCATGATTTAGATGCGCTTTATGACACAATTGAGTCAGAAAAATTATTATTTAAGTCAGTGAAATATAACGTGACAACTGAGTTAGTCAAGTTATCACTCGTTGGCGTTGGTATGGCAAGTCATTTTGGGGTTGCCGCAAAGGTTTTTCATTTATTAGCTAAAGAAAATATTACATTTACAACCGTCTCAACCTCTGAAATATCGATTAGTTGTACCATCTCACAAAAAGATCAAGCAAAAGCCATCCAGACATTAGCAAATGGCTTTGGACTGTAGGTGAGTGTATGCGATTATCAAAATATCATGGGTTAGGAAACGATTTTATAATTGGACATTATGATGAGTTAAAGCATTTAGAGTTTAGTCATTTTGCCAAAAAGGTATGTCACCGCCATACAGGAGTTGGCGCAGATGGACTTATCATTGTAAAACAATCCCCTTTAGAAATGATCTATTATAATAGTGACGGTAGCCTGGCTGAAATGTGTGGAAATGGAATTAGATGTTTCGCAGCCTACTGCTTAGATGAAAAACTCGTACAAACACAGGATTTAACAGTTCAAACACTCGCAGGTGAGTACCAACTTAGGATTAAAGACACCTATCCTTATCACATTACAGTCGACATGGGAAAAGTTAATTATGACCCAAAAAGTTTTGGGGCTACAACACATGAACCCATCCATAATAAAGCAATACAATTAGAAGAAACAACCTATCATATTCATGCTGCGTTGATGGGGGTACCGCATATGGCGATACCACTAGATACCTTTAATAATGAAACCCTAACGTATCTTGGTAAAAGATTAACAAATCACACCTTATTTTTAGATGGCGTAAACGTAAACTTTTACGAAATACTCTCAAAGGATACAATTAAGATGCAGACATATGAACGAGGAGCTGGATTGACATTGGCGTGTGGCACTGGTGCTTGCGCTACTGTTGCGATGCTTCATCATCAAGAATTAATCAATAATCAAGTCACAGTTCAGTTACCATTAGGAGAACTTGTGATTACAGTTAATGACAATGATCATGTCATTATGACAGGACCAGCCGAGAAAATCGCTGATCTGATTATCTCAGAAAGGAGCCAATACTATGTTTAAAGGATCACTTGTTGCTATTGTTACGCCATTTGATCAACAAGGTGGCGTGCATTATGAAAAATTAACGGAATTACTTAACTGGCATGTTGAACAAAAAACAGACGGTATTATTATTTTAGGAACTACGGGAGAAGCACCAACTCTATCAAAAACAGAAAAACTCGCTGTATTTGAACACACTGTTAAAGTTATTGATGGGCGTATTCCAGTCATTGCCGGGACAGGATCAAACAATACGTCTGCGACGATTCAGTTTTCACAAGAAACAGAAAAACTAGGGGTTGATGGATTGTTAGTGGTTACCCCATATTACAATAAAGGAAATAGACAAGGTATTATTGAACATTATAAAGCAATCAATAATGCTGTTAATATCCCCATTATTGTATACAATGTCCCATCACGTACAGGGGTTAATCTAGAAGTAGATGTGGTTAAAGAACTATCATCATTCTCTCATATTGTAGGGTTAAAAGAAGCTAGTGGAGATCTCTCATATTTTGGTCAGATCCAGGCAGCGACCCCAAAAGAGTTTCTTTTGTTTAGTGGAAACGATGATGTTGTTTTACCAACATTAAGCCTAGGGGGCAGTGGTGTTATTAGTGTTGCAGCCAATGTGATACCAAGACCATTTCACGATATGGTAGAGGCATTCTTAAATAATGATTTACAAAAGGCAATAGAACTCCAACTTCATTACATGGATTTAATTAATGGATTATTTGTTGAAGTCAATCCTGTTCCCGTAAAAGCAGTACTTAATTTGATGGGGAAAAACGTTGGTGAATATCGTTTACCATTAGCTCCGCCTACTAACGATACATTAACCTTATTACAAGACCTTGTTCGGAGGTATGACCTATGAATATCATTATCAGTGGATACGGTGCAATGGGTAAAACCTTATTAGATGAAATAGGTAACGTTAAAGCTTTTGGTGTGTGTGGAGTTGTTGATATGCAACAAGAATATGGTGTATCAGATTTTTCACAAATTGAAACATCTTGTGATGTTGTGATTGATTTTTCTCACCCAGATCAATTACATACCGTACTTGACTATGGTTTAGACACTAAAACGCCTTTAGTCATCGCTACAACAGGGATGTCTCATGAACAAGAAAAAGCGATTGAAACAGCCAGCAAACACATCCCCATTTTATACACAGGAAATACCTCACTAGGAATCAATGTTATGAATCATATTGTAAAACATATGACAGATGTACTAGACGACTTTGATATCGAGATCATCGAAAAACATCATAATCAAAAAATAGATGCTCCTAGTGGAACAGCTAAAATGCTGCTTTCTTCAGTGCAAGAAAGAAGAAATATTAAGGCTGTATATGGTCGGAACGGTGTATCAAAACGAGACAAAAATGATATTACGATACATGCCCTTAGGGGAGGCACTATACCTGGGGAACATAGTGTTATTTATGCCGGTGATGATGAGCTGATCGAAATCAAACATACCGCATTAAGTAAACGTATCTTTGCTAAAGGGGCATTAAAAGCCGCACAATATATTATAAAACAACCATCAGGATTATATGATATGACTGATGTATTAAAGAAAGGTGACGTATCATGAATGCACAAGAAATTATCGCGTTTATCAGTAACTCAACAAAAACAACACCCGTAAAAGTCTATGTCAATGGGAATCTAAAGGATGTAATATTTCCCAATTGCCAAGTTTTTGGAACAGACAATTCAAAAACTGTATTCGGAGACTACAAAGACATACAACCTGTTCTTATTAAACATAATTTAACAGATTATGTTATCGAACAAGACCGGCGTAATAGTGCTATACCAATGAAAGACTTATTAAATGAATCTTCACGCATTGAACCAGGTGCGATCATTCGTGATCAAGTTGAAATAGGAAGAAATGTTGTTATTATGATGAATGCCACAATTAATATTGGCGCATCCATCGGTGATGGGACAATGATTGATATGAACGTAGTACTTGGCGGACGCGCAACGGTTGGTAAAAACTGCCATATTGGTGCAGGGACTGTTTTAGCAGGTGTGATTGAACCACCAAGTGCAACACCTGTTATAATTGAAGATAATGTTGTTATTGGCGCTAATGCTGTTGTATTAGAAGGCGTAAAAGTGGGTGAAGGTGCTGTCGTTGCTGCAGGTGCAGTAGTAACTAAAGATGTCCCAGCAAACGCCGTTGTCGCAGGAACACCAGCGCGCATCATTAAACAGAAGGATACCAAAACGCAATCTAAAACTGAGATTGTAGACGCATTAAGAAAACTATAAAAAAATCCATTCATGGATTTTTTTATTTTGTATTATGTTTTCTTAACGAAAAAACATGCGATATAATGATGATAGAGGTGAAAAAGAATGAAAGATCGAACAGTTCTAGTGACAGGCGGTTCTGGGGGGATTGGGCAAGAGATTGTAAAACGCTTTGTCCATGATGGTTATTTTACAATAATCCATTATCATTCTCATGCAAAAAGAGCAGAAGCTTTACAAAAAGAACTCTTTACTAAGGGATATGAGAACACAATGGTTGTAGGGGCAGACTTAACCAATCCTAAAGAAATTGATGACCTTATCTCAACATTAGAAGAGAAGCATATTATTGTGGATATACTAATTAATAATGCTGGAATCAAGGATGATGACAGATTGGAAGATATGTCAGATCAGCAGTTTAAAAAAGTCATTGAAATCAATGTTAGTGCACCATTTATGTTGACGAAACGTATTGTTCCGATGATGAAAAATCAGCGCTATGGAAGAATCATTAATATTTCAAGCGGTCTTGCACAACATGGCGGTATCGGAAAGATTAATTATGGGGCATCCAAAGCTGCCATTGAGAATATGACAAAGAACCTTGCAAAAGAATTAGGCCCTAGTGGGATTACTGTTAATACTGTTGCCCCTGGATTAATCGAAACAGAGATGACAGAAGATGTGACAGATAAAGCAAAAGAAGAATATATAAGTCGAGTACCAATTAGACGATTAGTTGAAGCAAAGGATGTTGCTCATGCATGCGCGTTTTTTGCAGATGAGCGGAGTTCTGCCATCAGTAATCAAGTGATTGGCGTGAATGGTGGATTACGGTAAATTAAGAAGCACATCGATTGATGTGCTTTTTTGTTATTTATAAAATTCTATATTAATGATATAATAGATAGAGAAACGGTTATAAGATGGTAAAAAAGGAGGAAACATGTATACAATTGAAGTAAGAACGACAGAATCAGACCAGTTTGTTGATATTACTAAACAAGTACGTAATATTGTCAAAAAGATGCAAATTGATCATGGGATCGTTGTTGTCTTTACCCCGCACACAACAGCAGGGATTACAATTAATGAAAATGCTGATCCAGATGTCACATCAGATATGATCAAGGGATTAAATGATGGTATTAAAGATTTGGAGAGTTTTGAGCACAGTGAGGGAAATTCACAAGCACACATAAAATCTTCAGTCATTGGCGCAAGTGAAACAGTCTTAATCGAAGATAGTGATTTGGTATTAGGGACTTGGCAAGGTATTTATTTTTGTGAATTTGATGGCCCTAGAAATCGCCAAATTATGATTCAAGTAATCCAATAAAAAAGCACTTTAAGTGCTTTTTTTATACGAACAATACTAAACTTGTCGCCATAACAATCATGCCAAGTATCACACCAGTAATCGCGATATGGTGTTTTCCATACTTTTCAGCAGTAGGTAACAACTCATCAAGTGAAATATAAACCATAATACCGGCTACAGCTGCAAAGACTATCCCAAATAATGCCTCTGATAAAAAGTTATACAATAGAAAATATCCAATAAAAGCCCCAATTGGTTCAGATAAACCGCTTAAAAATGAGTAATAAAAGGCTTTTTTCTTACTTCCTGTGGCGTAAAAAATAGGCACACTAACGCTAATACCTTCTGGTATATTGTGAATAGCAATTGCAACAGCAATAGAAATACCGAGAGATGGATCTTGTAATGCCGCCATAAAGGTAGCTAATCCTTCGGGAAAGTTATGAATAGCAATTGCTAAGGCACTAAATAATCCCATTCTAAGTAATGTTTTATTACGTCTATTAGTATTTAACATATCATCCGTATCATGTACCTCATGAGGGTTTTCTGCATTTGGAACTAGCCGATCGATTAATGCAATTAAAGCAATCCCTATGAAAAAGGATAAGGTCGTAATCAAGTAACCATGGGAAGCATTTCCATAATATATCTCTAACGAATCTCTTGCCTTTACAAATATTTCAATCATAGACACATAGATCATAACTCCAGCACTAAAGCCTAGGGCACCACTCAAAAAGCTTGCATTGGTTTTCTTTGTATAAAATGCTAATGCACTTCCTATTCCTGTAGAAAGGCCTGCAAACAGTGTTAACCCAAATGCGAAAAAAATTGTTTGTGTATCCATATCTAGGCACTCCTTTATAAATTATGTGGCTTCATATAGTAATATTTTAACAAAACTTTCTCTCTATTGCTATAAATTTTAGAGTAAAGTACTTGATTTTACAAAAACATTAGGATAAGATTAAAATATCATTAGGGTACAAATAATAGAGGTGATAAAATGATTAGTAAAGATTATGACTCAGAAGATATACTTAAATTAGACAATCAACTATGTTTTAGACTATATTCAGTTTCACGTAAAATGACAAAAACCTATCAACCATATTTAAATAAGTATAATCTTACATATCCACAATATATTATTATGTTAGTTGTATTTGAGAAAAAAGTAATCGACTTTAAAGAACTCAGTGAGAAAGTAAATTTAAGAACGGGAACTTTAACACCGATTTTAAAAAAATTAGAACAACTGGGTTATATTAATCGTGTAACTAACCAAGAAGACAAGCGTAAATTAGATGTTATATTGTCTGAAAAGGGTGAAGTATTAAAAGAACATATTGTTGAGGTGCCAATAGGACTAGCAAAAGACTTACAAGTCTCACTAGATATGTATCATACGTTAGTTGAACAACTTGATGCATTGGATAAAAAATTAGATGAGGTCATTGATGCTTATGAAAAATAGAATCATTGTTGGGCTGATCACGGGTGCTATTCTAGGTGTTTTATGTATCATTGGTGCCAACTTAAGATACTCAAACTCATTAAGTAATGCTTACTTATTTGCTTTTTGGTATAACCGGCTCATTATGGGATTTGTCATTGCTTTATTACCTAAGAATAAGAATGTAGTATTAAGATTAGTTAGAGGGTTGATAATTGGCGTTTTAATCTCGTTTATGTTCTATAGTTCGACTGATTTTATGGATGTGACGGGATTTCTCGCAGGAGGCGTTTATGGCATTATCATAACCTTAGCTATAGATTATTGGGATAAATTTAAAGAAGGAGAGAAAAAAAATGAATGAGATTTCGTTTCAAAAGTTAAGAAAATTTAACTTGATTATGGGAGGGTTACATCTCTTCCAAGGCATTTTGATGATTGTTTTGGGATTAATCATCACTGATTTAGGCAATTTTAAAATGAAGGTTTTCCAACATTACTTAACGTATGTTGAAACAGGACCGGACAGTGGCTATCTTGCATTTGATCGCAGTGAGATTTTCACCTTACCATTTTTTGTATTAGTAGCCGCATTCTTACTTATTAGTGCGATTGCACATGCTTTAGTATCAATCCCTGATAAGCTAAATTCAATTTACAATGATGATCTTGAAAAAGGCATTAACCGTTTTAGATGGTTTGAATATGCATTAAGCTCATCTATTATGATTGTATTAATTGCTTATCTATTTGGTGTATGGGATATTGCATCTTTAATCCTGATCTTTATCGTCAATGCATCAATGAATCTCTTTGGACTTGTTATGGAACAACTTAATAGCGGAAAAGAAAAAACAGATGTAGATTGGGGACCATTTATTTGGGGAACCATAGCTGGTTTAGCACCATGGATTGCTATTATATTGTACCTAAGTGGACAATCCCCAGAAGCAACCGCAGAAGTTCCGTGGTTTGTTTGGGCAATTGTCGGAACGTATTTTGTCGCATTCAATAGTTTCCCTGTCAATATGGTCTTACAATATTGGCGAAAAGGAAAATGGACAAACTATATGTATGGAGAACGGGGATATATCGTATTAAGTTTAGTCGCAAAAACTGTACTCGCTTGGCTCGTCCTTGTCGGGGCATTACAACCTAATTAAGAAGTTCTTAATGAATTTATTTGACATAGAAGTAGAAGATTATCAAGGTAAAGTGACCACACTAAAAGAGCATAAAGGCAAAGTTATTTTAATTGTTAATACCGCTAGTAAATGTGGTACACACCGCAACTAGCTGGTTTACAAGATCTATATAAAACCTATAAAGATCAAGACTTTGTCGTACTCGGGTTTCCATGTAACCAATTTTTAAAGCAAGAGCCTGGATCAATGGGAGAAATCCTCGATTTCTGTCAAACAAACTATGGCGTCAGTTTTCCAATTTATGCAAAACTAAAAGTTAAAGGAAGACATCAAGCAAAGTTGTATGACTATTTAGTTAATTACTCTCCAGAGCGTAAAGGCAAAAAAATCAAGTGGAACTTTGAGAAATTCTTAATCAACCGAGAGGGTGAAATTATCCATCGGTATAAACCCAAAGTGACACCTGAAGACATAAAAGAAGATATCGAAAACCTCCTATAGTTCTTTTTAAAACAAGCAGGCCAAGCGCCTGCTTGATTTATTTTATAAATCTTAATCAAACCACTTGCAGGAATGTTTTAAGTATGTTAATATACTTATGATACTTTAACGATGTAAAGCAATAAAGAGGTGCGAACTATGAAGTCAATAAATTTAGTACAAGTACATCATCATTGGTAAAAACGGGCTCTATTTATAAACACAGTTTATAGATACAAGCCTATTTAATGATGAATGCTTGTATCTATCTAAAAGGTAACTTTAACTAGGTAGATAAACCTAGTTTTTTTAATGGAAAGGACGATTAATATGATTAATATAAAAGAAGAACTAACATTTATTAAAGCACGGAACACGATTTTAAAACAGTTTGATAATCTTGCTGAAGAGAAAGGTTTTATTAAAGTTGAAAGTGATTATTTTGAGAATTATGATGATTTTAAAGAATTGAATCAACGACAAAACACAAAAGAATTCATTAAAGTACAAGATTTAAGAGGGAATCTATTCTTATTACAACCTGATATAACTTCGAATATTATCAAACAAGTTATTCCAAGAATTGAATCGGATATGACACTTGAGTTATTTTACTCTGATAATATCTTTTATTATGATGCTGGTGAAATTGTAACAAAACGACAATTTGGTGTAGAAGTCATCGGTGAAGAAGCTTTAGATGCAGATGTTAAGATGATTCGATTTATTAAAGATATATTTGAAATTTATGAGATTGATTATGCGATTGAGATTGGTAATCAAGCGGTCATTAATATCATCATACAAAATATGAATTTATCCCAAAAAGATGCCAACCAGTTGAAGCGGTTATTAATTGACAAAAACAAGCACGATTTAAAACGCTATTTGAGATCTAAAAACACAACAAACTACAATACGTTTTTACTTGCTTGCATAGATAAACAGAATCAATTAGATGAGTTAATTGATGATGTTAAGCGACTTCATTTAGATGAACGTCTTTTATTAGAACTACAAAAACTAAATGATATAGCAAATGAGATAAAACAAGATAATGTATGGTTTGATTTGTCAATCGTAAATCAGTATGATTACTATAATGGTCCCATTTATAAAGGCTATATTAAAGGATATAAAGAAGAAGTATTAAGTGGTGGAAGATATGACTACTTAACTGTTGAATTTGGATCTCTGACAAGAGCGCTTGGATTTAGTCTTGATATGAATGTCTTTATCAATGAGGTGATTAACAATGGCTAGATATTTAAAGTTTGCATTACCAAAAGGTCGACTAGCGGACAGTGTATTTAGTGTATTAGAAAAAGCTGGATACAAAATAGAAGTACCAAAGAAGACACGTAAACTTGTCGTCACAGATGAGGCGAATCAATTCAAGTATTACTTTGTGAAGCCAAGTGATGTCGTGACCTATGTAGATGAAGGTGTTTGTGATATTGGTGTGGTCGGTAAAGATACCATTTTAGAAAGTAGTGCTTCAGTCTATGAGTTGTTCGACTTAGGAATAGGTAAGTGTAAAATGGTTGTTGCCGGGTTGCCAAACTATACCTATCAAGGAGAGTTACGCGTCGCAACAAAATATCCAAAAATTGCTAGAGAATATTATGCAAAAACCAATCAAACAGTGAATATTGTAAAGTTAAACGGTAGTGTTGAGTTAGGTCCAATATTAGGCTTAAGTGATGTTATTGTAGACATATATGAAACCGGTAGAACACTTAGAGCCAATGGTCTTGAAGTCATTGACGACTTCTTAGATATATCCAGTCGTGTCATTGCGAACAAAGCGAGTTATAGACAAAAATACACCGAAATAAAAACCCTACTGAATCGCTTAGAACAAGAAGGTGAATAGAATGTTAACACAAATATTATTAGAAGATTTAGAAGAAACATTAGATATAGTCAATCAAAACGTTGAAGAAGAAACGCGTGTTGTAAAAGAGATTATTAAAAATATACGCTTGAACGGTGACTTAGCGCTTAAAGCCTATACAAAAAAATTTGATCATGTATCAATACAAGATTTTCGAGTGTCAGACAAAGAAATTAATGATGCGTATAATCGCTGTAGTAAGGAACTTATTGATGACCTTAAAACTGCGTATCAAAACATTACACTTTTTCACGAGGCACAAATCTCAGAAGGATATAAATTAAGCGTAAGTCAAGACAGTTATGTCGGTCAAAAAGTCGTTCCGATTCAAGAAGTTGGATTATATGTTCCTGGGGGAACAGCTGCCTATCCATCAACAGTATTAATGAATGCCGCTCCTGCCAAGATTGCTGGTGTCAAAAGAATTGTCATGATCAGTCCCCCAGATAAAAAGGGAAATATTAAAGATATCATTCTAGCTGCGGCAAAAGTAGCTGGCATTGATGAAGTCTATCGCTGTGGAGGAGCGCAAGGGGTTGCTGCACTAGCTTACGGTACAGAATCTATTCAACCTGTTAATAAGATTGTTGGACCAGGTAATATCTTTGTTGCCTTGGCTAAAAAAGAAGTTTTTGGCAAAGTTGGTATTGATATGATCGCAGGCCCTAGTGAAATTTTAGTTTACGCAGAAGCATCTACTAACCCTGAGTTCGTAGCCGCTGATCTATTATCACAAGCAGAACATGATATTAGAGCCCGTTCTATTTTAGTCTCAACATCACAATCATTAATAGACCAAGTGAACAAGGTGTTAAGACAACAAACCGATAAATTAGAACGGAAGGCGTTTATCGAACAAGCATTGAAAACAGGGGGTATGGCTATTTTAGTAGATGATGATGACGAAGCAATCGAAGTAATCAATCAAGTTGCCCCAGAACATTTAGAACTCTTAACAGATAACGCCGAAGCATTATCAAATGAAGTCATTAATGCAGGTGCAATCTTTATTGGCCCATATTCTCCTGAACCGCTTGGTGATTATATCGCAGGTCCAAACCACACATTACCAACAAGTGGTACAGCGACATTCTCTCAGGCATTAGGCGTTGATGATTTTGTGAAAAAGATGTCGTTGATTAAATATAGTAAAGAGAACTTATTTGACTATAAAGACAGCATTATGAGACTTGCTGACATCGAAGGACTAACGGCTCATAAAAATGCGATCAAGGTGCGATATGATGAAAATTAAACAAGCCATTCAAGCACTCAGACCTTATCAAGTTAATGACCTACAAGCAGATATTATTTTAAATGCCAATGAAACTAAAAACTACTTGTTTGATAAGGGCATTACACTCGATTTTAATACCAGTAAATATCCGAATACATTTGCTGATTCACTAAGAGAGTCGCTGAGTAAGCAATACGCATTAGCACCAGAAAACTTTGTATTAGGTAATGGATCAACCGAATTATTAGAAATACTTGTAAAAACATTCAGTGAAAAAAACGATACAGTACTTACATTCTCACCAACATTTTCAATGTATCAAATTTATGCTCAAATACATGAAGTAAAATACGAAACCATTCCGTTACATTCTGATATGACATTGTCAATACAGACGTTAATTGAAGCAGATGACAAACTAAAACCAAGTATCATCTTTGTCTGTAATCCCAATAACCCAACAGGAACATTAATTCCGAAAGAAGATATCATTCAGCTATTAAATAACACACAAGCACTTGTTGTTGTAGATGAAGCCTATATGGAGTTTGCTGATGAACAAGAAAGCCTTGTCGCAGAAATTGGTACGTATGATAATTTGATTATTGCAAGAACATTCTCAAAAGCATATGGACTGGCTGGATTGCGAATTGGCTATATGATAGGAAATACACAACTTATTGATACACTTTTCAAAGTGAAATTACCCTACAGTTTAAACCAAGCATCAATTCAATATGGGTTAAAAGCTCTTTCAAAAACGACGCAAGTGAAACAGTTTATTCGTAATTTAATCAAAGAAAGAGACATCTTATACAATCAACTAAAAGCATTAGATTTAACTGTGTATCCAAGCTCAACGAATTTTCTTTACATTAAAGCCAACCAACCCCTGGATGCACTATTATTAAAAAAAGGAATATTAATACGATCATTTAACAATGGGTACTACCGTATAACCATCGGTAATGCCACAGAAAATCAACGTGTGATTCAAGCATTAAAGGAGGTTTATCATGAGACAAAGTAGTTTAAATAGACAAACGAAAGAAACAGATATTAACGCAACGCTGAAATTAGATGGTAGTGGTAAAACTAAAATAAATACAGGGATAGGTTTCTTTGATCACATGCTGACAGCCTTTGCCTTCTATGCGAAGATCGATTTAACAATTATGGTTAAAGGAGACTTAGCGGTAGATGATCACCACACAGTTGAAGATGTCGGGATTGTGATTGGTCAATTGATTAATAAGAGTCTAGGTGACAAAAACGGTATCGCCCGATTTGCGTCGACTTTGACACCGATGGATGATGCTTTAGCAGACATCGCACTAGACATATCTAATCGTCCCTACTTAACCTTTAATGCTACGTTTACCCGTGAAAAAATAGGACAGTTATCACTTGAAAATGTTCAAGAGTTTTTCTATGCATTGATGATCGAAAGTCGTATGACATGCCACATCAATTTACGTTATTTTGAAAACAATCATCATGCGGTTGAAGCTATTTTTAAAGGATTCGGAAGAGCTTTAAATATGGCTAAAAGTATCACCGGTAATACTGTTTCATCAACTAAAGGTGTTTTATAATGAATGTTATAATTGATTATAAAGTTGGTAATATTGGCTCAATATCACGTGGATTAGAACGTGCTGGTATTGAAGCGAAAATCAGTTCAGAAGCCAGTGACATCGAACAAGCAGATATCTTGTTTTTACCGGGTGTTGGCGCATTTAAAGATGCAATGCAAGATTTAGAGAAAACGGGGTTGATTCCACTGATTAAAACCCATGTAAAAAACGGTAAATTATTAGTAGGGATCTGTTTGGGTATGCAGTTATTATTTGATAGTAGTACTGAGTATGGTCAAACAGAGGGATTAGGGTTCATAACGGGGAATGTTATTTATTTAGATATCAATAAAAAAGTCCCACACATGGGATGGAATGAACTGCTGTTTAATCAAGAGGATAATATATTAAAAAATATTAATGAATCAGATTATGTGTATTTTGTCCACTCCTATTATGCTGATACGCCTTCTGAAAATGTTATTGCGTATACAGACTATGAGATAAACATTCCTGCTATCGTAAGAAAAGATAATGTCATTGGCATGCAGTTTCATCCTGAAAAAAGTGGCCAAGTGGGACTGAAATTACTACAGGCAATTAAGGAGATGGGACAATGATTATTTTTCCAGCCATAGATCTAATGGGGGGTAATGTTGTTCGATTACAACAAGGTGACTTTAAAGAAAAGACTATTTATAGCAGTAAGCCTGTTGAGATTGCCAAAGCCTATGAAAAAGCTGGTGCTACATGGCTTCATGTGATTGATTTGGATGGTGCAAAAACTGGTTCTCAGAAAAATGATGCTGTTGTAAAAACTATCATTGCAAACACATCATTAAAGCTTCAAGTAGGTGGTGGGATACGCTCTGTGAAACGGATTGAAACGTTACTAAACATGGGTGTTAACCGCGTTATATTGGGCACCTTTGCGATAAAAGAAATGGCTCTTTTACCGAGTTTAACAAAACGTTTCTCAGATCAAATCATTGTGTCAATTGATGCGAAAGATGGCTATGTTACCTATCATGGATGGCAAGAAACATCTGCCAAAAGAACCATTGATTTTTGTCAAGATTTAAGTCAGGCAGGAATCAAAACCATTGTATATACCGATATTGCGAAAGATGGTATGATGGCAGGGCCTAATTTCAATGACTATCAAATACTTTCAGAAAAGACTAACTTAAATGTTATCGCTTCTGGTGGTGTGAGTACTTATAACGATGTTATAAAATTAAGTCAAATGGACTTATATGGTGCCATTATAGGGAAAGCACTATACACAGAAGATATCAGTATAAAGGAGGCAATTCTATGCTCGCAAGACGCATCATCCCCTGTCTAGATGTTAAAGATGGACGTGTGGTAAAGGGATCACAATTTCAAGATTTAAAAGATGTCGATGATGCTAAAAAACTCGGAAAACGGTATAGCCTTGAAGGAGCAGATGAACTTGTATTTTATGACATCACAGCTTCGCATGAAGCACGAGAAATATCCTTACAATTCGTAGAAAAAGTAGCTGAAGAAATTAATATTCCATTTTGTGTAGGTGGTGGATTAAAAACGATAGATGATATTGCTAATGTGTTGAATAAAGGAGCTGACAAAGTTTCGATAAACTCAGCCGCAATCGATAATCCCAATTTGATTAAAGAAGCATCAGAAAAATATGGTGCTCAATGCATTGTACTATCAATGGATGTTAAACAAATCGATAATGAGTATATTGTCTTTAAAAACGGCGGACGTGTAAATACAGGTCTAGATGCACTTGAGTGGGCTAAAAAGGGTGTTAAACTGGGTGCTGGAGAACTTGTCATTAACAGTATGAATCATGATGGCATGAAACAAGGTTTTGATATGCCATTATTAAAGAAGATTACTCAACTTGTATCTGTTCCAGTAATCGCATCAGGTGGCGCTGGAAGCATTCAAGATTTTGTCGAATTAGCTAAATCAACAGATGTGGATGGCTACTTAGCCGCTAGTGTGTTCCACTATAAGGAAATCGCAATCGATAATTTAAAAGAAACATTAAAACAAAACAATATACCAATACGTATAGAGAGGTGACACTATGACACTACAATTTAATAAAGATGGGTTAATCCCAGTTATTGTACAAGATGTTTATACGAATGAAGTGCTTATGTTAGCTTATATGAATCAAGAGGCTTACACTAAAACAATAGATACAAAAGAAATGGTCTACTATAGTCGAAGTAGACAAACACTATGGAAAAAAGGTGAAACATCAGGGAATATTCAACGGTTAACGAGTCTATCATATGATTGTGATGAAGATACCTTGCTAGCTAAAGTGGAACAAGTTGGCGCAGCTTGTCATACAGGTAATAAAACGTGTTTTTACCGTGATGTTTATAATAATAATCGGGTGGCAAACGATACCATCTTACCCATTTTATTCAACGTTATAAAACAAAAGCAACAAAACCCTGATGGTGGGTATACCAACTATTTATTTGAAAAAGGGATTGATAAAATTCTTAAAAAGGTCGGTGAAGAAGCGAGTGAAGTGATTATCGCATCTAAAAATAACAATGAAGAAACGATTTATGAAATTAGCGATTTATTTTACCACTTGCTGGTATTAATGGTGAATAATGGCATCGAACTTAGTGATATCTTTAAGGAACTGAGTAGTCGGAGAAAATGATCCATTTTACAAAAGACTCACACATTCACACCCACTATTCTCCAGATGCTGATCAAGAAGCAACTTTTTCAAAATACATCAAAGCTGCCGAAAAAATAGGATTAAGTGAAATTACCTTTACCGATCATGTTGACTTTGATGCGAAACATCCACTTTTTTACGATATGATCGATTATGATAATTATATCAATGCATTTAATCAAGCAAAAAAAGAAGCCAAAATCAGAGTTCGTTTAGGGGTAGAAATAGGGTATCAATCACATATGGCAAAGACCATCAATGCATTTATAAAAACCTATCCTTTTGAGTTTGTCATTTTATCAATTCACTATGTTGAACAGAAAGATCTCTATACACAAGAGTATTTTGAATCTAAAACAAAACAAAAGGCTTATCAAATGTATTTTGATACTGTCCTTGATGCGATTAATAACATTGAACAATTTGATGTTATTGGTCATTTAGATTATATTACACGATATAGTCCATTTGGTGATTATGATTATCCCATATATAAAAAACAGATTGATTACATTTTAAAAGCTTTAATTGAAAGAAAAAAAGGAATTGAAATTAATACATCGGGTCTTATCAAAGAAAACAGACCTTATCCTAAAATTTCTGTTATTAAGCGGTTCATTGAATTAGGTGGTCAAACCATTACACTCGGTTCTGACAGTCATCAAATATCAGAGTTAGCTCGTGGATTCGATCACATAAATACATTATATAATAATGAGATTAAAGGCATGCTGTTCAAAAACAATAGCAATTAAGTGACTCAGTAAGATGTTAGTAGACGCAAAAAGAACTGTGTTTACTAACATCTTTTGTGTAATAATAAGAGATGACAATATACCTATAGCTAGTATGAAGAATAAACTTGGCATCTCTAATTTAGCTATGAGATTAGTCATAACCTTCAGGTGATATTGAAGGAAAGATTATCGATGCAGATAACAAAATGTATGAACACAAAGCTAAAATGAAAAACTATAAACGTCGTAAAACAGATTAAAGTTTGGATTTTCCAAATTTTTATTTGGAAAAAGGAGAAAATCTTTCTTCAATAATGTATATATGAATGAAAGGTAATGTGTCTTTGGGTGATAAGAATCAAGTAATCTAGCCCAGTCTTGTTACTATTGAACATACAACCTTTCTACAATAATATTCTAATACCTTTTGGATTCCTTTAATTTAAGAATCCTCCCTTAGTTTAAAGATGATATACATGCCCTTGTATATCATCTTTTTTATTGCTTATTAATTTCATTAGGGCACTTATAGTGTATAATGAAATTAACTGAGGTGAGGAAGATGTTAAAACTTAAGAACATAGCAAAAGATTATAAAGTTGGTGAACGATATTTTCGTGCAGTAAATAATATCAATATTGAAATGCATCCAGGAGAGTTTGTTGCGATTTTAGGACCGAGTGGGTGTGGGAAAACAACGTTGTTAAATATTATTGGTGGATTAGATCGATATAGTGAAGGTGACTTGTTAATTAATGGTGTGAGTACAAAAGATTTTAAAGAATCGGATTGGAACGCATACCGTAATCACAGTATTGGTTTTGTATTTCAGAGTTATAATTTAATTAACCATTTATCAGTGTTAGATAATGTTGAATTAGGTATGACTTTATCAGGTGTTACTGCTCAAGAACGTAAGGAGCGAGCACTAGAGGTACTTGATCGGGTAGGCTTGTCATCACATATTCATAAACGGCCAACAAAACTATCTGGTGGAGAGAAACAGCGCGTTGCGATTGCTCGTGCATTAGTGAATAATCCAGATGTTATTTTAGCCGATGAACCAACCGGTGCTCTCGATAGTGAGACAGCACGAGAAATTTTATCTTTAATACAAGAAGTAGGAAAAGACAAATTAGTTATCATGGTGACGCATGCAAAAATGTACGCCGATGAGTTTGCTTCACGAACGATCGAGTTAAAAGATGGCGAAGTGATTCATGAAACAACACATAAGGATATTGCAAAAAGCGAAGGAGAATATCACCCAACCCAAACATCGATGAGTTTTTTAACTGCGCTCAAACTCTCCTTTAATAATCTGAGAACCAAAAAACTTAGAACAATTATAACTGCGTTAGCTGCCAGTGTTGGTATCATTGGCATCGGTCTTGTATTATCAATAAGCAATGGATTTCGTGAACAAATCTCTGAAATAGAAACCGATCAGCTTGTTAACTTGCCTATTTTAATAGGACGTGAAGAAATGGAAGTAGGGTTTGATCGGGCTGGCGCAACCACGTATGTCCCGGAGGATTATGAAGATAATGAAATTGTTATATATGATCCCAATCAAGATACCCATACCAACCTTTTAACCCAAGAATTTATCAACTATTTAGAAACAATGGATGATGATATCTATACGAATATTCATTATGAATATGGCTATGTACCAACAGTGCTCACAGAAAGAGATGGCACAGTAGAAAGAATGGATTTACAAAACATCGGATTTAGTCCATTTGTCATTAGCCAAGAGAAAATCACAGACTACTATACAGTTAAGGCTGGTAGACTGCCATCAACTACAAATGAAGTCGTTCTATTGATGGATGAATGGAGTGTTGTTGAAAAGGATATTATTGAAGCCTTAGGATATGACGCCGACCAAACATTGTATTATGAAGATGTCTTAGGAAAAGAGCTTTACATCGCCTTAAATGATGATTTATATATCGAACAAGGAGAAATCTTTTTACCGAATTATAATAATTTAGATACTGTAGCTGATAACGGTATAACGATGACTATCGTTGGTCTTGTAGAAGCAAGTGATGACGCCCTTGAATATGGCAATGGGGGTATTAAATATTTATATGAATTAAAAGAAGAATTGCTTACGATTAATGCACAGTCTAATATATGTACAGTACAAGAGAATCAAGATCAATCCGTATTTGACTTAGTGAACTTAACGGATGAAGAAAAAGAACAGGTATTAAGTTTCATCGGCTGTAATACAACCCATCCCTTTTTAATTCAAATATATACTGATAGTGTTGAACATAAAGATGCGATTAAAACACATATCGCAGAATATAATGAAAACCAACCACTTGAAAGTAAAATATTTGAAACAGACTTAGCTGCAGCAATAGGAGACACACTCAGTACATTGATCACTTCAATTAGTGTGGTATTAACTGCCTTTGCGGCAATATCACTGGTAGTGTCTAGTATAATGATTGGTGTCATAATATATATTAGTGTATTAGAGCGGACAAAAGAGATAGGTATCATTCGGTCTCTTGGAGGTTCAAAACGTGATATAGGACGCGTATTTAATGCGGAAAGTATCATCATCGGGACATTTGCTGGACTCATTGGAATTGCGTTAACTTATATTTTAACCTTCCCAATTAATTACTTTGCAGGTAACTATGATGAAGCCTTATCAACTGTCGCTCAAGTGAACATCCTTCATTTAATTGGTCTCGTCCTCATTTCTGCATTCTTAACCTTTGTTGGTGGCCTTATTCCTTCTCGGATTGCGGCCAAAAAAGATCCTGTTGACGCGTTAAGAGTTGAATAATATGAAAGACCTTTTTAAAGATATTGTGGATGAGTTAATCTTTGTACTAAAAGGAAACACCTTAGATATATTGATTCCACCTATCTTGTTTTATGTGGGCTTACGGTTCTTTGACTTGTTTATAGCCTTACTTTTCTCCTTAATGTTTGCGTGTATCATGCTTGGGATTCGTTTACACAAAAAAGAAAAATGGTATTATGCAGTTGGTGGCATAATTGGGACACTGGTAGCGGCTGTAATGGTCTATATCAATACCAATGCCTCTAACTTCTTTTTACCAGATTTAATTGGAACAGGCGTGTTTATCGTCGTAACAGCCCTATCTATCCTCATAAAAAAACCTCTTGCGATGTTTGCATCTCACATCACAAGAGGGTGGGATATTGATTGGTTTCTTAGAAAAGATATTTATCCTGCCTACTTAGAAGTAACTATTTTCTGGCTAGGGTTTTTCATTCTCCGTTTTATTGTCGAGTTAACCCTATATCTAACATCAACAACGGAAGAACTTGTAGTTGCTAATATTATCATGGGGCTACCCTTATTAATTTTTGTTTTAACTATTAGTTATATTTATGGTATCTGGCGTTTAAAAACACTAAATGGACCAGGTATCGATGAATATCATGATGAAAAAACCCCACCCTACAAAGGGCAACGTAAAGGATTCTAATTTATATTAGCACGGTGATATTCATTACGTTTATTTGTATCGATAATCACCTGTCTTATAAACAGTGCTTTAAAGAGTATAATGATAATTAAAGTGATTGACGTCAGTAAAGTAACATTTCCAATCGCTGGAATAACAAACGGCATGTTAAAGAGATCAATCAGATATACATAAATCTCATGAAACAATAAGATATAATGTGTACTTAGGCCAAAGCCTACAAGAATAGCAAATGTTGTTACTAATAATTGTGTGTAGTGTTCAATCACCAAAGTAATACTTACTATAAAGATTAAAAGTAATAATACTTGTCGAATAAAGTTTAAGTTATAGACCATAGAATACACTTCTGTTGTTGTATTTAAGTAGATTATTAAAATACTCGAACTGATGGTATATACTAGAAATATGAAAGCTAAAACTATCTTATAGTAAGATCGTTTTTTCATCGTGAAAAGCACCGTTAAAATATAGATATCCATGATGATAAGGACATAGGTGTTAGTGATACCAAATAAAATAGGTATGATACTTATCCCTGCAATGAGTAATCCGGTATTAGCCTTTGTTTGTCTCACAGTATCCACTCCTTTTGTCTATTATAACAAGTAGCATAAAAAAATCACGTTCAAATTAACGTGATTTTTTGTTATTAGAATAAGATAAATGCACTTAGTCCAACAAGGAACCCATATAGTAATGCAGGTAATAAGGTTTTATTAATGATGTTTCCTTCTTCACCTTCCACACCAACAACCGTTGCGACACTGACAACATTATGCACGCAAATCATATTTCCTGCGGCACCACCAAGTAATTGTAATGCGAGTATAACAGTACCATTTAGTCCGTAATCTAACGCAATTTGATATTGTACAGGACTAAATGTGAGTGTTGATACAGTCGCACTTCCTGTGATAAAGGATCCTAGTTCTCCAATATAAGGTGCTAAAAATACCCAAATACCACTCAAATGCTCTCCTAGAAATGTTGCTAGATAGACCGGCATACTTTCAAGATCACTTAAGTTAATGCCAGAGTTTGAAAAGATTTGTACCATTGATAAGGTTGGCACTAATGCAAGGGCGGCACCTTTGACCGTATTGAGACTTAATAAACTCGCAGCTTTAATGTTCTTAGTACTTGATTTTTGAATGAATACACTGCTGATTGCAACAACAATTAAAATAAATCCTGGTGAATACAAAAGTTGTAATGAAGATGAAATTTCAGCAATACCTAATATATTATTGATTGATAAGTCAATAGCTGATTGGAAGAATGTTTTAACAGGTGCAATCACCCGTGAAATGATAAGTAACAGGATAACTATTGCATAGGGTAACCACGCGCGAATGATTGACATGTCACTCTCTGTTAAGTCTTCTTCGCGTTCATTAGCATTTTGCCATTTATGTTTAGGAATTAAAAATCCTAGTTTAATCGAAGCAATTGATATAGCTAACATAATTAATACCGTGATGATGGTCACGAATTCATATCCTAAAGTAATTGAGACGAGTTTCGCAACAAGGGTGTAAGTGAATCCGATAAACAATGTCCAAGGGAGAATTTCGAAATAGTCTTGTTTTTTACTATCTTTAGCAAAGAAGAACAGTAACATAAATACAATAATGGTTGGCATAAATGCACCAGCTAAAAACTCAATACTTGTAATTGTTCTCGCAACTTCATTAAGAAAATCAGTTGATGTTGAGATATTACCTAAACCAATTTTTATGGGCGTACCTACAGCGGCGAAAGGGACAGGCACACTGTTTGATACAAGTGCAAGTGCTGCGGCTGTTATGGGTTTAAATCCTAATGCAACAAGTAGTGGCGCAACAACAACGGCAGGAGTACCAAATCCAGCCACTCCTTCAATTAAACCGCCGAAGATAAATGCGATTAAAATAGCTTGTATACGCATATCCTGTGTAAGTTCATCAAACCATAAATTAATACGGTCAATTGCCCCATTCATCTGTAATATATTCATCATAATAATGGCACCAAATAATATAATTAAGATACCAAATGCTTTATGAGTACCTTGGATAATGGATGCAAGTAGTGTAACTTGACTCATATCCCAGAAAAAGTAGGCACCTATTAAGACAATTAAAAAGCTTAATGTCATTCCTTTTTTAGCTGGCATTTTTAACAGAACTAAAAATAAAAAGGGTAGTAATATGGGTAATAAGGAAACAAATAAGTTCATAGTAACCTCCTTGAGTCATGTGCTCATAAAGATTTTACAATATGATGGATTTTATTTCTAACGAAATGTTAGTTTTTTTTATCTAGTAGGGTAGTTTTTAAGTTTGTTAGTTGTTGTTTTAAAGTGTCATCAATTGCTTCTTTATTATCTGTATCAGTAAACGCAAAGACATGTGTCTTTGCATCAAACAGTTTACCAAGAATCCTTGCTATATAATAAATTCCTTCATGCATATAAGGTTTATCACTTCCTTGTGATACCATAAATATAATATGATCAAGTGTTGTTAATTGGTTGTTGTTCATAAACTTTTGATTATAATAAACTTGTAATCGATTTATCACTTGCATAGTTTGATCTGTTAAGGTTCCAAAATATATCGGGCTAGAAATAATGAGCACATCACTATTGTCCAGTGTGTGATAAAAAGATGTGACATCATCTTTAAACTTGCATCTAGGCGTATGCGTACATAATTTACAATCATCACATGAGTTTACCTGCATATCGTATGCATCAAACTGTGATAGTGATGTATGTCCCTCTAATAAGATATTTGTCCCCATCATCGTTTTACCTTTTTTATGGGGTGACCCATTTAAAATAGTAATCATAATAAACCTCATTTCTTATTATCTACTTGTCATTATAGTATGGATAGCGATAAAAATCTAGCATTGTCTTATTATTATAATATGATAAAATATAGATAAACCATTAGCAACTAACAGGGAGAGAAAAATATGAACTTAAAGCGCTTTTTAATTTTATTTGGGGGATTAATCATTTTCATTACCATTGCATTAACAACGTCGTTTGCGACTGAGAAAATTGACGGCAAACGGCATTGGTATAGTTCAACATATCAATTTGTCGATGGGCATATGTTATATCGAGATGTTACCAATACAACTTGCCTTCAAGGTGATGAAACTGTGACCCATTCTCTTTTATATAGAGATGAAGATACCATCTATCTAACTGATGAATTGTACACAGAAGAACCATGTCTATCAACCTATTATATTAAAGATGGAGACAAGATGATTACCATTGCCTTAGCTCAAGAGCGCCAGGTGTTATCTACGAGCAGTTTAAATAATCATAACTTTAAAGTAGATGTAGAGATGGCGTATAACTTTACACCATTGAATCATCATGTCGATAGTTTCCGGCCTTTTACGGTTGAGGATATTGGAATAGAACTTGGAGAAAAATATGAACCAGGTGATCAGTATTTTGCTACTATTTCAACACACATTATGTATCGTCCGTTTTATAATGATACACCAGACACGTCAGAGTTCATTGAATCATTACGTGTATCATTTAGTAATGGAGAAACGCGAACATTCTTATTGTATGAAGATTATATTGAAGATGAAAAAACGGGCACTATTGCTTATTTTACTGAACGTTTTATGAAATAAATTTTAGCCCGTATATCACGGGCTTTTTAATACAAGAAGGTGACTGAGATGTTAAAAAGAAATGTTATCGAAACACTAACAATCATAGGATTTTTCAGCATAATCTCTATTTTTACAACAATGATTACTAACGATCTTATCCATGTCATAATGATATGGAATATTTGGCTTAGTGCACTTGTATATCTATTAGCTACTTATGCCAATAGTACGGTGATACAAAAGATTGCTATGCCAGTATTTATCATCTATGCATTAGCGTGGCTTTTTATGTTTCCAAACACCTTTTATGTCATCACAGATATATTACATCTCACACCCTATGATTTTTATGTATCTACTGGGTACTGGACTTATACATTTGTGACAGATATGTCCATGTATGTGGCATTAGGGCATCTATTTATGACATCTCTGATTGGCATCTATTTTGGATACCAGTCACTTGTTTTAATGCATCGAGCACTTGTACTAAGAGATTTCAAGGTATCGCGTATTATCTTTTTTGCTACAGTATCATTTTTATCGAGTATTGGGATTGTAATTGGTCGCTTCCTCAGATTTAATTCGTGGGATATTCTCTTACCGTGGCATATCATACAACGCGTGTGGTCCGAGTGGTCAGACTTCTATACACAGTTTGTTATACTGTTCTTTATGGTGCATTTATGTATTATTTTTAGTTTTGAGTACCTATCACATAAACGAAGTGATTTCTAATGCGCATCTTTTTTGCAATTACATTTGATGAACATATTAAAAATCAGATTAAGAACCGATTTGATCATATAAAAAAAGATATTGAACAGGCAAATATCACTACCCCTAGCAACTACCATATTACATTAAAATATATTGGTGAGAGCAATCAAGGTGAGATTGATAAAATGAGTGAGGTTATTCAAGCAAGCCTAAAAACAGTAAACTCTTTTGATTTAAAACTCACTCATTTTGATACCTTTAGACAAAGAACCAAAAACATTATCTATCTTGGCGTTCACTATAATAAGGCATTATATCAATTATATCAAACACTTGAAGAAAACTTGAACAGATTAGGATATCAAAAAGAAACTAGACCTTTTACACCACATGTAACCTTAGCAAAGAAAGCTAGGATTAAAAGAACACTACCATCTATTGCATCCTTAAGATTCAAAGTCACTTCTGTGTCATTAATGTTAAGTCACAGAGTAGATGGTGAATTAACCTATACTCCACTAAAACAATTTTCATTAAAAACCACCAAAGATTAGCGGATCTTTGGTGTTTTAAATAACTGGATATTATCAAACTGAACATTGCGATCTCCCTGTTCAATCTCTTTAACTAAATGGACGACTAAGTCATTCAGCGGTGTTGGAATATTATATTGTTTGCCATAATCAGTAATAATGCCATTGATATATAAAATCTCTGTTTCTCTACCGCGTTTTAAATCCCGTAACATACCTGAACGAATGTTTTTATGTTTACGCATTGCTATGGGTAATATCGATAAACTGAGTTGTTGTTTAAACCAGTTGGTATAATACATAAGTTTTGTAATGTCATGCCCTTGTAAGGGTTCAATCTTAATGTCAGCTTTCATGGCAACATCAATACATTCATTCATAATATCTAAAGCGACTTTACGAGATGTCCGGTTTTTGGCGATTGTACCGAATGTCTGACCTGTAATCACGCTTAGGCCACTAAACGCTGCATTAATAATGAGTTTAGCATATCTAGCACCAATAAAATTATCCTCGATTGTGACATCACCCATGGTACTAAGATAAGTGACAATGTGATCAAATAAGGCTTGATTCACATTACCATATTTACCAACACTAAATGTTAGGGCTTCTCTTGAAGGCTTCGACGTTAATTCACTAATCCCCTTACCATGGAAAGTAGCACCCCAACTCATCGTTGCGCCAGCTACACGATCTTTACCAATAATTTTTGCAATTTTGGGCTCAGGAATCCCATTTTGCATTGTGCATAAAATACCAGTTGGGGCAAGGTAATCGTTTAAAAACGTCACAATGTCGGCATTATATTTTTGTTTGGTCATGAGGAAAATAATATCATACGTTTTAGTCATTTGATCAGGTGTTAATGCGGTAACGGGCTGTGTAAACTCAGTCGTTCCGATAATCTTTGCTCCAGCATCATTGAGAGCTTTAACGTGCGCTTGATTACGGTTAATCAAGTCTATATCATAACCTGCTTTTGTCATATAGGCACCTAGGATAGTTCCCATTGCTCCAGCACCATAAATTGCTACATTCATCATATCACCTCTTGTCATAGTATATCATAGTTCTTAAGAGATAAACATTGAAAAAAAATTGTATCTCAAGGGTGAACACGGTATAATAAAAATAGGATGTGAGAACATGAGTCTGTTAACTTACACAGTTGGACCCGTTGATACGCTATGGCCAATGATCTTTATTTTATTAATAACAATTATCCTATTACAATTTAAAGCAGTGATTCGCCATTCCATATTGAAGACAATTATCCCCTATTTTCTATTAGCTATGATGATTGTTTTAGAGTTGCGAACCTTTGGTAATATGGTAATTGGTTTTTACTATAGCGAAATGTCTGGGTTAGCCTATTTACCCCTACATCTTTGTTCAACTAGTGCATTGTTAGTTATCATATATTTAAGTACACAGAAAGAACTCTTTTTAGATATTCTCATCATTCAAGGGATTGTTGGTGCTATTGTGACCTTTATTTTTCCATCAACCACAGCCCCACCGACATCATTTGAATATTGGCGCTTTTTCTTTTCCCATACATTATTATATATCACACCTGTTTACTATATCATTATTGAGAACAAACGGATTAATAAACGTACGCTAGTCATAGCCTTTATAAGTGTGCATCTGATTGCGGCTGTTGCGGTTAGTTTAAATCTAACGATTGGTACGAATTATATGTATTTATCTCCAGATAATAGCCACAATTTGTTTGCCTTTATTCCAATTCATCAAGTATTTCCTGCATTAGCTGATTGGCCTGGGGTCATTCTATTTGGTGAGATATTAACTTTTCCAGTGTATTTTAGTGTATATTATATCATTAAATGGGGACAAAAACATTTAGATGAAGGAGGAGAATATGTCAAAATTAGAGAACAATTTTAACGCGTTAAAGAAAATGGTAAGAAGACCTATCCAAATCACCTTAGTGTTTATTTTAGTGTGTACCTCTGGGATCATAATCTTCTTTCAAACTGGCGCAGAAATCTTTTTTGCTGTAATGATTGTGATACTTGCCATTAACCTAATCCCTAAAATGCGTGAGCACCGTAAAATATTACATATTGAACAAAGTTATTTACAACATCCAAAAGATGCCATCGGATCGATTAGTGATATGGTTAATAAACTCACTAAAGAATATAAATCCACTCAACATGGGTCTGAAGAAGGTGGCGTTGATCATTCTAAATTACGCCGATTAAAGAAAAAAATAACCTTACTTGAAGAAATTAAATCGCATATTAAACGTCAGTCTTAGAACTGGCGTTTTTTAATAGGGTTTTAAAAAAACGTATTTAGGTGTAAACTATAGATAGGGAGGCATCTTATGGAAGCATTACGTTATGAAACGTTACAAAATGGTGTTTTGCGATGTCAAGTGTGTCCTCATTATTGTGTTATTCCAAAGGGATCATCAGGCATATGCAAAATTCGGTATAATAATAATGGGAAACTTTTAGTAAGGAATTATGGCAGAGTAATCACAACGCACATTGATCCTATTGAAAAGAAACCAATATATCATTACCTAAAAGGAACGAAAACATATTCATTTGCCTGCATGGGCTGTAATATGCGGTGTCCATGGTGTCAAAATTATCAAATTTCTCAGATTACAGATGCGACTCAATTTGATAAAGGAATTGCGTATCAGCCGATGGACCATATCAAGATGGTGAAAAAGTATGCGTTGCCATCCATTGCATATACCTATACGGAACCTACAATGTATATTGAGTATGCGTTAGACGTTATGAGATTAGCTCATGAACACGACATTAAAAATATCTGGGTCAGTAATGGATTTATCTCTGAAGAATCTCGAGAGAAACTAATTCCATTCGTCGATGCGGCCAATATAGACTATAAAGGTGATGAGTCTGTCTATCGAGAGTTTTCCTTGGGGCATGAAGACCATATATTATCAACTATGAAGGCCTTTAAGGATGCTGGTATACATCTTGAAGTAACAACGCTTTTAATTCCTGGCATTAATACAAGTCATGAGATGATTAACCATATGATTGATCAGTTGATTAAATATACAGGAAAAGAGACAATTTGGCATATATCGCGTTTCTATCCAGCATATAAGGAACAAGACCGTGATATAACACCTTATGAGATTTTAGAGTACGCCAAAGAAACTGCTCTAGACAAAGGATTAAAGCATGTTTATTTAGGAAATATTTAGGAGGTTATAAGATGAGCATTTTAGCAGGATATGTAGTTCCCCATCCGCCCATCATTGTCGATGACGTTGGCTCGGAAGACACAAGCGCTGCGAAAAAGACCATTGAGGCTTATCATCAAGTTGCAAAAGATATTCAAAGATTAAAGCCAGACACCATAATTGTGTCATCACCACATGGTAAACTTTATAGAGACTATTTCCATGTCTCATCAGGGATTGGAACACGTGGTGATTTTGGTCAGTTTGGGGCTAAGGATGTATCTTTTGCGGTATCTTATGATACAAAATTAGTGAAGGAAATATCGGATCAAGCACACCATAACAATTTACCGGTTGGTACATTGGGCGGCCATGAAACAGGATTGGATCATGGTGTCATGGTGCCGCTATATTTTATAAATCAATATTATCAAGATTATCAACTGATTCGGATATCTCCTAGTGGTTTTGATTTATTGGAACATTATAAGATTGGTAAATTCATTCAAAGCATTGTCGCTAATGATAAAAAAGTTGTTTGGGTAGCAAGTGGCGATTTATCACACAAGTTAAAAGAGTCTGGTCCGTATGGTTTTATTGAAGAAGGACCAAAGCTTGATCATCACATTACAGACGTTTTAAAAACGGCGCAGTTCAATGCCTTTTTTGATATTCCAAAATCAATCAGAGAAAAGGGCGCAGAGTGTGGTTTGTCATCATTTGTGATGATGGCAGGCGCCCTTGATAGACGGGATATAGATCATACATTTTTATCATATGAAGGACCATTTGGTGTAGGCTACGCAGTGAGTATGTATCATGTCTTAGGGATTGATCAATCAAAACAATATGATAAGATATATCAAACTAAAGCTTCTAAAACAATCACAGAACAAAAAACAAAAGAAGACCCTTATATACAACTCGCAAGAGCGTCTTTAGAATATTTCACTAAGTATAAGAAACGCTTGATTCTACCAACACACTTACCAAAAGAATTGCTAGAGACAAAAGCCAGTGTTTTTGTGACAATCTTTAAACATGGTGAATTACGCGGTTGTGTAGGGAAAACATCTCCGACATACGAGTCTGTCGCAGAAGAAATTATCGATAGTGCGATTAGTGCTGGTCATCATGATCATCGATTTCCACATGTTAAAGAAGACGAACTGCCTTACCTAACCTATAAAGTAGATGTACTGAGTCCACCAGAAACAATTGATTCCATCGATCAGTTAGACGTTAAAACCTATGGCGTTATTGTTAAGCATGGTTACCGTTCAGGGTTATTATTACCCAATTTAGATGGTATTGATACCGCTGAAAAACAGGTTAGTATTGCTAAACAAAAGGCCGGTATTAATCCAAATGAACCCGTGGATTTAGAACGATTTAAAGTTGTTAGACACGAAGTATCTTAATCCTTATTTAGAAAAATCAGTATTTAAGATGAAGAAGCTCATTTCATTTAGTATTATAACGATAAGGTGATGATATGGGAAAAAAGAAAAAGAAAAAGAAAGTGCTCTGTCCGTGTTTTAAAATCACGAAACAGGATGTAAAAGAGCACATTAGAAACGGTGTTACAACGTATCAAGAATTACAAAAATTAACGATGATTGGAACGAAGTGTTCCTCTTGTAAAAAGAAAACCAAAAAGAAATTTAAAAAGTACAAAGAGAAATTAGGCGCAAATTAGCGTCTTTTTTGTTATAATAGAATAAAGGGTGGTGACACATATGAAAGAAATCGCAATTATTGATATTGGATCGAATACGGTACGGTTAGTGATTTATCAAATTTCTCAAGGCTTAAAATATGATGTATTAGTGAATCATAAAGAAGCTGTGAGACTAAGAAACTATGTCAAAGATAATAAATTAACTGAAGAAGGGATTGAAAAATTACGTCGTGTATTAAATGTCTTTACGGCAATTTTACACAAGGATAATATTTCTAAAGAACATACGACATTTTTCGCGACACAAACAATTCGTATGATTGATAACCAAGAGGATGTTGTCTCACAAATGGAACAAGAGTTTAATATCTCAATCGAAGTTTTTTCAGAAGAAAAAGAATCTTTACTTGGATACAAAGGAATGAACACATTCTTAGTTCATGAAGACGAAGGATTATATGTCGATCTTGGTGGTGGGAGTACCGAAATTGTACACTTTAAAGATGATGAAGCCCTTGATTATCATTGCTTTGACTTTGGAAGTGTTGTTCTCCGTAGTATTATTGAACATCCAATACCGACAGAAGATGAGATTAGTTACTTAAAGTCATATTTATACGCAAAGTTTGAACAAGTCCCATGGTTACGGGCAATCAAAACACCACTCGTTGTCGTTGGAGGGAGTTCACGTAACTTAGTGAGAATTGATCGGTTTATAACTAAACGCGATGAAGAAACCCATGGTTATCGCTTAGGATTACGTGAAATTAAGCGAATTCGTAAAATATTAATGTTACTAAACTTAGAAGAGATTCAAAATATAAAAGGATTCACAAAGTCACGATCTGATATCATTATTCCATCAATACTAGTCTTTGAAATGCTTTATGAATATATTAAGGCAGACTATTATGTCTGTAGTAGAACAGCCTTAAGAGAGGGTGTTCTAGTCGACATGATGGAGGAAATGTCATGGATAAAACAGTGAAATATACAGGACGCGAATTAAGTTGGCTACAATTTAATGAACGTGTCCTTGAAGAAAGTATTGCCCTCTCTAACCCGTTATTAGAACAGCTACGGTTTTTAAGTATCTTTTCATCGAATTTAGATGAGTACTTTATGATCCGGGTTTCAGGTATGAAAGGACAAGTTGATTTAGGACTTACAACCCCAGACAAAAAGACTGGCTTTTTAGCTAAGGAATATTTAAATAGGATGTTAAAAAAGTGCCATCAGTTGGTGATGGAACAATATCAAATCTATTCTAATAAGGTTGAAGAACTCAATACCCACATTCAATTTGTCGGGTATAAAGATCTAAAAAGTAAGCATAAAGATAAAATGGATCGCTATTTCAAGAATCTCGTCTTTCCGATTTTGACACCTATTCGATTTAGTTCTTACTTACCGTTCCCATTATTGCCTAATTTAAGTGTGTATTTGATTTCTCAACTCCAAGATGATAAAGGCAATATTCACTATAGTGTTGTTACTGTACCAAAGAATGTCGAACGGTTTATCCATGTAAAAAAACAGTATTATATTCTATTAGATGACTTAATAATGCATCATATCGAACAGTTATATGAAGGATTAAAGGTATTAGAGGTTACCCCATTTAGAATCACCCGCGACTTTGATATTGAGTTTGATGATCAAACAGATGACTTTGCCAAAAGTGTCATGACTGAACTAAAGAACCGCAAACGTGGCGCTGCGGTTCGATTAGAAATTGCTGATAATGCCAGTGAAGAGATTATTCAATTTTTAAAAATGCACTTAGATTTAAAAGGCAAACAAATCTTTCAATTACCAGGGCCAATTGATCTCACATTTTTAAATGAAGTTTATGATAAAATCTCTAAAAAAATTCCAGGACTCGTTTTTAAATCACGATCCGCAATAGAGCCGAGTGTATTTAAAAACTCAACGTCAATTTTGGATGTCATCAGAAAGCGAGATGTATTATTACTTCATCCCCATCATTCTTATGAGCCTGTTATTCAAATGTTAAAAGAAGCGAGTGAAGATGAGAATGTTGTGGCAATCAAGCAAACAATCTATCGGACAAATAAGGATTCACGCATTATGAGTTATTTGGTGAGAGCTGCTGAGAGTGGTAAACAAGTCACCGTCTTATTTGAGTTGAAAGCACGTTTTGATGAAGAGAATAACTTATATTGGGGGAATGTCTTAGAACGAGCTGGTGCACATGTTATTTACGGTGTACCGCATTTAAAAACCCATTCTAAAGTGTTTTTAGTTGTTAGACGCGATCAATCACGTGTTGAACAGTTCGTTCATTTTAGTACTGGGAACTACAACGAAGATAATGCAAAGATTTATACCGATGCCTCATATTTTACATCGAAAAAATGGATAGGTGAAGATGCGGCAAAGTTTTTTAACTATATTAGTAGTTACACCAAAAAACCAACCTATAAAAAAATGATTGCTTCACCTGATTCGATTCGTGATATGCTATTTAGTTCGATTGATCAAGAGATTGCGAATAAAAAAGCTAGTAAGAAAGCACATATTATTTTTAAAATCAATGCCATCACAGATGTTAAAATGATCAACAAACTGTATCAAGCTTCACAAGCTGGTGTTCAAATAGACATGATTGTACGCGGTATCTGTTGCCTAAATCCCCAAGTGCCAGGGCTAAGTGACAATATTCGGGTAATCTCGATTGTAGGACGCTATTTAGAACATATGCGAATATATTATTTTTATCATGAAGGTAAAGATAAATTATATTTAAGCTCTGCTGATTTAATGACGAGAAACATGGAAAACAGGATTGAACTCGCATTAGATATCACGGATAGAGTAAGTAAAAGACGTCTTTTAAAACTATTACACTTACAATTATCTGATAATGTTAAGGCCCGTGAAAATATTCAAGGAACTTATGAAAAGATTGAAACATCTAAGCCGAAAGTGAATGCCCAAATGGCTCTATATGATATGTTGAAATAAAAAAACAAGCTTTCGAGCTTGTTTTTTATAGAATTATATGAACTATTAGCGCGATTAACGTAAGCCCAATACATGCTTTATGGAGTGAAAGTAACGCATAGTTCTGTGTTTGTTTCATCGTACCACCAATACTTCCGGTAATTACCACAAGTAGTGCGACGATTAGGCCTGTTATACTGAGACTTGTTGAAACGATGTTTAAGATGATGTGAGATAAGGCAAGTAAAACGGCTAACCCACCAAAGGTGTAATGATACTTTGCCAGTTCGTGAACAAAAGCTAATCTCGTGTATTTTTTCAATCCATTCATTAAAGCCAATATTGCAAAAATGATAATTAAATAGCCAATTACACGAATTAATGTTGTCATTTTATGCCTCCTTTTAATAACTTTATTATATCACATGATAAATAAAAACACAGCCTATTAAAAAAGCCACAAATAGTGACTTTTTTAAGGAGGTTATTTCAGAAAATTAAGAATATTATTAGTTAACTCATCTGGTTTGTCCACTAATGGACTATGACCAGCGTCTTTAAGGACAACTTTTTTGGCATTTGGCAATGCCTCTACGGTTTCATCAATCATATATTCTAAAACAGTAATATCTTTATTAGACCAAATTGAGAGTACGGGACAGGTAACATCCCCGATGTTGCCCTCTCCTAAGGAGACACCATTTGAGAAATTTGACATATTAAATGTCGTTAATGCCCAATCTATATCTACTAGATTACGTTGTTTTAAGGTTTCTTCTAAATAGCGTTTATTATCCTCTTCAGAGGGTTGATTAACAGTATAAATAACTTGCTTCCAAATTGCATCCATTGCGGCAACATTTTTAGTATCAAAAATACCTACCATTGGTGCAACTTGAACAGGATCTTTTGCTAAGTCTTCTTTGGTCTCATAATACTTCCCTACCATTGGCGTTCCTGCTTCATCTTTTTGAAAGATTGGATACCCACGATGAGAAGCGGACTCTATCAAGATTAACTTATTAACGTGATCAGGAACTTTTGCTGCCATACTTAAGGCAATAGCACCTCCGGTGCTCCATCCACCTAAAAAGTAGGACTTGATGGATAATAGTCTCAACAAATCAATCACATCATCTGCTAGGTCATGAAGGCTCTCAAAAGGTTTTTTATATGAAGAATCACCAAAGCCTCTTAAATCAGGTGCAATTATACGATATGAATCCTTTAATCGTTCAATTAATGGTTCAAAATGAACACTACTTGACATATTTCCATGAAGTAAAACAAGTACTTCATTACCGTCACCAGTATCAATATAATAATATTGTTCACCATTACTTAATGTAATACCTTTTTTATTCATGGTATCCTCCTATAATATTTTTGGTATTTAAGTGTCATTCATAAACCAAACTATAAGTTTTCTAACGGGTTGTGCTTGTTTGTACATTAACGGATGAACAGAATTTAGGATAATAATATATTTAACATTTAATAATTTTTTCACGAGAAATATTTTTTTAAGACAAGTGTAGATAATCTTACTCTCCATTGATTATCAATGTGTTATTGATAATTCATGTGATGTATATTTTAAGACGACTAGTCGTTTCTGTGCTCAGAGTGTGTTGTACGAGATGTTCTAAAAATGAGAACAATCCCGAGTGCCGCAAGGGCATAGCCACTACCTGTCTCTAAACTATTAAAGAGTAAGGTAAATATTGATTTAAAATCCATTACCCCCACCTCACGATTGTTGAAGCCCATACGTACCCAATACCTGCGGCAATCATACATACATGATCGCCTTTTTGTATTTTACCTTCTTTAAGGCCTAAATACAGGGATAGTATTTGATCGATTTGACCGATATGACCATAGTTTTCTAAATATATCGTTTGGTCTTTTGATAATTTGAGTTCATTTAACATTGCCTCATGACCTGAACGTTTAATGTGCAAGATATCTAGATAATCAATATCTTTGCGTTCTAATCCTGACTTACGAAGTGATTCATCAATACAGGTGAACCAATTCTTAAATGATACGTCATTTAATCGGGCTTTCATTTGCTTAGGTTTCATCAATGTTAAAGATTGATAAGCTTGTTCAACATTATCTTTAGTGATTGGATTCGCAGACCCGCCAATTTTGACACCAGCAGTTCTTGCAAGGGTACCATCTGCGACGATGTGTGATCCTAAAAGAAGGTTTTTACCAACACCTTTTCGAAGGAGTAATGCACCGCCACCAGCTGATAAGTTATACATCATCGACATCGTTTTATCCTCATAATTGACAAAGTCACCATTACGATAACCACCAACAATCATAATCGTATTAATATCCTCATCTGCGATGAGCATATCTTTTGCCATTTTCAACGCTGAACAGGTTGTTGAACAGCGATTTTGGACATCGATTCCCCAGGCATTATCCGCGCCAATTTTACCTTGTACATATAATGCAGATGTTGTAAGTGGGTATTCCTTCCACTCTTCAGTCACACTAATAATCACATCAATTTCTAAAGGGTCAATCCCTGCATCATCAATACAATCTTTAGCGGCTAGATATGACATTTCCTGTGCGCCTTCATCAGGTCCTGCAATCAGTTTTTGTTTAATTCCTAGTTTATTAATAACGGCATCTTCTGTCCAAACACCTTTCGTGGCATCGGCGATTTCTTTGGCTGTCATTATCCCTTTTGGTAAGTATATCCCTATACCTATTATTCCTACACTGTTGTTGGACATTATAATCACCTCGTTTAAAGTCTCATACCACCATTGGCACTTAATGTATGTCCAGTGACATAACTTGCATCGTCACTTGCTAAGAAGAGGGCTACTTTAGCGATTTCTTCTGGTTGTCCTAAACGTTTTAACATCGTCATTTTAGCAAATTTATCTAATAAATCTTGTGGGACAGTTTTTAAGATATCTGTCATAATATAACCAGGCGCAATCGCATTAACTCTAACCGGAACACCTTTGCGTGCAAACTCTTTTGCCCACGTTTTAGTTAATCCAATTAATCCAGCTTTAGTTGCGCTATAGTTTGCTTGGCCAATATTACCATACTCTCCAACAACACTACTAATATTAATGATTGATCCCCCGTCATGTTGTGCCATATATGGTCCAATATGACGGACTAAGTTAAAGACACCTTTTAAGTTAACATCAATGACTAAATTCCATTGTTCATCCGTCATTTTCCGTGTCATTGCATCACGTGTAATGCCTGCGTTATTGACTAAAATATCAATTTTGCCATAATCTTTAAGAATGGTATCGAAAAATGTTTTGCATGCATCAGTATCCGTTACGTTCAGTTCATACCCTTTAACATTCTTATGCTCATAAGGTAGTGCTTTCATATCGACAGCAATGACCTGTGCTCCTTCATTGGCAAATAACTTTGCCATTTCCATACCTAATCCTTGTGCGCCACCAGTAACAATAGCAACTTTATCTTGTAATCTCATAATGACTCCTTTACTCTTTTTAAAATAACTGCAGTACCCATTCCGCCACCTATACATAATGATGCAAGGCCATAAGTACTTTTACGTTTTAACATTTCATGAATTAAAGTTGTTGTGATACGATTTCCACTTGCCCCAACAGGGTGACCTAATGCAATGGCACCACCATTTACATTTGTGCGATCCATAATATCATCAACACTCATGTTGTATATTTCAGATAACTCTTTGACAACACCAATACTTTGTGAAGCAAACGCTTCGTTTAATTCAAGTAATTCCATTTGCTCTAAGGTTAAGTCAGCATGTTCAAGTGCTTGTTTAACAGCAGGAACTGGTCCCATACCCATAATCTTAGGATCTACGCCACCTTGTCCAATACCAACCACTTCAACGAGTGGTGTTAAATTGTACTGTTTTACAGCTTCTTCACTAGCTACTAACATGAAACTTGCGCCATCATTAATGCCTGATGCGTTACCAGCAGTCACTGTACCATCTTTTTTAAATACAGCACGTAACGTACCAAGTTTTTCTAATGTTGTTCTACGGTTTGGATACTCATCTGTATCAAATACAAAACTATCACGACGGGTTTTAACTTCTAAAGGAACAATCTCATCTTTAAATTTCCCTTCATCAACTGCTTTAATTGCTTTTTGTTGTGAGTTAATAGAAAACGCATCTTGTTCTTCACGAGTTATATTGTATTTCTCTGCAATATTCTCAGCTGTAACACCCATATGAATATTATCAAACGCATCCATTAACGCATCATCAATCATATGATCTTTTACTTTGAAACCACCCATTTTAATACCAGTACGTGACTTTTCAGGTACAATATATGGTGCTCTACTCATTGACTCAGTACCACCAACAACAACCATATTATGAAGTCCTGCTTGTATACTTGTAAAAGCATTCATGATTGTTTTCATCCCACTACCACATACCATATTCAGTCCATAAGCCGGAACACTCTTCGGAATGCCTGCATTAATTGATACCTGACGTGCAACACCCTGACCTTGTCCAGCTGGTAAAATATTACCAACAATCACTTCGTCAATATCTCCAGCAGGCACTTTGGTTTCGTCTAAAATCGCTTTCACTACAGTGCTACCTAACTCTGCAGGATGTACTGTACTTAATGAACCAAGAAAACTACCAATTGCTGTTCTCTTAGCTGAAACAATAAAAACTTTACTCATCATAATCCTCCTAATAAATTCTCGTTTAGCCTTTTATTACTTGCTTTTTAACGAATCATTTTGTATAATTATAGTGTATAATTTCATAAACATGAATGACTATTCAGTTTATGAATTTATATTCAGTATTATAGCATAAAGCGTTTTCATTGTCAACGCATAACGCAGAAGGAGAGTCATTATGGAACATGAAGTCAAAATACCAAAGACACGAAACGGAAGAGCAACATTTCAATTAATAATAGATACGACAATTGATTTGTTTTATAAGAAAGGATACTTTCAAACGAAAATAACGGATATAACTAACGCAGCTGGCATTGCTGCCGGCACTTTTTATCTCTATTTTCCCAATAAATTTGTCCTATATAAATATATCTTGATGGAATTTCAACATGAAATCAGACGTCAAATCTCAATTCAAGTATCCAATGTAGAAGGTCGATTTGAAAAAGAAAAAGTCGGCATCAAAACATTTATTCAGTTTGCCTTGGATAACCCCCATGCATATAATATAATTTGGGAATCACTTTATGTCGACAAACAACTATTTATCAATTATTATGATGGATTTGCTAAAAGATATGAAAAAGGATTAAAAGACTCAATTAAAAAAGGCGAAATGTATGATGTTGATACTGAACTTGTTTCATATATATTAATGGGAGTAGCTAACTTTGTTGGACTGAAGGTTTTATTGAACCTAGGAGAGGACAAAGGATCTGTAGATGAGGTTGTTGACCAAGTTATGAATATTATTCAGACTGGTATTTTTAAACAGGGCGATAAGTCATGAAATATAATGTCATATTGTTTGATGCAGATGGGACATTATTTGACTTTCACAAGGCAGAAGAAATTGCCTTTCAAAAAGCAATAGAAAATATTAATACTGCTATATCATTTACAGATTTATTTAATACATATTTAGAAGAAAATCATAAAATTTGGCGTGAATTAGAAAGAGGGCAAATCACACAAGAAAAATTGAAAATCGAGCGTTTTGAGCGCTTTATCGATAAATCAGGTATCTCTGCAGATGCTCAAACACTAGCTAATACCTTTATGTCAACCCTATCAGAGACTTCTATTTTATATGAAGATGCGTTGAATATTGTCAAACAAATAAGTCATCAAAATACGGTCGCAATTATCACCAATGGACTGAAAGAAGTACAAGGCAAACGGGTCCGCAATTCCGTGCTTAAATCCTATGTCAAGACAACCGTTATTTCAGATGAGTTAGGGATCCAAAAACCAGATCCTAGAATCATTGACCATACACTTGATTTGCTCGGTCACAAGACGAAGAATGATGTTGTAATTATAGGAGATAGTTTGACCTCGGATATCCAAGGTGGAATTAATGCTGGCATCGACACAATCTGGTATAATCCAACTAATAAAGAGAATCATCAAAATATTTCACCTACATATACAATAAAAACCCTTTCACAACTACTTAGCACTTTAAAGTAGTTGACAAAGATTTGATCTTCCGTTATACTAGACTAAATTGTTGAGTAGAAGTGAGTAAAGTTATTTGAACTTCATAGAGAGTCAGTGGTTGGTGAAAACTGATAAGTAATGATAACTTGAATGGGTCTACAAGAGGGTATCAGAATCAAGTATGATATCACGGGAGCTCCCGTTATAGAGCTAGGATATGATAGTATCTGAACAAGGACTTTTTTGTAAAGTTAAATTTGAGGTGGCACCACGTTAGTTAATAACGTCCTCTACACGGTTATTTGTGTAGAGGACTTTTTTTATATTTAGGAGGTATTACAATGGGACCATGAAGAGATCGTCAAAACGAATTTAAAAAGGTATATTTATATAACTATTGGACAGAACTTAATATAAGGAGTAGAAATAATGAAAACACAATTTGGACGATTTGGAGGACAGTTTGTTCCTGAACCAGTCATTAATGCATTAAATCAAGTAGAGGCAGCTTTTTTAGAAGCGAAAGAGGATCCTAAATTTATTGAAGAATATAAATATTATTTAAAACAATATGTTGGACGTCCATCACCCATTTACTATGCAGAGAATTTAAGCATGAAGTATGGTGGTGCAAAGATTTATCTAAAACGTGAAGATTTAAATCATACCGGAGCACATAAAATTAACAATACGATTGGACAAATTTTATTAGCTAAGCGTATGGGTAAAACTAAAATTATAGCTGAAACAGGTGCTGGTCAACATGGCGTTGCCACAGCCACTGCCGCCGCAATGTTTGGCATGGAATGTGAGATATTCCAAGGCGAAATCGATACCCAACGACAGCGCTTAAATGTTTTTCGTATGGAGATGCTGGGTGCTAAAGTAACACCTGTAACAAGAGGAACAAAAACATTGGCGGATGCAGTAGATAAAGCGATAGAAACGTGGGTAGGACGTATTGATGATACGTTTTACTTATTAGGAAGTGCTGTTGGTCCACATCCTTACCCTGAGATGGTGAAATTCTTCCAGAAAGTTATTGGTGAAGAAGCTAAAAAACAATTGCTTGATGTCGAGAATACTTTACCTGATTACTGTATAGCATGTGTTGGTGGAGGCTCTAATGCGATTGGATTATTCACAGACTTTTTACAACATGATGAGGTCTCATTAATTGGTGTAGAAGCAGCTGGGAAAGGATTAGATACTAAAGAGCATGCTGCTACACTTACCCTAGGTAAAGAAACAGTGATTCACGGAATGAAGACTAAATCAGTCTTAGATGAAGAGGGTAATATTAGCCCTGTTTATTCAATTAGTGCAGGATTAGATTATCCTGGTGTTGGCCCAGAGCATGCTTATTTACAAGATATAAAACGCGCAACTTATGAATCAGTCACAGATGAAGAGGCAGTCAATGCATTTTTAGAATTGTCTCGTCTTGAAGGGATTATACCCGCTATTGAATCAAGTCATGCGGTTGCGTACGCAACGAAGTTTGCTAAAACATTATCGAAAGATCAGATTATACTTGTTAACTTAAGTGGTCGCGGTGATAAAGACGTTGAAGCAATTGAAGACTTTTTAAATAAAAGACAAGTAAACTAATATAAACCTAATAGCGTTTCTGTGAATGATTAATTTATATTAGTCTCTCTCCTATTCTTTTATATTTGCGAATCAAATAAAATCATTTACTGAAACATTTAGATTAAAAAGGACTTTCACTTTACATAGAAAGTCTTTTTTGATGTGAAAAATGCATTTTTAACGCATAGAATACTAATTTATTTTATACTATGAATAGGTGATAAAAATGAAAAATAACTTTGAGTTAGGTATTACAACATTTGCTGAAATTATGGAGAATCCTGAGACAGGTGAAACTATTTCATATGATGAACGTATTCGCCAGGTTGTAGATGAAATTGTATTTGCTGATGAGTTAGGATTATCTTACTTTGGTGTTGGTGAGCATCATCGTAAAGATTTTGCCTCAAGTGCACCGCATATTATCTTAGCTGCAGCAGCTAGTAAAACCCAAAATATCACATTAGGAAGTGCTGTAACAGTACTTAGTAGTGATGATCCTGTAAGAGTATTTCAAAATTTTGCTACTATCAATGCAATCAGTCATGGACGTGCTGAGATTCTAGCAGGTAGAGGCTCTTTCACAGAATCATTTCCATTATTTGGTTATGACTTAAATGATTATGATGACTTATATAAAGAAAAACTAAATCTTCTTATAAATATTCGTGATAATGAAATTGTTGATCACGATGGACAGTTGCGTCCTAGTATTGATCTATTAGGCGTATATCCAAGACCAAGTGAGCCACTAACTATCGCCCTTGCATCAGGTGGTTCTCGAGGTAGTGTTATTCGCGCGGCTAGATTGGGATTACCTTTGTTCCTTGCGATTATTGGTGGTGAACCACTACGGTTTAAACCACTTGTTGAATTATACGATAGAGTTTATGAAGCAGAAGGACATGACCCAGCTAAACGATTTGTATCCATTCATTCTCATGGGTATATCACAGATGATAAAGAAAAAGCATTTGAAGAGTATTATCCTTCTATTGAACCTATGATGTCTCGCATTGGTAAAGAAAGGGGCTGGGGACCATATAGTAGACGGGTATACAATCATGCCTTAAGTATGGAGGGTGCACTCTATGTTGGTGACCCACAGTATGTGGCAGAAAAAATCAACTATCTTAGAGACAATATGAATATTAATCGATTTGCCTTACATGTACCAGTAGGATATATGGATCACGAGAAGGTATTAAAAACAATTGAGTTATTAGCTAAAGAAGTAAAACCTAAATTACAATAACAAAAAGAATCAAGGACAGTGATGTTCTTGATTCTTTTTATTACAATTCTTTTACTTTATTATAGTTTACATTGTCAACTGATGAGGTTTCTTTAGCTACAACTTTAACAATGAATTTTTCAAACATATTCATATCATCAAATTTAAATGCGCCTCCGACATGCTCAAGCTGTAATGTTTTGGCAATGTCATCTGAAAAATTTTGATGAATCACTTCATCTAATCCATCAGGATTCATGCCCGATAAGAAGACAATAGATTGTTTGTTTTTAAGGTCATCTATATATCTCTCAATCCATTGTTTAATTTTCTTATTAATTCGACCGGCGTACACAGGCGAACCAATATAGATAACATCATAGTCGATTGGTTTCAAATTTTCACATTCTCTTATATGGTGCAAATCTCCTTTGCGATTGTTGTGAATTATTTGTGCACATTGTTTGGTTGTACCATGCTTACTAGCATAGATAATTAATGTCTTCATTTACTCCACCTCCAATGCATCTGAAATTGCGAGTTTGATTACATGTGAAGATGTCGTTGCGCCACTAATCGCATCAACATCAATTCTTTGTTCGGTGATTATGTCATCGATGATTTCTTCTGCATCTTGTCCTCTTGTTGTAATGTGTTCTAACAGATTGATGTCTATAATCAATCCATCTTTAATAGTAACTTCAACGTGGGCACCTAGTTGATCTTCTTGATAATAATACGATCCATCATAGGTACCATCTTCTAATGATGAAATTGTTTTATCAGTTATTGGAAGTGCTCGTATTTCTCGCATATTTAATGATAGAGTAATCGTTATGATAACACCAAATATAACAATCAATGATATGAATATAAGACTTCCTCTTAAGATGATTTTTTTCATAATTTACCGCCTGTTAAAAGCCGAATTTCTGATTCTATTTGGTTTAAATAATACATTGAATTTAGATGCGTGCGTTTATGAATGATAAAAAGCAGTTTACCGTGCATCGATGATGAGAGTAATTCGAACGTATCATCCAGATTTGTTTGAAATAGTGATTGGTCACATCGCGCGAGTAATTCGCGCATAAAGATGGCAGGTTTAGGAACTAAATCCTTAGCAACCTCTTTGGGGACATCACCTAACCGATTGATAAAAATAAGCTTAAATAAGTTAGGATGAGTGTTCATATAGTTGAAATATGCCTTGGCATAATCAATTAAAACCGCTAGATTATCTTGTTTTAAATTAACTGTCTTGATAATATCATCATGACAACTTTGAAGGTAATCTACCGCTGTATAGGTGAGTAAGGAATCAATGTCTTTAAAATAGTTGTAGATTGTTGCATAGCTGAATCCAGCAATATCTGCAACTTTCCTTGCACTGACACTCTCTATCCCTTCTTGCTCAATAATTGTTTTTGCTGCATCTATAAAATACTGTTTGTTTCGTTGTTTTCGTTGTGTTTTCATAACCCCTCCTTTAACAATGTTCATAAAATTAACACTGTTAATATATCATGTTTTATCAATGTTGTCAAGGCCATAAAAAAAAGAGCCTAAAAATTGGCTCTTTGAATGTCGCTTAAACATCATTTAAACTATTTGACAACTGTGAATATGCTACAGTATCAAATAGAGCTCTTATTACAATCATTAAAAGGATTAAAATAGCAACAACAATCCACATCCATACTGGATGATAATACACTAACATAATGGCTAATCCAATATCAATGGCTAGACCAAATATCATCTTTTTCTGAAAAGGATACCCTCGAACTAAAAAAGGATATGCCTTTACTAACCCAGCAACAACAACCACAAATAAGATTGGATAAAACGAAATATCAAACACGATCAAAAATATACTTGTCAAGATTCCTGGTACTAAGAAAGGTAAAATAGTAAGTTTACTGAAAATGGCTTGTTTTAAATAGTTTGTATCAATTGTCATCCATATCACCTGTACTTATTATACTCAAAGACGGTAAGAGAGTCACGCTTAATACGCTCAAATGTTGAAAAGATAGATGATAATGATATACTATTGGTAGAGGGTATTATGGATGATCAATACGAAAGTGATGTAGAAAAAGGTAAAATCCAGAAAGATAAGCAGGCGTTTAATAAAAGTCGAGAAAAAGGAAAACAACTACTGAATAACTATATACACGTCGATTTTGATGAGGACGTATATGAAGAATACTTAGATTAAATTCATCTAAAACAAACACACAAACACAATATAAAGAACATCGCAATCGGTTAAAAGTGATTAAAGACGATATTAATTAGAGGTGAGAAATATGACGAAAAAATATTTGCTTACAGGTAGAGTGCAAGGTGTTGGGATGCGCTTTTTCGTACGACAAACAGCCAGAAGACTAGGCGTGAAAGGAAGCGTGAAGAACCTTTCTAATGGAAAGGTTGAATGTATTGCCCAGGCTGATCAGAAAACACTCAATCAGTTTGAAGAAACACTTAGATCACAGTCTCCTGGAGAGATATATGATTTTGAAAGTGAAGACATAAAAGAGGAGACAACATACCGTAAATTTAAAGTACGATTTTAGACAGTAGATATACTGTCTTTTTTTATGAAAATAAATATAACTGACCATCTTAAAATTAAAATGTCTGCCCATTTAAAAGTGACAGATTACATGTTATAATGAACTCACATAAAAAGGAGTGATTATCATGAGTAAAGATCGTTATCAATTAAATAAAGAACTAGCGCAGATGCTAAAGGGTGGCGTCATCATGGATGTTACCAATAAGGAACAAGCGAAAATTGCTGAAGAAGCAGGGGCTTGTGCTGTCATGGCATTAGAGCGTATTCCGGCAGATATTAGAGCTGCAGGTGGGGTTTCAAGAATGAGCGACCCTAAATTGATTAAAGAAATTCAAGAAGCTGTTAGTATTCCAGTTATGGCAAAAGTACGTATCGGTCATTTTATGGAAGCACACATTCTAGAAGCATTAGAGATTGATTATATTGATGAATCGGAAGTATTATCACCAGCAGATCCTGTTTACCATATTGATAAAACTGAGTTTGAAGTACCATTTGTCTGCGGTGCGAAAAACCTAGGTGAAGCATTGCGTCGTATTGAAGAAGGTGCATCGATGATTCGTACAAAAGGTGAACCTGGAACTGGCGATGTTATTCAAGCAGTCACACATATGCGTTTAATTCAAAAGGAAATGCGCATTGTACAGTCACTACGTCAAGATGAATTGTATGAAAAAGCGAAAGAGTTACGCGTTGCATATCCAACATTACAGTATGTTTATGACCACGGTAAATTACCAGTTGTAAACTTTGCAGCAGGTGGTGTTGCTACACCAGCTGATGCAGCATTAATGATGCAACTTGGGGCTGAGGGAGTATTTGTCGGATCGGGTATCTTTAAATCAGGTGATCCTGAAAAACGTGCACGCGCAATTGTTAAAGCAGTAACAAACTATAATGATCCAAAAATGTTAGCAGAACTATCTGAGGATTTAGGTGAAGCAATGGTCGGCATTAATGAAGATGAAATCAACTTAATGATGGCCAAACGTGGAGAATAATTTATGCACATCGGTATTTTAGCCCTTCAAGGAGCATTCATTGAACACGCACAAAAACTGAAAGATTTGGGAGTAGACTCATTTGAAATTCGTAAATTAGATGGACTTAAACAACCAATGGATGGACTAATCATTCCAGGTGGTGAGAGTACAACAATGTATAAGTTGCTTGTTGAGTTAAATATGGTTGACACCATTAAGCAACTCATTCAAAATGGATTACCTGTTTTTGGAACATGTGCAGGATTAATTTTACTGGCAAATGATGTTGAAAATTATAAGCAATCTTTCTTACAAACAATGAACATTACAGCACGGAAAAATGCGTATGGTAGACAATTAGGTAGTTTCCGCAGCACAGGTCAATTTGATCAAGCGGATAATATCCCATTTGTATTCATACGGGCGCCATATATTACCCAAGTCGGACCAGAAGTTGAAGTGCTCAGTAACCTAGATGACCACATTATTGCGGCAAGACAAGGAAATCAATTAGTGACCGCATTTCATCCAGAACTTACCTCAGACCATATTATTCATCAGTATTTTGTGAATATGTGTGAAGATTACAAAAAAGGTATTAAAAAAGCGGAGTGATCCGCTTTTTTTATATAGATTTGTAGTAAGTGTTTAATACATTATAAGACTCATTTAGAGTATACTTCAATTCCGTTAATGAGGTCTTTGATATCTTTTTTTGCTCTGTTTTGATTTCATTTTTTAACGCTTTTATACAATCAACCAGCCGTTGAGTAAATAGTGGTTTAGCGGAACGTTTAATACGGGAAAGAAGTTTTTCAACACCTTTATGTGTAGGTGATTGTATTAGTAGCGCTAACTGATCCAAGTAATTGTCATAGTCATTTAAGAATTGTTCTAACATCGTCTGTTTCATGTGTTGGCTTGAATACGCATTATTAAATTTGGCCTGATTGAAAATTCGAGTAGATACTTTTTTATTTATTTCTTTCTCAGTGTTTTGTGTATTTAGAAGACGTTGTAGACTAGAAAAGTCTATCGGCTTATGAATAATATGGTCAAAATAATCACTAAGGGATGTATAGTCTATTTCTGTAGATGCCGTCATTAAAATATATTGAATATTATCTGGAAATACCTTTTGTAATAAATGATATGTCTCTAGACCGTTTAAATCTGGCATATGGTAATCTATAAGTACAACGTGTATATCCTGTAATTGTGTGATTTTTGAAGCCTCAATGCCAGATGCTAATGATAATACAGTATAGCCTATTTTTGTGAGTTCTCGTGTTATTGTTTTACGCGAAGCTTTATTATCATCAATAACTAAAACATCTCCACTAGACGGTTTTTCTTTAGGTCCACTTGTGTTCTTTAGAGAGTACGTATTGTATAAATATTGCGATGTAAATGGATAGGCAATGGTATTATAGAATGTAATCGCATTGTTTGAATGATAAATCCAATTATCTTCTGAATAAATTAGTGTAACAGGCACGTTTGATGATAACGAACTTGAAAAACGTGAGATATGGTTAGAAAACACACTTGGATCATTAACATAGATAAATATCTGGTTGTATTTATTTGAGTCTACTGTGCTTAAATCATCTTCAAAGGTCATACAATCGACGTGAGTGAACACGGTGGTGAATAGTTTGTGAAGGGATAGATCGACATTTGACGTTGTAAAAAGGCAAAGAACATGTTCATTAATCGGATCTAAATGAATGGGTTCCTTAATATATAACGTAAGGTTGTAGGAGTAAGCAATGTGATAAGGAGTAGATAATATATCTAAATGACCTTGGAACTTCTCAAGTAATTTCTTTGCGATAACAAAAGGTAAATGATCGCGATGATTATCTTCTGAATAAAACGCATCAAGTATGTCCTGAGGAGCATCAAACTGGATCCTTGGGCGTTCACTTTCTAACGTGAACTGTACTTCAATATAAGGTTCTTTAATTTCGATTATAGATGTTTTAAGCGAAATAGATTGTGAGTCACTGAATAATCCAATATGCTGAAGTAGGTGTGTCATCATTTGGTGGAGTTTTTGTGTATCAGACTGAAAAATGTACTGGATATCATAATCAAAGTCAAGATTGATCATCTTAGAAAGTTTAGCCTGTTGTTCGCGAATAACACTGACACAGAGTTGTTCTAAATTTAATGGGTGTTTTTCAAACGCACCACTTTGGATATTTATTTCAAATGACCCAACTGTATGATCAATGGTGTGTGCTATATCAGAGACTTTTTGTTGAATGTCGTGCGGAAACTTTTTATTTTTATAATTTGATTCATTGTCTAAAACCATTGATAAACTATTTAGTTTACTCTTAAGTTCTTGATGCGTATACTTTAAAAGATTAGTGTAAAATTGTTGAGTGTTTGATGCCAGTTCTTTTGCATCTTTTATTTCATGTAACATTTGATTACGACTAAATAAGTTGCCAAACAAATTAGGAAGAATGTCTAATATATTTGGGTAGTCTTCCCATGAACGTTGTTGAATCACTGAATCAAATCCGATAAATCCATAACATGATTCATCAATGAATATCGGCATCGTAAATAACGACTTGATATCTTGCTTTGAAAGGATGTCGTATAGTGCTGATTCATGGTCTAAACTCTCTACGTCACTGATGATGATATTTTTATGTTGAGTATGGTTAAGTACCCAGTCTTCTAAATAGTCTGTTATCGGTACATTTTGTAGTTGGTCTATTTCCGGTACTACACCAACATTACACCATTCATAGGTGTTAACCATTATATTTTGTTCAAACTCATATTTAAATATGTATACACGATCGGCTTGAATAACACTTCCAATCTGCTTTAATGCTTGATTAATAATTGTATCATAGTCATTATGAAGGACACTGATAAAGGAACTCGCAATATCTATAATTTTTGACTGGATATCATATGTGATGTTCAAGGTCTCCTTCATAGCCTTTTCATTAGTGACATCGCGATTAATAGAAATTACACCTTGGGGATTATCAAATTGGTCATAAACGGGAACGCGTGTACTATCAAACGTTTTTGTACCAAAGTCTGTCTCAACTTCAATCGTACGTTTAACAGCCGCATGTTTTTGATAGACTTCCTGATCAAGTTTCTCAATATCTTGTATACTTTGAGGGGAATATACATCTTTTACATTTTCACCGATAATTGAATCGAAGCGATCTTTATATAACTGATTAATATCATTTGTTACAAACTGAAACACACCATCGACTGTTTTATAAGCTACGTATTCAGGGATGGCATCAAATATTTTATTAAAAATAGTAATATGTTCTTCGATAACCCGAGCTTCTTTTAAAGCTGAGAAAAGATCAAACAAGGCAATATTTGTTTTGTCGTTAAACCGTCCTATAATACATACTTGGTAGGATTCGCTATATGTATACAGGTGAAGCGAGAATGAATGATGGTTGGTATATGTGAAAGTTTTGCCATTTTGAATGGCTTTTTTAATATAGGGAATATACTGTTTGGGTGATAGTGCCTCATAGGTATGGGTGGTCTCATTAAAAACATCAACAGTAATTAATCCATCTGTTACCTTGATTAAGGGTATGATGATATTTAAAGATTCTTTCATAGTACCACTACTCAACCAATGACTTCATTTGATTTCTAAGAATAGTTGTTAACAAAGTCAATGTTTTTTCATCTTCATCATCAAATACGTCGAATGCTTTTTGCATGGTTTCATTATGTACTTTTGTATAATGAGCCAACACATCGCTACCACGTTTTGTTAACTCAACATACACACAACGACGATCGTTCGGGTCTGTTGCCCTGAAAATCAATTGTTTCTTTTCGAGGGCTTTAAGTGCTATACTCACCGCTGAACGTGTTGTATCCATTCGCATAGCTATCTGACTTGACAGGTTATTGTTCTCTTGTTTTAAGTCATCAATGACATACAGAATCCGCGCTTCATTTAATGACACATTCTCTTTGGTTAATATGTGTAATGCATTTTCTTCATAGTGCTTTAAGTCATTTAGAATGTCTTCAATAAACTCAAAATAAAAATCATATTTTTCTTCCATAGTGCCCTCCATAAAATAGTTTAACTACTTAATAATTATACCTTATAGATAAATATAAGTCAAAAAAATAAGGACTGGCGTCCTTAATTTTTTTCGAGTTTATTTCGCATGTATTCAAGGCCGAAAATGAGTACTCCGCCAAAAATGAAATAGATAATACTGAAGTTGCTGATGCGGAGAGGGTCCATCAAAGGATCAATGGTCATTGGACCAACAACAACTGCGAAGAGTGATCCAATCATTAATCCGACAATTGTATGAATGGTTTGAGAACGGTAATGTATTAAAGCATAATTAACTAATCGTATCGTTATTAATATCCCTAATAACACCCCAATACCAAAGAAAATTAATATCGGTAAGACAGTAAAATTGAAGCGTAGAAATTGATCAATACTAGAGATAATTAACTGATATAATCCGAGGATTAACAATACAGTTGATCCTGAAATACCGGGTAGTATCATAGCACTTATCGCAATCATGCCAGCAAATAAGATGTATAGATATTGTATATTCGAAGTGAGTTCTAAGTTAACTGAAGACCCTGATTGTACAAAAGGATTAAAGTAACTAATCAACACAACGACTAAGATACCGATAAGTGAAAATATAACATGAACATAATTATTTTTGAGCACAACTTTTTCTTGTTTAATGATTAAAGGTATTGCCGCAAGAATTAAACCGAGGAATAGTGATGAAATTTGATAGATATGACTCTCGAAAATAGAAGCGATAAATAGCACACTTAATATTATGCCTACACCCCAACCAACTGCTAATTTACTAATAAACTTTATGGCTTTAAGACGTTCTTGTTTGTTGCCATGAATGAGATCATCAACGGATTGAATTAATTGATCATAGAATCCCATAATAAAAGCAATTGTTCCTCCAGAAACACCTGGAATACTATCGGCAAGTGCCATAAAAAATCCTCTTGTAAAATTAAGTAAAATCATCATATTCATCCTTTTTAGTCTTTTTCTTTAACATTGCTTGAAAACTTACTTCAGTAACCTCTTTTCGAATATCAGAAAACGGTATGATTAATCCTGTTAAACAGATGAATAAGTGGGTAAAACTCATACTACCATAAATTGTAAAAGGCATCATTACAGAACGATATTCAACTGAGCCTATAATAAAACTAGACGCTTCAACTGTTTCTGCCTTAAGATAACGAATACCAGCCTCAGTTGTATATATATGGATGAGGTCTTTTTCATAATCGATCAACTCTGGGAAGAAGCGTTTAGGCTCATATAAATCAACATAAGCAATATGCTTATTAGTTGAGTCAATGACACTCACGTGATCAAACTCCTCAACAGTTACAAAATAACCATATCCATTGGCGCTTAAAGGTATCCAATTTTGTTTGCCTTTAACGGTTTTTGTAAACCGGTCATTTCTTGTTTGAACTGTAAAAATTGTTTCGTTAGACACCTCTTTATAATTTGCGCTATACATCGTTTCAATTGATGGTGAATAAGAGACAACCTGAGTGGTTTTTTCAAATTGAAGTGTTGTATCATTATATAAAACATATTTTTCAGCTGTTTCATAGAACAATGTATTATTTATAGTAGTTAATCCTTCAAAGTTAAGACTATCTAAGTCTAGGCTCTCAAGAAAATTGAATGTGTTATTTCCGTACTGATAGATATCTACTGAGTTAGCGTCTGTCTCCATAAAATAGTGAAGATTATCGTCTTTGATAAATACATTTTGATCTAAGGTAGCACTGGTAATATTGCTGATATTTGTTATGGTATTACGCGTTTTATTGAATTGCCATATTCCAATATTTCCAAACATGATAATCTCGTCATCTACACTATAAAAAATTTGACTGTTAACAGTGTCATTATTCACAAATACAGAGGCTATACTATCGTCTTTATAATAAAAACTTTCTAGTTCACCTGTAGACTTATTCAAACTATAAAAATGATCCTTATTGGCAATCCTACCATCATAGAAAAGAATATACTCATCGGTCTCATAAAAATGGCTAATATTATCTAAAACAATATCCTCATAATCAAATACCCATTCCTTACTTACACTAAATTCTTGGTTATTAATTATAGTTGGACTATAATCTTCATATCGAAAATAAGGAACATTATCATTTAGGTTAATAGTATCTTTGAGCTGTGAGAACGGATAATTTAAAAAAACAAACTGCGCGATTATAATGCCACCAATAATCCAAATAACAGCAAAAGTACCATAAGAGGCAATAGAAAACTGTAGTTTTATCTTTTCAAAGAAGTTGGCTATATTATCTTGATAATAATAAGTCATATAATTAAGTAATAATACAATAGTTACACTTAGAATAATCTGTAATACAGCATGTTGAAAACGGAATACTGTAAGAAGTACAAAAAAAAGCCCTAAAGTTCTTAAGAATAAAATCACATTATTTCTTGTGGTTTCCAACAATTCGTCATATTTATGAAAAGCATTTTCATTAATGAAACGGATATAACCAACAGCCAGTAAAGCAAAGATAAGAGCCAAGACAACATATGTTTTAGCAATGTATCCTTGTAAAAACAAAGCGTATAATACAATGAAAGTTAACAGTCCATCTACAATGGAATCCGAAGGGAAATCATTAATATCAGCTTCTAAACGTCGTTGATAATTAAAATATATTGATGACGTAAATGAAAAGACGAGTATAACAACCGTAGCTAGATTTATCATAGTTTCACATCCTCCTAATATGATAATTGTACTATACTTGGGTATCATATGCAATCTTATGTAGGTATTTCGAATGCAAACTATACTGTTTTGTTGTATAATTTAAATATAACCTGAAAGGAGTAGTTCAATGAATAAAAAATGTCTAATTAAATTCGAACATGATGATTACAAAGATTTAATGCACTACGTGGTTTACGATGGAGATGTCGTTGTATTGTCAAGAGAAGGATCTGAGAAGGTACGCTATATTAAAAAACATGGATTTTTATTTATTTCCTTCAATATTGATTCAGAGAAGTTTGAAAAACTTGATGTAAAGGTAATTACAGACAAGGAATATGTTAAAAAGGTATATGATTACATGATTGAAACGAACAATGCTTATTTTAAAAGTGGCACAGATGGTTTGTGCGCAATTAAAATTCTTAAAAATCAAAAATAACATGCTTTGCCATGTTATTTTTTTAAATGGAATTGTTTATAAATACGACTTATGGTATAATAATTCTCGTTGGATTTAAACTTTGGAGGGGTTATAATGCCTAATTATCGAATCTTGTTAGATAGTACAACATATCTACCGAAAGATGTCTTAGAAGCACATAATATTAGAGTCGTATCATTAATGGTAACGAGTGATGATGGTCAATCATTTAAAGAAGTTGATATATCTCGTGAATATATAATTGATAAAAGAAAGCAAGGTGCTAGTTTCAAAACTAGTCAACCAGCACCAGGCGCTTTTTTGAAAGCGTATAATGATTTGTTAGAACAAGGTGTAGACACAATCTTTTTTATAGGAATCTCGAAAAATTTAAGTGGGACATATCAAGCAGCTTTACTTGCTCGAGACATGTTAGATGATCCTAATCGAGTTATTTGTTTTGATACACTTCAAGCAGCTTATGGAAATGAAATGCTAACGTATCATCTGATTGATTTAATTAAGCAAGATTTGACTGCTGTTGAAATAAAAGATAGGATGGAAGTTGCTATTGAGTCAGCAGAACTATTATTTACGGTTGAAAATCTATTTTCATTAGTAAAAGGTGGGCGCTTAACAGTAGCAAAAGCTTTAATTGGTAGTGTTTTAAGGGTAAAACCTATTATTAAGACAATTGAGGGTAGGTTAAAACTTTACCAAAGTAAAAGAACATATAAGAAAGTATATGACATCATGATAAATGATATCAAATCATCATATGACCCGAATAAAACATTGCATATTACAATAACGCACACATATTCTAAAACCCGTGCAGAAGCTTTAAAAGATGTTATTTCTAAAGAATTTCCTGAAGCAAAGATACGCATGACAGATTTGCTTGGCCCAGTACTAACGATACATGTTGGAAATAAAGGGTTTGGGATTTCATGGTTTTTAAGTTAGTAGTACATAATAAATAAATCACTATGCCTTGGCATAGTGATTTTTATATTCATCAACTTGCTTCCTAAGTGCTAGAAATGGCTTCATATTAAGTTTTGGTTGTTTAAGTATGTTGGTATCCTTTATGATCATTACCGCATCATACTCACCTATTAAGGAGTCAAGAAGTAAAAAATAAGCGTGAACATACCGGTTATCTTGATGATCATAACCTGCTATATAAATATCTAAATAAATGCCATTTTCATCCTGTTTAGATTGAAAAAAGATATCCTCATAACCTAATTTTAAACCACTGAGTTCTACATGATGTTGATTGGTGTGTTCTCGTTGTCTTAAAGCAACTATTTCCCATTTAGGAAGACCCTTAAATGCATCCTTAAGTTTAAATGCATCCTTAAATGCATCAGCCATTCCATCCGCAGAAATGATAAATTGCCGATAATGTTTATTAAGTATCTCACTAATTTCAAAGACGAGATCTGGATGTACCTTTTTCAATTCATCATCTATTAAAGGTACATAAGTTTCAGCTTTTTCTTCAATATTCTTATAAACATCTTCATGTATAGTCATAAACCATTGCCAAAAATCTTGGTACTTACTCATGTCATCACCTAATAATAGTATAGCACATTTAACATGACATTGAATGACAAAATAATATTGACATGTAATGGCATGTATGTTGATATTAGAGGTGGCACTGTTTTTTACTCGTTTAATCACGCAAACCAAAGCTTAAGCTTAACTTAACTAACGATTAAAATTGAACAAATTAAACTGTGGTTTGAGTCATCACAAATACTTGCACTGATTGATGCGGTATAATCAAAAAGAGACAAATCCACAGGGTTAATATATTATGTCACTCAGTAAGAGTGCTATAAACAAAAATAGGAAAGGAGACATAATTAAACCACAAATACGATCGTTTAATTATACGTGATCACATGAAACCATACTATACACTTAAAGACATTATGGAAATCACAAGATTATCAGAACGGACAATTAGAAGATACTTAAAACAAGGGAAACTAAATGGTGATAAAATAGGAAAAGAATGGCGTTTTCAAGAAGAAGACGTCAAACAACTTTTTGATAATATTGACTTTTCATCACAAATTAGCTCCTTAGCTAACAAAAGGTAAAACGATTTATTGAAGGAAATTATGAAAAGAAGGAGGCCCACCGTATGTTAAGCATGTTTGATATTGAAAACCTCTCAAAGTCACAAATTGAGAGTACCAAAATGATGTTGATGCGCATCAGCAACCAACATAATAATATTGATATGAAGTTTAATACAAAAAATGATAAAACACGAATCACATTAATAGGCAACATTGAATACATTGATGAATGCATCTCAGAATTAAAAAAATTATGGCTTAAAAGGTCTTATCTAAGGCCTTTTTTTATTTTTTTAAAAAACGATAAAAAAATTTTAACGAAACTATTGACAAATCGTAAAAACAGCATTAAAATATAATTGACGATAAAAAATATTTAACGTTAATAAAAGGAGGTGACATCATGTTAGTATATACATCTTATGACTTTGAAAGAGATACAAACGAGTACAAAACTAAAAGAGAAATTTCAAAAAATAAGTAAAGCCCTGTCATGTATGATATACTATATATGAGGTGGCATTATGGAAAACAAACTACGTATTATTAAAACAGATGAAGAACTAAAGATTTTTACAGATCCTTATCGCATGAAAATTATTGAAACATTCAGAGAAAGTGATTCCCCAATGACTGTTAAACAGGTGGCAGACAGTTTAGGAGAAGTCCCAGCTAAAGTACATTATCATGTAAAAAAGTTACTGAAAATTGAGTTAATAGAGCTTGATCACATTGAAATCATTAATGGTATCAATGCAAAGTACTATAGAATGCCTTATAATGAGTTTCGAGTTGAGTTACCTTCAGGGACACAATTGAATAAACGGAGGCAGTTGAACTACATCTCAAAAATGATTTCAGAGATTCTAGAAGAATTCAAAGATGATGTATATGCAAGACAAGATCACCTAATTAATAACGAAACTAACACAGAAGATGAGGGTACACTTCATCAAAATTCGCTCTATCTCAATGAGAAAGAATTAGTGAAATTCACTAAAGAGTATACTGAGTTGGTTGAGAAATATAGGGAAAATCAAGAGAAAAAGGAAGGCCTTAATCACTATAATACGATTATGGGGATCATTAAGAAAACTAAAAAATAGCGCTAAAATTAGCGCTATTTTTTTATATGGGTGAGATCTAGTATTGTTATAATCTAGAAATGAAACACCATTTGAAATGGATTCAGTAGTGATTGATACATGTCATGTGAATTTCAAATGGAATAAATCGATAAAATATTTCGTTATGTTAAAAATAATTTTATGTATGCACACATTGATTATGTTGGTCAATCTCTCTTATAAATAAATACCAAATGCTAAAGCAATTAGTCCCCATACAAGCACAAAGATTTGAACGTTTCTTTCACCTTTAAATAGTTTCTTTAAAACTTCAAATTTTTTCATGTGCCATATAATTGGGGGTTTAAAAATACCAATATAGAAACACAGTATCCCATAGATAATTAAAACATTTTTTAAAATTTCCATATGATCCTCCTATAAATTTGCTCGGTTAGTATATAATTTCATTAATAACCAAAGTAATCCTAAATTATACATAACACCAATTACGAATGTGATTAACGCGCTCCCCTCTTCTGACGGAACAAGTTCTAATTCGATGATACGTGCTGCCCAGTATCCAGGGGCAATACCCAGTAAGTTTTGTATCCAACCAGTTACAAAAAAAGCTATAACAGGTAATATGATTATTAAGCCTGACATTTTCATAATGACGAATCCTTCTACTTTATTCTCAGAAAAACTATTGTCAATAAGGGCAATGCCAGGAGCTTGAATGGCCCCAGTTATAGAGATTAACGTAATGATACCAAAGGAGCTTTTTGATAAAAATCCAGTCCCATATATAATGGCGTATGTGGCAATTAATCCAAAAACAAAACTGATGAGTAATTTGACAAATACATAGGCTTTCACATCGATTGGCGTTACTTTTAAGCTTGTTAATACTTGATCATCTTTATCATCGAGTAAGGTAAAAGCTGTTATGGCTCCAAAAATAAATCCAGTAAGAATGATAAAAATCATACTTGTGATGTTAGACCACGGACTATTGGGTGCGGAATCTTCTATATTGAACCAGATAATGACCAGCAATCCCTAAAATAATCGGATATATAGCAAAGAAAAGATACATTGGATCACGCTTTATATTTCTTAATTCTGCAAATAAAATCGTTTTAAACATAATTACACCCCACTTTGTCTTACGGCATAGTCTTGGAACTTCGGTAAGGTATGAAATTGATATAGTAAAATAGCTCCGAAAAACATATAAGCTAAGCTGAAGAAGTATTGATAGTTATACTCTGCCCCTTTAAATCCACCACTGATCAAAAACTCTGCGGCTTGGATAGGGTTAACTAATAATATATATTCCCATCCATCCCACGTCAAGACATTAAATAAATATAATAAAGTAGGCACCATTAATGTGAATGAGAGTGCCATAATTGTCATTAACATTGTTGTAAAATCTTTTTGATAATAGGATAAACTTAGTCCAGCTATGGTAAAGAAATTCGTAGTAAATAATATGCCCATAAATAATAATAGTAAGTTGATTTCAACATTTTTAATGAAATAGAAGACAATGATAATTAATGTAGATGAAAATAAGTTATGTATTGTGTTTGCGAATACTTTTGATAAGACTAATTCACTGTTAGTTATAGGGGTAACAAGTAATGTAGATATTGTAGATTCCGATTTTTCAAAATAGTTTACACTACCGATATACATAATACTCATCAACGAGGCATCGATTAACAATACAAAAGGTAATAAACTACCTAACAAAGACTCATCGATAAAGTATAAAACAGCCCCCCGATATAATAGCAACAAGGATACTTATAGAAAATACGTTATACCGATTCAACCGGGATAATTCTCCTTTGATTAAAATACATAATCTATTTAGCTTCATCTAAGGTCTCTCCTGTCAATTTGATAAAGATGTCTTCTAATGTTGTTTCACCGGTATGAATTGTCTCGATATTCTTCTCTTTTAATAGTTTTATAAATGTCTTATTCTTCCCGATATCTTCTAGTGGGAACCCTTTTGTGTGTGTCTTATTATTTTCGTTGTATTCAAGTGTGACTTCGCGTTTACCGTATTTAATTTTTAAATTTCTTGGCGAATCAATTTCTTTAATTTCGCCATGCACGATAAATGCAACACGATCACATAGTTGTTCAATATCAGACATGATGTGGCTTGTAATGAAAACTGTTCCACCATCATTCTTAAATTCTCTTATCATATCTTTTAAAATCATTGCGTTAGTTGGATCAAGACCATTTGTAGGTTCATCTAGAAATAACATCTTGGGATCATTCAGCATAGCACGTATAATATTTAATCGAATTTTCATTCCCTTAGAGTATTCCCCAACCATTTTATCGCGATCTTTCCATAATCCAACACGCTTCATTAACGCTTCGGTATCACTGTTATTTTTATACAATTTCTTGAAAAACTCAATATTCTCAAGTGCAGTCATTTTTGAAAAATGAATAGGCATTTCAAAACTTACCCCGATATCTTAATAAAAATCATTCTTGTATTCGGTGATTAACTTTCCGTTGTAAAAAATATCACCACGAAAATCATCTAAAACTTTAATCATAATCTTCTGAGTAGTACTCTTTCCAGCTCCACTTGGATCCAAAAAACCAAATATCTCTCCTTGTTTGATTGAGAAACTGATACCATTTATGACGTCTTCAGTTTGCTTAGGATAGTGGTAATAAAGATCTTTCACTTCGAACATTGTTTTCATTTTGTTTCGATTCCTTTCTTGAATATATTGATGAGTGTATTGATGTCTTCTTGAATAGTTTCAAACGTGTAATTGTCATCGTAAAATATCTGTGTTGTTGTTTGTGTAATAAGATTACTGAAAATCTTAGCTAATTGATAGGCATCAAAATCAGATCGAATCCGGCCTTGTGCCATATCCTTTTCTATATAGTTTTTATAATATGAAATACCAAGTTGTAAATTAGGTCCATTATTTCATCAAATAAGGCATCTCGCTTAGCGAATAAGAAGCGCGTAATTTTAAGGTATTTGGGATGTGCCGTAGCAAAAGCAATCCCCTGTTTATATAGTATAGCAACAAGTTCAATAAAAGGTAGATTGTCTTTGTTCATCATCTCATCGGCCATGAATGAGAGTTTATCTTTCGCAATAATTGTAAATAAAAACTTGTACAAATCTTTCTTTCCTTCAAAATATTGATAAAAACTGCCTCGGGGGATATGGGCATCTTTAATGATTTTAGATATCATTGCACTCTCGTAATCGCGCTGAGAGAATTCATTAATAGCCGCCTCAATGATACGGTTTTGTTTATCATTAGGCAGATTGTGAAATGTTTGATTTGGCATGTTGTCATCTCCAATGTGACAACCTTGTCATATTATATTTTTTAGTACCATCTTAATGTATTGTCAAGTCTATAAATAATTATTGCATCAAGGCATTGACAGTGATAGACTATTTAAGAAGTAGAATGGAGGCATATACATGTATATAGGAGAGTTGATTTCTATTGGAACCGCTCTATGTTGGACAATTACAGTTGTCTCTTTTGAGTTTGCCGGAAAGCGTGTCGGATCATTATCAGTAAATTTTATCAGGTTAATTATGGGTTTCGTTTTTTTAGGCTTTATCTTACTTGCCTTTGGAGATGGGTTTATCCCGCTAAGTATGAGCAACACAGCATGGTCTTGGTTGTTTCTTAGTGGTATCATTGGCTTATTTATTGGTGATATGTTTTTATTTCAAGCATTTGTTGATGTCGGTGGTAGAATATCATTATTAATAATGAGTATGGTACCTGTCATATCGACAATCTTGGGATATTTCTTTTTTGAAGAAGTTCTCAGTGTTCTAGAATTTATAGGTATGGCAATTACATTATCAGCAATTGCCATTGCGATTCTACTTAAAAAACCAAAACGAGAACGTTTTCATCCGCATATGGTGCGCGGAATTATGTTTGCCTTTATTGGAGCTATTGCTCAAGCAATTGGCTTAGTATTTAGTAAAATTGGCATGGGTGAGGGCAGTGCTTTTGCGGCTACACAAATACGTATTATAGCGGCAACCATCGGATTTTTACTGGTTTTATCTTGGCGCAAAACTTGGCCAGATGTTGGACGGGCAACAAGAAATACATCAGCAATGGTATTTTTAGCAATAGGAGCTTTGTTTGGACCAGTTTTAGGTGTTTCTTCGTCATTATGGGCATTGCAATACACAGAAATGGGAATTGCAACTACCATTGCTCAAACAAATGTGATCATGATTATTCCGTTTTCGATTATGTTTTTCAAAGAAGAGGTTTCATATAAGGAAGTTTTAGCAAGTGTGGTCGCCTTTATGGGTGTTGCCTTATTATTCATATAGTAACGATAATATAAAAAGAAAAGTATTACCAAAATTTTGGTAATACTTTTTTATCTTATGATGTGTAATCCGCTGGACTCCCCCAAATGAGTTCTACTAATTCTGGCATATCAATGAAAGGATTACGATTTCCTTGATATTGATAAATAACTTGATTACGCCACAACTCATCTTCACTAACAGGGTCTTCTATATGCCACCTTAGCAAATCATCAATATCTCCATACAGAGGTAGTTTAGAACTTTTTGCGGCATCTGGATCATTTACGACTTCTAAATCAACCATATCACCTTCTTCGCCTTCGTACCTAACAGCCATGTAGAAGATCATACGTGCGACGTCTCCTTTAACTTCGTCACGGGGTTCAAACTCCCAGTCGTTGCACGTATAGTTTCCATAACCAACTGCCTCAACGTTCGTATCGTCACCATCGTTACAATCTTCAAACATGCGATTGTTTTTAGTGGAGTTCATTGTTCTTTCAGCAGCAACCAAATGGTGCCCATCAGTATGTGCGCCCATATCTAAGACAGTGCTAGTGCCTTCTTTAATCTCAAAATCACCACGAGATTTGGACCAGATATGTTCTCGATTCCAATCGACAGTATCCTCTTCGCCTTCAATTGTTAGGATACATAATGCATCGGTTGCCATACCTTGTTGGCAATCTTTGTGGATTGAGAGACCGGTATAAAACAAGAGGACATGATCGGGATTATTAGGATCTTCATCTGCAGCTCTTAAAATATCCCACACATCTGTCTCGTCATCAGTATAAGGGTATTCTTGGTGGTTCGTTATAATATCGTTTAATGCTGATTTGAGGTCATCGCCAGATAATCCTTCTATGCCATCATAGTAACCTTCAGGAATATAGGTTGATGTATCTATGATTGGTGGAGTAGAATGATCTTCTGTATTGAAAAAATCAACTAAGTTAATATTTAAAAACTGATCAGATCCGAAGAATATAGCGATTAAAACAATAATAATAGATGTAAGTGTACGTGCTTTTTTCATATAGGCCTCCTATGTTCTTTTATATTATTGTATCATATTTTATTTTTGATTGAGGTAATATTGAAAAAAAGATTAATTCGCTTTTTACTTACCTAAATTGTTGGTATAATGATTATAAATAAAGATAGGAGGCATTTATAATGCGTTATACATATGAAACGAAGAAAGTTATTAAACGTAACCGTAGTGAAGTTCTTGATGCATTTTTGGATTATGATAATATGCATGAATGGCAACCTTCATGATGTCGTGTTGAGTTGAAAGAAGGAGCATATCGTAAAGCCGGGCATCTTGTGCAGTTAACATATCTAGCTGAAGATGAGTCAACGTTTACAATGAATGAGACTATCCTGGAAATGCACCTACCACATAAAATCATTACTCAGTATCAAATGGGGACGGTTGTCAATACACAAACAAATTACTTTGAGCATTACGGGGCAGACACCTTATGGATTGTAGAGACTATCTTTGATTTTAAAGAGGAACCGGAATATAATGAGATGGCTTTTCAGCGTAAAACGCGTAAAGGTATGACTCAATTTAAACGCTACGTCGAGGGATTATAATTACTGGAGGAGTACCCAAGGGGCTGAAGGGGCTAGCTTGGAAAGTTAGTAGGTCGGAAACGGCGCAAGGGTTCAAATCCCTTCTCCTCCGCCAATTAAAATAATCATAGGTAAAGAAAGGAAGATACAATGAAGACCATTATTAATCATTCAAAAGATCCGAGATTCAATTTAGCGTTAGAAGAATACGTCTTAAAGTATTTAGATACAGATGAAGATTTTGTCTTACTTTGGCAAAATGAAAATAGTGTTATTATAGGACGAAATCAAAATACGGTTGAAGAAATTCATGCTGACTACATCAAACAACACAATGTAAATGTTGTTCGGCGGATCACCGGGGGTGGGGCAGTATACCACGATCTAGGCAATTTAAACTTTTCATTTATTACCAAAAACTTAAAAGACAATTTGAATAACTATCGCAAGTTCACCGATCCTGTAATCAAAGCGTTAAATAGTCTAGGTGTTCCAGCAGCGTTTGCTGGCAGAAATGACATTGTTGTCGAAGGTATGAAAGTTAGTGGTAATGCACAGAGTTATTATAAAAATAAGATGCTACATCATGGGACAATCTTATTTGATGTGAATCTTAAGATGATAGCCGATGTTCTAAATGTGAAAAAAGCGAAAATTGAATCTAAAGGGATTAAATCAAATAGAGCACGAGTAACAAACATAAAACCGTACCTTAAAAAACAAGTGACTGTTGAAGAGTTCGAAGAGCAATTACTGAAATATCTATTAGATACAACAGACATTAGTAAATATGTTTATGAGTTATCTCAAGATGACCTAAAGAAAATATATACACTCATGGAAGAAAAATATGCAACATGGGAATGGAACTATGGAGCATCTCCAGAGTTTTCGATGGAAAAAGTCAGACGATACAAAGGTGGAGTACTTGAGTTTAAATTCAATGTTAAGGATGGAACGATTACAAACTTGAAAATATATGGTGACTTTCTAGGCTCAAAAGATTTAACTGAACTTGAAGATGCATTAATTGGAACTAACTATGAAGAAGAAAATGTTAGAAAAGTCTTAGCGCCTATGAATGTGTCTGAATATTTCTTTAATATAACATTAGATGATGTGGTAGACTGTTTATTTTATTGATTAAAGACCTTCGGGTCTTTTTTTATGGTTTAAAAACCACTTTAATATAAATAAAATTAATTAATAAATCAATAAAATTAACTATTACATTAAAAAAATTAAAATTTATTTCAAAATTTCCTTGATAAAAATAAATATACTTGATATTATTAAATTGTAATTAAGAAATATCAACATAGATATTAAAAATATTAACTATAAAATATAAAATAATAAAAGGTGTGAAACAGATGTTTAATCAATTAGAACAAATTTGTCAACACAATGAGTATCAAGAAAAAGTCCAACAAACAGAATCATATTTTAATAATACTCGAAAAGCTCAAAAATAAAACAATTATTTAAATCTTCATATTTTGTAACTGCGTAAAATAGATTACTAAGCGAGTGTAGGAATGGGTCTTATAGTAAAAAAAAGAGGAATCATAATGTATTATGAATTAGAATTAATACATCAACATGATGTTTACACAGAAAAAGTTGATCAAGCAGAACGATATATGAAGCAACGAGATAATCAATTACAACATTAAAAGTATATTACGAAGTATATGTAATGAATGTATAACATAAAAAAGAGGGAGGGTATCATGTATAAAATTGATTTATCATATATTGTATCAATGGAAGAACATAAAAAGTGGGTTAAAGAAACTACCACTTACAAAACTGACAGATCAAAATACAAGAAACAAAAAAGATAGCTTATAGTTTATTGTTGGCAATCTTTTTTAATGTAATAATGTTAAACGGTATTAATTCGTGTTATAATATTTAGTGAATATTTATGATTTTGGTTAATAACATTAAGGAGATTTTATGCAAGAATTTGAATGTATCGCAACAACCTCTTTTGGTTTGGAAGCTGTATGTAAACGAGAACTTATAGACTTAGGATATAAAATTAAAAAGACTGAAAATGGCAAGATCACATTTTTAACTGATAAAGCAGGCATCGCAAGAGCTAACATGTGGTTAAGAAGTGCGGATCGTGTGCTTTTGAAAATGGATGAATTTAAAGTTTTAACATTTGCCCAGTTATTTGATAAAATTAATCAAATTGATTGGCATAAGGTAATTGATAAAGATGGTAAATTTACTGTATTAGCAAAAAGTGTGAAGTCAAAATTGTTTAGTTTATCAGATGTTCAATCAATTACTAAAAAAGCAATAGTTGAAGAGATGAAAACACATTATAATACCCAGTGGTTCGATGAAAAAGGTGCTTTATTTACTGTATTAGTATCTATTCTAAAAGATAAGGCAACAGTGACTATTGATACAAGTGGAGATGGCTTACATAAGCGTGGATATCGTGTTCAATCGGTTAAAGCACCACTCAAAGAGACGCTCGCAGCCTCCTTGGTATTATTAAGTTTTTGGCAAAAAGATCGTGTACTTTATGATCCCTTTTGTGGTTCAGGAACAATTCCGATAGAAGCGGCAATGATTGGACTAAATATCGCGCCGGGACTAAATCGTGATTTCGCCTCTAAACATTGGAGTTGGATGGGCAAATCATTATGGAAAGAGATTTCGAGAGAAGCTTTTAAAGCAATTGACCAAGATACTAAACTAGAGATATATGCATCCGATCTAAATGAAGAAAGTTTGAAAGCTGCACAAGATAATGCATTTGAAGCTGGAGTTGATGAACATATAATTTTTAAACGCGGTGATGCAAGAAAGCAGGCCTATAATAAACCATATGGTATTATCATTACAAATCCACCTTATGGTGAGAGATTATTAAGTGAACAATCCATCAATAGCTTATATAAGGATATAGGTAAGCTCTACAAAAGTTTAGATACGTTTTCTATTTACCTCATTACCAGCAGTAAAGAATTTGAAACGCTTTACGGAAAGACATCAAATAAACGCCGTAAACTGTATAACGGAAATATCGAAACGTGGTTCTATCAATATTATGGGCCACGTCCACAAAACGGGTAGGTGAGTATATGCATCAAAATCAAAACAATATAGGACTAGCCTTTTTCCTTAATCTTAGCTTTACCATTGTTGAGGTAATTGGTGGACTCTATACGGGTAGTATTGCTATTTTGAGTGATGCAATACACGATTTAGGAGATTCGTTATCTTTAGGGATTGCTTATTTTCTAGAGAAAATTTCTCATAAGAAGCCAGATGACATCTATACGTATGGGTATGACCGTTTCTCGTTACTAGGTGCATTAATTACGAGTTTCGTACTAATTGGTGGTTCGATATTTATCATTAGTGAGACCATACCACGATTATTCAATCCAGTTCAAGTTGATGCACAAGGGATGCTACTATTTGCAGTGTTAGGAATTGTGTTTAATGGTATTGCGTTTTTCAAAACACACCAAGGGCACTCTCTAAATGAGAAAACTGTATCCCTTCATCTCTTAGAAGATATGCTTGGATGGGTTGCGATCCTTATTGGAAGTATAGTGCTACTTTTTGTTGATTTTTACGTGTTAGATGCTATTTTAAGTTTAGGTATAGTGGTTATAATTTTGGTATATGTTTATAATAGTACTAAGCAACTATTTAACATTTTCATGCAAAAAGTCCCAGATGAGATTGATTTTGATGACATCATGAAGCAAATTAATAAGATTGATCATATAATTAAAGCTCATCATGGTCATGTTTGGACACTAGATGGGATTAGACACATGATGAGTATTCATATTGTTTTAGATACGAAGTTGACGATTGATAAAATTATTTCAATCAAAAAAATGGTTAAAGAAAAAATACAAGAATTTAACATAGAACATGTCACAATAGAGTGTGAATTCATAGAAGGAGAAGGTGATGGATATGTCGAGTCAAAAACGTCTATATAAAAATGGGGAAGAAGCTGTTATAGCTGGGGTTTGCCAAGGCATTGCTGAGTACATCGATGTAGATGTGACAATCGTACGGTTATTAACAGTTTTCATTGCGATTTTTACATCAGGTGTTCCCGTTGTGTTAATCTATATTATTATGGCAATCGTGTTACCAGAGAAAAAAGAATTAGGGTATACTAACGCTAAACCTAAAAAACGCCAAGATGCGTTTAAGAAAGACAATGAGTTTGATTTAAATGAGGATGATTTCACGATTGATGAGAAGGATTACTACGAATAAAAGAGTGTTTTAGAAGAAAAATAGCGTTATCTAAGTTAAAATATTTACAAATTAAGAAAGGATGAAAAGAACTATGAAAAAACTACTACTACTTGTCACTACAATTACATTTATTACCTTGTTGAGTGCTTGTGGACGTGATGATGTTTTACGTGTAGGAATGGATTTGCAATATCCCCCATTCGAGACAGTTGATGTGAATAATGACCCAGAAGGAATTAGTGTCGATATTGCACGCGCATTTGGAGACTATTTGGGACGTGAAGTTGAGATTGTTAATACAGATTTTGGATCAATAATTCCTGCGTTGAACTCAGGAGAAATTGATATTGCAATTGCGTCTATGAGTATTACTGAAGAGCGTGAACAAAGTGTTGATTTTACTGATCCATACTTTTATTTTAAAATCATTAGTTTATTAAATGCTGATTTTGCTTCCGCTAATAATTTAACTTCTGATTCAACAGTTGAAGAAGTATTGGCTATTGAAGATGTGAAGTATGTTGGGCTAGCAACTCAGGTTTCTACAACTATTCCGGAATCTTACGGAAAAGATGTCACTGAGGCTGCTGATTTAGGAACTGCAATTGAGCAAGTTGCGCAAGGGACAGCGGATATTCTATTAATGAGTGCTAACCCAGTTGTTAATGGTTATAATGCTAATCCTAATGAGACAATGATTTTGTGGGATGCATTTGTATCAAGCCCAATTGGAATGGCTGTTGCTGAAGGTAATAGTGATTTATTAGAACAAGCAAATGCATTTATTGATACATTTAATGAACAAGGTGGTTTATATGACCAGCTAGAAGAAGATTGGAATCCTGACATTGAAGAATCACTAGGTCGTTACGGTTTAGAATTCTATATCAATGAGTAATTTTGCATCAACATTAAAAAACGTTAATAAAAAGATGATGAATAGTAACATTATGAAAATCATAATTAAGATTGCAAGGAGTAAGGTGTTTGCCTATTTCCTTGCAATCTTAACGGTTATTGCGTTTATGGTATTTGTTGTTGTTAGACAAACGAGCAAATTTTCATTTGCTTCTTTTGACATATATATTAATATGATCATCACAGGTGTGTGGAACACGGTTTTCTTATCACTCATCACCCTTGTTGGTAGTATGGTGTTAGGCTTTATTTTCTACTTACTAAGCATATCGAAAATAAAGTATTTTAATGCTTTAATCGATGTTTTGACTGAGATTATTTACGGTACACCATTATTGGTTTTTATGGTTGTTATGGCATTCTTAATAGGTCCGGCGTTTGCTGCTTATACGCGTTTCTTGATGGGGACACTGGCTTTAATTTTCTATATGACTCCGTACATGAAAAATGTCTATAAATCTGCCATTTCAAGTATTTCTGATGAGCAATATATGGCAATGGATCTATTTGGATTTACATCATACCAAAAATACCGATATATTATTATTCCACAAGTTGTTCGTATCTTAATGCCACCATTAATGAATAACTTTTCGATGATTATTAAAGGAAGTGCCTTAATCTATGTCTTGAGTTGGCCTGAAATATTTTACTCAATACGTGTTATACAATCCCGTACATTTGCGTTTGTGGAGGGTTATATACTTATGTGGGGTCTTTATTTAATCATCACCATACCACTCTCTCAACTTACTAAAGTTATCGAAAGGAAATGGTCGCTATGAAAATAGATATTCAACATGTTAGTCATACCTATGATGTTGAAGTATTAGAAGATGTTAATATTACCTTAGAAGACTATACATCAATAGGAATCATTGGTGTCAGTGGAAGTGGTAAATCAACATTGATTAGAATGATGGCAGGTCTTGAAGCACCAACGAGTGGAAACATTGAAATTGATGAAATAGATGTTAGAGATCCAGAATACCGGCAACATGTTGGATTTGTATTTCAAAATCATAATTTGTTTCCCCATTTAACGCTTAAACGAAATATTACATTAATTTTGGAAAAAACACGAAATATGTCGCCACAAGAGGCAAGTGATGCGGCAGATAAATATTTAGATATATTGCATTTGCATGATCAAAAAGAGAAAAAACCAGCAAAAGTGTCGGGAGGTCAAGCACAACGGGCATCAATTGCCCGAGCGTTAAGCATTGATCCAGAAATAATATTTTTAGATGAACCGACAAGTAGCTTAGATCCAATCTTAACTGATGAAGTTTTAAATGCCGTTGAAGAATTGCGCGGATTAGGGAAGCAGTTTATCTTTGTGACACATGTTATGAGCTTTGTTAAAGATTTTGCTGACTATGTGATTTTCATGGATAAAGGTAAAATAGTAGAACATGGAAAGCCAAATATTTTGGATGATCCTAACACAGAAGAATTTAAAAGTTTTATGAGTAAAGTTAGATAGGAATATCTAACTTTTTTAATGAAATGACTCCGAATTATGTTATAATACTATCGTGACTAATGTCACAAATCTATTAGGCAAACTACATTAAGAAGGAGTAAGGATGAAAACACAACTAGGCGTATACGCGCTTATTAAAACACGTGCTGATGATAAACGAATCAAAGTTTATCGCGACAGGGCATTATTTAACGTGTTTTACACGGCGCAAACTACTACACAGAACGATGAGTATTTTATTATTCAAAAAACCAAGCAAGACATTGGATATGTTCACTTGAAAGAAACAAAAGCATTACGTTTTATTGTTAATGAACTAATATTGCTGAGTAAAGATACAATAATTGAAAGTATCAGTGCAATCTTAGATTATTTATTTGCGGTGCGAAAGGCAGATGTCGTTTCAGTACAAATACGTGATGGTAATAAGGAACTAGATAATCTGCTTAGACGTTTAGGTTTTTATAATAGAGCTGTGCATATTCGTAAAACTAGAAACAGTGACAATAAAACATTGATTAAGGAAATGATTATAGAAAAAGAACACTTTAAAGTTTAGATATAGACCTAATCACTTGACATTTATAAAGATTATGATAGACTTATTGTGTTATTTATATTATGTCGAGACCAGTGAATGAATTTTATCGATTTTATTTATCGCTATCATTTCATTTTTATTTATGTTATAATATATAACAGTCTCAACAAAAGAAGAGAAACAGGAGTGAAAACATGAATATAAAAAAACGTGTTGAATCGGGTAAAAAGGTTCGAGCAAAAAAATCAGTGCCAGGAGTTATTTATGGTAGCGGAATTGATAGTGTCGCTATCCAAGCAGAATATCAAGATGTTATGAAAACATTTAATCAGTATGGACGAAATATGACATTCACAATCGACTTAGATGGTGATGATCATATTGTTTATATTAAAGATATTCAAACAGATTACATGAATACAAATCAAATTACTCATTTCGATTTACAAAAAGTATCAAGTACAGATACGATTACATCTTACGTACCACTTAACTTAATTGGTCGTGATGATAGAGCTAAAATCGGATTAGTACTAACAATCAACTTAGATGAAGTTGAAGTTGAGTACAACGTTGGTAAAGGTGTTTCAAGTATTGATGTAGACTTATCAGGTTTACAAGAAAACGAAAGTGTTCACGTATCTGACATCGAAGTTCCAGAAGGAATTACAATGTTATCGGATCCTGATGAAGTTGTTGCTAGTTTAACTTATGTAACAATGGAAGAAATTGAAGAACCTACTGCTGAAGAAGACGAAGTTCTTGAAGTAGAAGCAATTAAACAAGGACCAGCAGAAGACGAAGATTCATTCGAAGAGGAAGAATAATCATTAAAAAGCCTTGCAAAAATGCAAGACTTTTTTTGTTAGGGAGTGTTCATTAACTCCCTATAAATAAATAATAGGAGCGGGGGGGCTCCTATTATTTAGGTGTGTTATAAGGGTTGTGGTCTTTACAAAAATGTAAAGTAAAAAGGGGGTTAAGTGTTACTGTTAAAACTTTAGCATATTTATAGGTCATAAGTCAATACATCATAACCAAATATAAGTTAAAAAGACTAATAGTTAATAAACTTAATTAAAATATATACAGTTTAATTTTTAGATTTCTTATGATATTATGGTATAAAGATAGTAGGAGAGGATTTAATGAAATTTGTTTCATGGAATGTTAATGGTCTAAGAGCCGCGATGAAAAAAGGATTTATGGATTTCTTTAAGGATATAGATGCAGATTTTTTTGCCATTCAAGAAACCAAAATGCAAGAAAACCAAAAATCATGGGAAATTGACGGATATCATGAGTATTGGAATGATGCTGATCGGAAAGGATATAGTGGTACTTTAATTTATGCTAAACACAAACCAATCAGCGTGCAATATGGTTTAGATAATGGTGCATATAATGACGAAGGACGTATAATTACACTTGAGTATGATAACTTTTATCTTGTGAACACTTATGTTCCTAATGCTAAACGTAAATTAGAACGTTTAGATTACAGACAAGACTATGAAGATGCTGTTAGAGCATATTACCAAAAACTAGATCAAGAAAAACCTGTTATCTTATGTGGTGATCTAAATGTGGCACATAAAGAAATTGATTTAAAGAATCATAAGACAAATAAAAAGAATGCTGGTTTTACGATTGAAGAAAGAACGAAGTTTGGTGAGTTATTAGATGCAGGATTTGTTGATACATTTCGCTATTTGCATCCAGAAACTGTGAAATACTCATGGTGGTCGTATATGTTCAATGCACGACAAAATAACGCAGGGTGGCGTATCGATTACTTTGTCGTGTCTGAACGGTTAATAAGTGCAATTGAAAAAGCTGAAATATTAAATGAAATCTATGGGAGTGATCATTGTCCTGTAACATTGGAATTATCTATTTAGGTATGGCATAAAAACTGAGGGTGGTAAAATGAGAACGCGTGTTTATTTACGTGAAAAAGATCAGTTCAAGACTGCAAAGATTCATGACATTTTAGATGTACCTGAAGAAGATATCACTGAAAAGTGGCAGAAAACGCTCGATTTATTGGTGAAAATCGCTAAGGTAAAAGCAGGCTTAATAATGAAAATCACACCAGAGAATATGAAAGTTTTTTTGAAGAGTCAGAATAAAGAAAATCCATATCATGAAGATGGTAAAGATCATTTAGGGCAAGGCCTTTATTGTGAAACTGTCATAGGAGACAATCGTCAATTACATATTGACAATGCATTAAAGGATAAGAATTGGAAAGACAATCCAGATGTAAAACTTGATATGATATCCTATTATGGTCTTCCAATTAGATACCCTGATGGATCATATTTTGGCACAATTTGTATTTTGGATAATACAAAGATTACTATGGACGATTATGTGGCTGAATGGATTCTATTGTCACGGGATATCATTGAAAAAGATTTGGTGATTATGACACAATATCAAACTTTGAAACATCAAGTGAATCATGACTTTTTAACAGAATTATCGAATCGCAAGAGACTATATGAGTTTTTAAATATTGTTGAAAGGGATTGTAAAAGAGACTTGTATCATTATGGTATCGCAATGATTGATATTAGACACTTTAAGCAAATTAATGATCAATACGGTCATGATACCGGCGATAAAGTTTTAAAAAGAGTCGCTCAAGTGATGCAAAAAAGAGTAAGACAGAATGATTTATTGGCACGTTTTGGGGGAGATGAGTTCGTTCTTGTGGCTAAAGACATAATCGAGACGAACTTTTCTAAGTTATTGGATAGTTTAGAGAAAACGATTCAAAAAGATAGTGTATTAATGGACTATAACATATCAATATCGATTGGATATGCTATGAGTTATGATCTCGATTGTGATTATGCAAATCTTTTGGCAAAAGCCGATGAACGGATGTATAAAAATAGAGAGTGAATTTTTACAGGTGTCTTTAAAAAGGCACCTTTTTGTATTGAAAAAAAAGGGTAAGTGTATTAGACTAGAGAGTGAGTTTGAAAAAGGAGTCGAATCATGGTAAAAACATTTAGAGCAAGCATTTATTTTAAATTATACATCGTCTTTTTACGTATCGGATTGTTTACTATTGGTGGTGGCTATGCAATGTTACCGATGTTAAGGAAAGAAGTCGTTAATAAATACGGTTGGGCAACGGATGAAGAAATGCTCGACTATTTCGCGATTGGTCAAAGCACACCAGGTATTATTGCCATCAATACAGCAACATTTATTGGTTATAAGAAAGCCGGTATCTTTGGTGCCTTTGCCGCAACACTAGGCATGGTCACCCCGTCATGGGTAATCATTATTTCAATCGCTAAGTTTTTTGAAGCTTTTAGCAGTAACCCATTTGTTGAATCAGCATTTGCTGGGGTCAGAGTGGTTGTTGTAGTTCTTATCTTAAACGCCGTGATCAAAATGGGTAAAAAATCTATCACAAATTGGATTACAGCATTAATAGGTATTTTGGCATTCTCATTGGTTATGTTTTTGAGTATTTCACCAGTATACATCGTTATAGGATCAGGTATTATTGGTGTATTACTATATACATTTAAAATTGGAGGTGTCGAATAATGGCCCTCTTAAGATTGTTTTTAATATTTTTTAAAGTCGGATTATTTACAGTTGGTGGCGGTCTAGCAGCTATTCCTTTATTACAAGCGGAAGTGTTAGAACGTGGATGGCTTACACAAACACAGTTTACTGATATGATTGCTGTTAGTGAATCTACCCCAGGTCCTATTGGCGTAAATATTAGTACTTATGTTGGTTACTCACAATTTGGTATTATCGGTAGTATTATTGCAACATTTGGTATTGTTTTGCCAAGTATGATGATTATTATGCTAATTGCAAAATATGTGTTGCATTATCGTGATAGTCATTTAGTTAGTGGCATTTTTACAGGATTAAGACCGGCTGTTACCGGATTAATTTTAGCCGCAGCAGGGAGTATCGCGATGGTGACACTGATTGATATTGATGCATTTAAAGCATCACGTAATATTTTAGATTTGATATCAATAAAAGCTTGGATTTTATTTTTTATCTTCTTATTTGCCACAAATAAATGGAAACACCACCCAATATTTTACATTATTATCGCAGGTGTTATTGGAATCTTTATTTTCTAATTGTAAAAAATGTGTTAAACTATAAATAAGAATGTTTGAGGAGGAAAAATATGTATTGGAAATTCCCATTAGGAAAATGGTTCGCCCCACGTAAAGATGGGCTTTACATTGTGAAAATGCAAGGAAGAGTCAAATACATCGGTATAGCCTTTAAGAATCAAACAGGACGAAATATTAAACAAGACGTGAAGTATCATTTTAATCATGAAAACACGGATGCAGACTTTATGTATACCTTCCGTCAGTTATGTAGTGTTAAAACGATTCCGATGGACAGTTACGAAGCTGCAGAAGTTGAACAACAACGTTTAAAAGAGACGTATCAGAAACATTTAGTTAAATAAGAAAGAAACACAGCTGCATATTTGCAACTGTGTTTTTAAGAGGTGAGCGACATGTTGCTGAGTTTAGCCCTTATTTTTACACTCGGTTTAATTTTAGCAGAAGGTTTTAAAAAACTGCATTTACCACATTTTATTGGTATGATCGTTACAGGTGCAATCTTAGGGCCCTATGCATTTGACCTGATTGATGACAGTATTTTAAATATTTCAAGTGAACTGAGACAAATCGCTTTAATCGTTATATTAGTGCGGGCAGGACTGAATCTTGATCTTCAAGATTTAAAGAAAATTGGCAGGCCTGCTATTTTACTATCTTTTATACCTGCTACACTCGAAATTATTGCCATTATGATATGGGGTCCATTATTATTTGGACTTACCTATCTTGAGGCGGCCTTTTTAGCAACGATTCTTGCTGCGGTATCACCTGCCGTAATCGTTCCTAAAATGATTCACTTAATGGAGATGGGCTATGGAAAAGCAAAACGGATTCCTCATATGATCATGGCTAGTGCTAGTGTTGATGATATCTATGTTATTGTTTTATTTAGTATCGTTGTTAAGATGTATCAAACAGGACATGTCGGATTAACGAATATCTTTCAAATACCACTTGCCATCCTCTTCGGTATTCTCATCGGAGTAGTTTCGGGTGTCATGCTATCAAAACTTTTTGCGATATTACGAGTCCGTGATACGATTAAGGTGTTACTTGTATTGGCCTGTGCGTTTTTCATTATTACACTTGAAAATGTCTTGCAAGGTACCATCTCAATGAGTGGGCTTTTAGCTGTAATGGTTCTTGGGATAACCTTTTTAAATCAATCTAAAGAACGGGCTCTTCGATTGCAAATTAAATTATCAAAAGTATGGGTCTTCGCAGAACTTGTTCTATTTGTGCTTGTTGGTGCAGCGGTTAATTTATCTTTAGCGTTTTCTGCAGGATTGCTTGCCATTGTGTTACTTGTGTTTAGTTTGATGTCACGACTTCTTGGTGTTGGAATTGCCCTAACCCACACCGACTTGAATTATGAAGAACGATTATTTAGTGGTATTGCCTTTTTGCCAAAAGCGACAGTTCAGGCTGCCATCGGCGCAATTCCTTTATCTTTAGGCGTTCCCAATGGTGATCTTATTTTAGCGATTGCGGTATTGAGTATAATCATCACAGCGCCTCTTGGTGCGTTGGGTATTGATATAACGAAAGATAGTCTCTTACAAAAAAAGAACATCTAAACGATTACCGTTTAGATGTTTTTAATGTTACGCTATAATAAACCGTTTGTTCGTTAATTCTTCACTCTTAAGCCAAAGTTTTTTAGCGTCAACTTCATTATAAGCTTTTTTTCGAGGCTTCACTTTGACAGGGTCGCCTTTGATTTCTAATAAACCAGAAGGCCCGTAATAGTCTCCACTTTCAGCGTTAGGATCTAATAATGCTCGTAAAGTAGGGAGTGCGCCACGATCCGCAGATTGACTAAATAGGTTGAACAGTTTTGAGAAGAAACCATGAACATCTCGGGTTAGTTTTGTTTTGGCACCACCTGGATGTGCGGCTAATACTTTAATATCTATTCCCTGGTTACGTAATCGCCGGTCTAACTCAAATGTAAAGAGTAGATTTGATAATTTTGATCGTCCATAACTTTTGTATTTATTATAAGAACCTTCTTTTTCAAATAAGTAGTTATCAAAATTCATCTTGCCAAATTTATGTGCCATAGAACTCACGTTAACAATACGACTATTATCAGTATCGTTAAGCGCATCAAATAATAGGTTGGTTAATAAAAAGTGACCTAAATGATTGATGCCATTTTGATACTCAAATCCATCATCCGTTTTTCGATAAGGTGTAAACATTACACCAGCGTTATTAACAAGTCCATTTAATGCGTTGTATTTGTCCTTGTATAGTTTCGCAAAATTATGGATAGAATCCATATTTGCTAAGTCTAATAAAATAATATTAATTGATCCGTCAGGATAGTCCTCTAAAATACTTTTTTTTGCGTCTTCTGCACGTTCTTTATTACGGGAAGCCATGATTACTGTCGCATCTAATGATACTAAAGCTTTGACCGTTTCATAGCCAATACCTGAGTTTCCTCCAGTAACAATATAGATTTGTCCTTTAAGTGAATCAATTGTTGATAATGTCCATTTCTTTGCCATATGTATACACCTCTTTTAATAATTATAACAAAAAATTGAAATATATTTACTTATTTACTTAAAAATATAATATTTAGTATAATGAAAGTGGTGATACTATGACAAATATAAGCAATAAACAGAATTCAACAATAAGATGTCGGTTATTCAATATGGATGATTTTAACGCCTTACAAGCGATTTACAGTAATGAAGATGTTTGTAAGTACTTACCTGTAAAAGGGGTTGTACTGGATGATAAAATTTATACGATTCTCACGCGATATGCAGATACGTTGTTGTATCCAAATGAGGGAATTGTATATGCCGTTACATTGCATGGGATCATCATTGGTTATACCGGCCTGAAATATGTAAAAGCGTATGAGCAGTATGAAATATATTATGGATTACATCCAGATTACTGGGGTAAAGGATATGCGACACAAGCGGCCTTACTGATGAAAAAAGAGGCCATAAAAAAAGGATACACCGAAGTGGTTGCTTTTGCACATATTGAAAATAAGGCGAGCCAACGGATATTAGAAAAGATTGGTTATCATAAAGTTGAGCAAATTTCCTTGTGGAAGCTACCATTATATCGCTATTATATGGCTTTGTAAAATAATTTTGCAAAAAATATTTTTGAAAACGGTTTCTATATGATATTATGGTAATGTAGAGTTTTTTTAGGAGTGAGAAAAAAATGGCAAAAAAATTAAAAGGGAATCTACTGTATGGCCAATCAGGAGGACCTACAAGCGTTATTAATGCATCAGCTTATGGGGTTATCACTGAGGCGATGAAACATGAAGATATTATTGAAGATGTCTATGTCATGAAACATGGTATCAAGGGGGCTTTAACTGAAGATTTTTTTCATATGGGATCACAAGACACAGATCACATTGAACTGTTAAAACATACCCCAGGATCGGCCTTTGGATCTGTTAGATACAAAATGAAGGCATTTAGAGAAGATGAAACAGACTATATTCGCTTATTGTATATCTTTAAAAAGTATAACATTCGGTATTTCTTATTTAATGGTGGCAATGACTCAATGGACACCTGTTATAAGATTGCTGACTACATGAAACATGTTGACTATGATGTTAGAGTCATTGGTATACCAAAAACGATTGATAATGATTTACCATTTACAGATCATACCCCTGGCTTCGGTAGTGCTGCTAAATATGTTGCAAATACGATTCAAGAGGTTAGTTATGATATGTTAGCTTATCCGAAAGGAAAAGTAACCATCGTTGAAATTATGGGTCGTCACGCTGGGTGGTTAACCGCATCAGCAAGCCTTGCATCACTTAGTGGATTTGGCCCTGATTTAATTTATTTACCAGAGGTACCATTCTCGATTGAGAAATTCAAACAAGATGTACGACGTGTCTATGGTGAAAAACAACAATGTCTCATCGCAGTGAGTGAAGGGCTATCAAATGAAGAGGGTATTTTAATTGGTAGTAGTAGCGGTTTGAAAGATGCCTTCGGTCACTTTCAACTAGGTGGCGTATCCTCAAAGCTATCCAATATCTTAAATAGTGAATTAAGAATTAAATCACGTACCATAGAACTCGGGACTACACAACGAGCTGGGTCACATATTCAAAGTCTTACTGATGTTGAAGAAGCTATTGGTGTTGGTAAGAAAGCTGTAGAATATGCTCTTAAAGGGAAACATGGCATCATGGTTACAATAGAGCGTGTCAATAGTGATCCCTATGAAATCAAATACAGTGAACATCAACTCAGTGATATTGCCAATATTGAACGAACCATTCCACCAACAATGATTAATGAAGATGGCAACGGCATTACTGAGGAGTATATCAAATATGCCTTACCTCTAATTTCTGGTGAAAATCCACCAAAATATAAGGATGGGCTACAACAATTTGCTAAAATGAGAATTGAGACTGACTAAAAAAAGTCCGCTTGCAGACCTGCAAGTGGACTTATTCTTTTTTAAGTAAATCTTCATACTTAGGATTATCAATCATCTTTCGAGCGGCATATGAACATAGTGGCACAATGGTTAAATCTTTTTCGCGTGCCATATCAATAACCTTGTTTAATAGTTTACCCGCGATACCTTGTCCTCTTAGTTCAGGTGACACAAATGTGTGATTAATGATGATAACACTTGGTTCGGAATATTTAAATGTAATCTCTGCGATAGCTTCTTGTTCATTATCGCCAATGTAGAATCTGTTACCTCCTGTTTTAATGTCCATAGAATTACCTCCTACTTATAGTATACTAAAAAAACCCATTTTCACAAACACTTTGTTTATGATATAATTGAAAAAGAATATGTCGAAGGAGTATTAATATGAGTGGAGTCTTAGTAAACGTCTTTGCTATTATATTTGGTGGTAGTATTGGACTAATCCTTAATCGGGGATTAAATGAACGTGTTAAAAAAGTTATTATGCAAGGAGTAGGGTTAAGTGTTATCATTATTGGTATTGCTGGTGCGTTAACTATTAAAAGTCCTATTTTAATGGTGGTGAGCCTTGTTGTAGGAGGACTGATTGGTTCATTGATTCAAATTGAGAGTCGATTGGATCGATTAGGTAAACGGATTGAACGCACATTTAAAAATGACAATAATGGATTTGCAAAAGGGTTTGTGTGGGCAACGCTCATTTATTGTGTCGGTGCTATGGCCATTGTTGGTAGTTTAGAAGCTGGGTTAAATGGTGATAATACAACCCTTTATATTAAAGCTATTCTTGATGGTGTGACAGCAATTATCTTTGCGGCGACACTAGGCTTTGGGGTTATTTTTTCAAGTATATCAGTCTTCATTTATCAAGGGGCTATTGTATTATTAGGGTATCAAATAGAACCCTATTTAACGGAACACTTAATTAATGAAGTAAGTGCTATTGGAAGTGTTTTAATTATGGCTATTGGTATTAATATTTTAGAGATTAAACATATCCATGTGGGAGATCTATTACCGGCGATTATAATCCCCGCCATCTATTTTTTGGCTCTCAATGTCTATGCGTTTGTGATAGGAGTGTTATAGGTCATCATGAAAGAGAAGAAACTATCTAGCAAAAAGGTTTATGACTGTTTTTTTATGACAGTATATGAAGATGAAGTGTTGCTCGAAAATGGCAAACAAACAAAGCGTATCTACATTACCCATGAAGGCGCTGCGGCCGTACTCCCAATTACGAAAGATGGACAGTTAGTCTTGATAAAACAATATCGCTATCCGATACATCAAGAAATAATTGAAGTACCCGCAGGTAAAAAAGATGACCCAGATGAGTCGGGACAAACATGTGTCAAACGGGAACTAGAAGAAGAAACAGGCTATCAATCCACCTCACTTGAATATATTGGCACCACACATAACTGTGTCGGATATTCCAATGAGGCGATTGAACTCTTTATTGCACGAGATTGTTATCCTGTTGAGAATCCTTTAAAGGGTGATGACGATGAACAAATAGAAGTGATGGTCGTATCACCACAGAAAGCTAAGATGTTATTAGAAAAGGGCACAATCACAGATGCCAAAACACTCGTTCTTTTACAACATTATTTTCACAAGGAAAGGATAGAATGAAAGATTATATAAGCTATATAAGAGAGTTGGTTGGGAACCATAAAATCATTATGAATGCGGCTGCTTGTATTATTACAAATGAGGATGATCAGGTTCTATTACAACATCGTAGTGATGATCACTATTGGGGATTGCCAGGTGGTATTATGGAACTTGGCGAAACAGAGAAAGAAACCTGTATCAGAGAAGTTAAGGAAGAAACCGGGTTAGAAATAGAGGTTATATCATTTTTAGGGACCTTCCATAATAAGCATAAAACATGGCCAAACGGTGATGAAGCACATGTCATTTGTGCTATATTTACTGCTAAGGTGACTGGTGGTACTTTACATACAAACAATGAAGAGACTCTAGCACTAGATTTCTTTTCCTCAGATAATTTACCTAATATTGATGCAGTCGATCATTTAGAAGCATTAACCTATTACTATGATATAAAACGAGGTGACTAACATGAAGAAACGCAAAAAAGATATCCAACAAGATGTTTTATTAAAAATCGTTAAGCAATTTGCGAAGGTATGGATGTTATTCGACGCTAAAGTTAAGGCTATTTTCCATGGAGACTTTTCCAAGAAACGACAAACACCATATGTATTACTCGCAAATCATACCTTTTTATTCGATGTAGTACATGTGCCATTGCGACTCAGAAAGACCCCATTTATAATCGCATCACATAACCTATTTACAACTCAGCCTACAAAATTTTTATTAACAGAAATTGCCCATGCTATTCCAAAGTCTAAAGGAGCGAGTGATATTCGCGCAGCCCGTGAACTGATCGGTGCAGTTAAACGTGGGTACCCTATCTTGATTTTTCCTGAAGGAAATACTACCTTTAATGGCGAAACTAACTACATTGAGGAAGCGACAATGAAACTGATAAAAAAACTAAAAGTAGATGTGATCGCCTGTAATGTTAAAGGTGGCTACTTATCTAAGCCACGTTGGGCCACAGGGAAGCGCAAGAAACGACAAATTCAAATGGATTATTTTAAGATAATCGATAAAGAGGATTTAAAAACTATGCCACTAGATGACATTTCTCAAAAAGTGAACGAAGCATTGTATTTTAATGCCTATGAATATCAACGGAAACATATGATTAAACACCCTGGTAAAACGCTCGCAGAAGGTATTGATAATTTACTTTATTTGTGTCCCCATTGTCATCATGTAAACACGATCGAAGCAGAAGGGAATACGTTTTACTGTACACATTGTGACACAATAGGGACTTATGATGAGTATGGGTTTTTAAATGGATTTAAATTTGATAATACCGTCGATTGGGATAATTACCAAAAAGAACACAACCATTTACTGTTAAACGCAGCGTTTTCATCACCTGCGAAATCATATCAGGTTAATTCGAAAACGTATGAACGAACATTTTTAGGTAATGTTACCCTTACCTACAAAGATCATGCGTTTCATATAACGGGTGATTACGAGATGATATTACCGTTTGCGGAAGTATCCAATCCAACAATAACCCTCAGGCGCGACTTTAATATTTTTATGAAGGACACCCAATATGTCTTTAAGATAGAGAGTCATGTCATGGCATTTTTACGCGTCGTACAAGATAAATATTAAAAGATGTTTAAAGCACTTAGCAATGTATGATATAATTGAAATAGGAGGCGATTGTTATGAGTGAACCAGTACGTGCTGGCGATGGACCACAAAAAGTTACATTAGAAAAAGGGAAAACGTATTTATGGTGTCAATGTGGCCGTTCAGATACCCAACCATTCTGCGACGGATCTCACAAAGAAACCGAGTTTACGCCAAAGAAGTTTAGCCCAAAAGAAACCGGTGATTACTATCTATGCATGTGTAAACAAACGAGTAATCAACCTTATTGTGACGGATCACATAGAAAAAAATAAAATTAGTGGACATTCCACTAATTTTTTTCTGTGAAATTATGATATAATAAATCATTGAAGGATGTGATATGATGACAGAACTTATATTACGATTAATAACACTGATAGTTATTGGGGGATTGATTGGTTATTTCACCAATAAACTGGCAATAAAAATGCTTTTTAGACCCGTGAATCCAATCAATATTTTAGGCTTTAAAATTCAAGGTGTCTTTCCTAAACGAAAAGATAAAATGGCTAAATCATTGGCAGAAATTATCGAACGCGATTTACTAACGAAAGATGTGTTAGTAGAGGAATTGCTTAATGATGAAAATATAGGCAATTTAAAAGTGAAAATCAAAGACCATTTTATTGAAGCAATTAGTGATAGTATCCCACCGATGGTGAAAATGTTCTTAGGCGAAAATCCAAAAGCTAAAATAGCTGAAATGATTGAAAAACGTGGGGATGCAATTCTCGACCAGCTTGTAGAAGTCTTGAAAGCAGAAGGGTTCGATAATATTGATGTTTACGCTATAGTGAAACGGAAAATTGATGAACTTGACTTTATAGAGTTTGAACAACTCATCTTTGGCTTAATGAAACAAGAACTTAAGTTTGTCGAAGTAGTGGGACTTTTCTTAGGAGCCTTTATTGGCGCCTTACAGTTTGTGATAACGCTAGTATTACCAATGATTTTATAAAAGTAAGAGCTATGAGTTGCCTCATAGCTCTTTTCATTTATACAGTTTATTTTTTAAGAGGATCTAATATCACATTTAGAGCTTGCTCTATGGCATAAGTGACTTCTATCAAGGTTTGTTCATTGAATCGTTTAGCTAAAAAGTAACTACCAATTGGCATGTTGTCTTCATCTAATCCTAATGGAAGAGTTAAAGAAGGAAATCCACAAGTAGGACCTAAAGATGTATAATTAGCAAAGAGAATAACATCTATATGATTATTATCAAAAGTATTATCCAGTGTCTCTTGTAAAGTTTTTCGCTCACTCAGACCTTCAACATATTCCACTTCATTACATCGGCCGCTCGTATTATATTCACTTTCTTCTAAAAGATGTTGACCATACTTAAGTCTATCGTACGAATATGCTCGGTTTTGTGTGATTAATTCATGCAACGATTTCACTGGCATATCTTCTGTATTTAAGTAATGGTTAAAACATTGCTTGAACTCATACAATAATATATTATACAGTTTTTTAGGCTCATTAAGTTCAAAATCAGTTATTATCTTAGCACCTAAACCTTGTATAGTGTCTACAAGGTGGTCAAATTGCTTCTGAGATTCTTTAGACAGGTCTTCGTACCCTTTTTTATGAATCCCGATGGTCTTACTTTTGAGTGATTTTGATAGGCTTGAAAGATCAATCTTATCAATAGATTTTGTCAGTGTAATTGGATCTTCCGAGTCCGCTGTCATCATACTATTTAATAAAGTGGCAACATCTTTTACCCGGTTTCCTATGGGTCCAGCAGTGTCAAGTGTTGTCGATATTGGAACGATACCTGTTCGACTTACTAAGCCAATTGTTGGTTTTAATCCGATAACACCATTGGTGCGCGAGGGGGAAATGATACTCCCTGATGTCTCAGTTCCAATAGTAACTGGTGCTAACCTTAAACTCGCAGCTACGGCACTACCTGTTGAACTTCCTGATGGGTCGTGTTTGACATCCCATGGACAACGCACATAACCACCATAAGATGAATAGCCGTTCACATTATTTAAAGTCATAAAATTAGCGAGTTCGGTCAAATTTGCTTTACCAAGAATAACTGCACCATCTTTGAGTAGACTCTTCACCAAAGTTGCATCATCGCTAGCATAATGATTTTTAAATGCTAGTGCGCCTGCGGTTGTATGCATTTTGCCTAATGTCGAAATGTTATCCTTTAAGATTACTGGTATACCATGAAGTTGACCAACATCTTTATTTTGACCTCTTTCATAGTCTCTTTGCTGTGCTTGATTTAAAGCGTCAGGGTTTACTTCTAGAATACTGTTATATCGTGGTTCACCTTGATCGATAGTAGCAATACGGTTTAAAAAATGCATTGTTAAGGTATATGAGGTGAGTTTCCCCTCACGCATAAGTCCTTGTAATTCTTCAATTGATAGATCATGAAAATTTGACATAATCATTCCTCCTTTTTATTATTATATCATATATTTTAAAACATTCGTTTTTTGTTTGTTTGATATCATGACATTTAGTATAATATAAGTGGTGATAAGATGAAAGCAGACTTACATATGCATACGACCTTTTCAGATGGTCGTAAGACACCTGAGGCGTTAATTAACCGTGCTAAAGCTAAAGGGCTCGACATTATTGCAATTACAGATCATGATACTATCCAAGATGTTGAGCGCATTCAAGAATTGGCAAATCAAGCTGGTATACGTTATATTCCTGGTGTTGAGTTGTCGACAGTAGTAGAAAACATAAGTGTTCACATATTGGGATACTTTAGAGATGATTCTTATAATGGAGAGCGTCTACAAAATTATTTCAGATTTATCAAAGAAGCGCGTGAAAAGCGTGCAAAAAAAATCATTACGCGATTACAAAAATATTTTGATATCGAGATTGAATATGATCGTGTATATGATATAGCGAGTGGCATTATCGCAAGACCTCACATAGCTAAAGCCATTACTGAAAAATACCCTGAGTATACACATGATGATATTTTTGATACAATGATTGGCGAAACATGTAAAGCGTATGTACCAACAAGCGAGTTGGATGTAGCTTCTGGTATCAAGCTATTAAAAGATCATAATTGCTTGGTTGTATTGGCTCATCCAACATTAGTGAAACCACAAATCAAAGATAAGGTTTTTACCTATGACTTTGATGGTCTTGAAGCAAAATACTATAGAAATAAACCAGGTGAGGAAGACAAGTTTCGTTCTTTTGCGAAAGAGAATGGAATGATTATCACAGGGGGTAGTGATTACCATGGCATTGCAGGTGATACAAAACATGGGGACCTAGGCGAGGTCACATTATCGGGTAAAGATTTAGATATATTTTTAAAAAACATTAAAAAACGTGGTTAAATTATTCAAATTACGTTATAATAGAAACACGAAAAGGATGTGATGATTATGATGGAAAGCAAAGCAGTACGTGAAACGTTACGTTATAAAGACCGCGGAGAAATTGAATATGTTATTATAGAAGGTTTTGACGGGGCTGGAGATTGCTTAACGTTAAACTATAAGGATGATCAAAAAGAATATACATGGGAATACCATTTCAGTAATGATGGAAAAAGTCCATTAGAACATGTTAAGGACACCAGCTATGAAGAACTTAAGAAAGGATTTGTAGAAAACCTTTATGAAAGAGGATATAACCCACATAAAGGAGAATATCAACTATTAAAAGAATCAATTGTAATCTTTGTCAGTCACAAAGAATACATCGTTGATATTTGTAAGATGAATGGACTATGCTAAAGATCAGCCAAAGCTGATCTTTTTTATTGCCCACTTTTACCATAGTTTGATAATACACGCGCACTAGGATCGGATACTTTACATCCTTCCCATGATTTATTTGGCATCCAATAGTCTTTTATGAGATGACTATGATTAGGATAATATTGATCGAAAATTTCACGATAGAGTAGTGCTTCTTTTGAAAGGGGGATTGGGGCATAATTCAACCGTTTTTGCTCGTAAGCTTGATCTGTATAATGTGCGTTCGCATAAGCTTTTAATTCATCCACAAGAGAATGCCCAACCGCATCTGAAAAAGCCGCTTTTTCTCGGTATAATATAGAATGTGGTAGATAGTCATTTGAATCGAATGCTTTACGTAAAATGAACTTACCTGTTTGATATTTATTCATTTTAAACAAAGGATTAATTCTTAAGACGTATTGGGCAAAATCAGGATCTCCAAACGGAACTCTAGCTTCTAGAGAGTTCGCCGCCAAACATCGATCTGCACGTAAGACATCATACATATATAGTTCCTTCACCCGTTTAATACTCTCTTCTTGAAATGCCTCTTTACTTGGCGCAAAGTCAGTATACTTATAACCGAATAGTTCATCACTAACTTCCCCTGTTACTAACGCTTTGATAGAAGTGTTTTGATGTATATGTTTAGCTAATAAATACATACCTATGCTTGCTCTAATCGTTGTGATGTCATAACTTTCAATAGCGTAAATCACAGATTCTAATGCATCAATAACATCCTCTTTAGTCATTGTTACTTCGGTATGATCAGTTCCAAGATATTCAGCGACTTGTTTCGCATATTTTAAATCTATTGGATCTGTATCCATACCGATACTGAATGTTTTAATAGGTGCTTTTGTATACTTTTGAGCAATGGCACAAACTAAAGATGAATCTAAGCCTCCACTCAGTAAAAATCCTAATGGAGCATCACTTATTAGTCGTTTTCTAACCGCAGCAACAAGTTTATCGTGAATGCTATTTGTGATATCTTCAAAGAAATGGGTATGATAATGGGAGATTTGTGTTAAATCACTGTATTCAATAAAACGCCCATTTAAGTAATAAAACCCTGGTGGAAAGGGGATCACTTTTTTTACGTGGGGTAACAGTGCTTTTACCTCACTCGCAAACATGATAGCGCCATCTTTTTGATGGTACCCATAAAATAATGGCCGAATCCCGATAGGATCTCTAAAAGCAATTAACATATCTTTCTTTGCATCATACATCACTGAGGCAAATTCACCGTCAAGATAATCAATAAAATTAATTCCAAGCGCCTCGTATAGGGGGAGCAATATTTCACAATCAGAATGTGATTTAGGTGTGAAATCTGATAGGTCATTAAGTAACGACTGATTGTTATATATTTCTGCGTTTGCGACAAGAATAGAATCCCCATGATAAAAGGGTTGGTTACCGGCCTCGGAAAGACCCATTATGGCAAGTCGTGTAAACCCAAACTGATAGGTATGAAACCGCTCAATTTGTTGTGTATCTGGTCCACGTTTCATTAAAACTGTTAAATCATCTTGTGTTAGTGGTTCTTGTGAAGTACTGACAATAATTCCGCACATCAAATCAACTCCTTATTAATATTAAAAAAAGCCCGCCCCAATATGGGACGGACTATTGTCCGCGATACCACCCAAGTTGCATGAAAATCACGCCACTTAACATGATAACGGAATGACCGGCTATATCTACTATTATTTCGATACAGCAACTCATAGGTGTTCAGAATATCTGCTTATTTATCTAGCTCTCACCATCCTAGACTCGCTTTAAAACAGGGAAGATACCTGGTGTCCTAATCATCGTTTTATGCGCTTAAATATGCTTCTTTAATTTTATCATCGTTTAATAAATCTTTAGACTTACCTGATAATGTAATCTTACCTGTTTCTAACACATAGGCTTTATCAGATATGTGTAACGCTTGATTAGCGTTTTGTTCAACAAGTAGAATCGTTGTACCTGCCTCATTTATTTCACGAATGATATCAAATATATCTTTTACCAAGATAGGGGCTAGACCCATAGATGGCTCATCTAGTAATAAAATTTTCGGATGACTCATTAAAGCTCGTCCTATCGCAAGCATTTGTTGCTCACCACCGGATAAAGTCCCAGCGATTTGATTGAGGCGCTCTTTAAGTCTTGGAAAACGGATGAACACTCGTTCTAAATCCGACTTAATCTTGGCTTTATCTTTACGGTAATATGCCCCCATTTCAAGATTTTCTAGCACTGTTAAATCGGGAAAGACATGACGTCCTTCAGGCACATGAGAAACACCAATATGGACAACATCATGTGCCTTGTAGTTACTTAATGAGTTTCCTAAAAAGGTGATATCACCATCACTTTTATCAAGTAATTGTGATATGGCTTTTAAAATCGTTGTTTTACCCGCGCCATTTGAACCAATTAATGTGACAATGTCACCTTCGTTAACTTCAAATGAGACGCCTTTAATGGCGTGTATCACACCATAGTGTACATGTAAATTATCTACTTTTAACATTTTACTCACCTAAATATGCCTTTATAACGTCTTTGTTTGTACGAATCTCTTCTGGATTACCTTTCGCAATTACTCTGCCATAATCAATCACGACAATCCGTTCACAAATACCCATGACAAGTTTCATATCATGTTCTATGAGTAATATGGATACTTTAAATTGGTTTTTAATTAACTTAATTGTTGCCATGAGTTCTTCAGTTTCTTGCGGATTCATCCCAGCAGCTGGTTCGTCTAATAAAAGAATTTGTGGATTTGTTGCGAGTGCACGAGCAATTTCTAGCTTACGTTGCTTACCATAGGGTAGATTTTTAGCTAAATGGTCTTTAAACTCTAGTAAATCAAACACATCGAGTAACTCTTTCGCGATGCCATTTGCTCTTGATTCTTCAATTTTGTATTTACGCGTTTTAAAAATACTGGCTAATAACGTGTAGTCCATCCGGTTGTGATAGGCAACTTTGATATTATCAAGTACTGTCATATTTTTAAACAAACGAATATTTTGAAATGTTCGTGAACTACCTAATAAGACGATATCACTAGGACGTTTACCAATGGTGCTGACACCATTTAACCGAATAGTACCTTCAGTTGGTGTGTAAACGCCTGTTAGGAGGTTGAAAATCGTCGTCTTACCTGCACCATTAGGTCCAATCAGACCCACAAGTTCATTATGATCGACTGATAGATTAAAATGATCGACAGCCTTTAGACCACCAAAATGAATACTCAGGTCGTTAATTTCTAAAATAGCCATTAGTGATCACGCCCTTTACGGAATCTCGTTTTAAGTCGTGTAACAACACGTGATACGCTTGCCTTAAATTGAGTGAAATTAAATTCTTTGGTTCCCATCAATCCTTTTGGTCGATAAAGCATCGTAATAACCAAAATAGATGAGTATAGTAAGTATCGATATTCTTTAAAGTCACGTAGATATTCTGGTAAGAAAACAAGTACTATTGAACTTACAATACTACCTGACAAGCTTCCCATACCACCTAATACGACAATAACGAAAATCTCAACAGACTTTAAGAAATTGAATGATACAGGTGCTAAGAAACCTTCTTTGAAGGCAAACATTGCACCACCTATACCAGCAAACATTGATGCCAAAACAAACGCTATGAGTTTGTACCTCGTAATATTGATACCAACACTTTCGCTGGCAATTTCATCTTCACGGATTGACAGGATCGCGCGTCCGTGTCGTGAGTTCATAAATAAGAAAATGACAGAGACGATTAACACGGTTGTCCAAAACGCTATCGGGAAAGTCATAATTCTTGGAATACCAGCCAGACCTTGTGCCCCGTTTGTTATAGAGGAAAGATTGGTAATTAAATTTCTAACAATCTCGCCGAAGCCTAAGGTCATAATACCTAAGTAATCCCCGCGCAGTCTCAAGGCAGGTGTCCCGACTAATAATCCAGCAATGCCAGCTAATGTCATAGCGCCTATAGCACTTACTACAAATAACAGTAAATCAGCCCCAATGTACGGTCTTAATGCAATACCGATAATCGCTGCGGTGTAGGCACCAATCCCCATAAATCCAGCGTGGCCAAGAACAAGTTCACCTAAAAATCCTGTCGCAATATTCAAACTGGTTGACATCACAATCATAATCAGGACCATAACCAGTAAGTTATAAATATAACGGTTGACTAATTGAAATTGAATGAGTGTAAACATCACAATAAAAATACTTGCAATAAGTGTATAATTGACAAAACGGGGATCAAGTAAAAATTCTTTAATGGTTTTCACTTTTGCTTTCATCATTACACCTTCTCTTTTCTATTTTTACCAAGAATCCCAGATGGTTTAAATAGGAGAATGACAATCAATAAACCAAAGACAATAACATCAACCCATTTACTGGAGATATAGGCTTTTGTCATTGTTTCAATGATCCCAATGAGATATCCACCAATCATTGCCCCACCAATACTACCAATACCACCAAATACAGCTGCGATAAATGCTTTTAATCCTGGTAAGACACCCATTGTTGGATAAATTTGCGAATAGGTCATCGCATAAAAGATACCACCTAGCGCACCGAGTGCACTCCCAATCGCAAAGGTTAAAGAAATGATGTTGTCAACATTGATTCCCATCAGTATAGCTGCTTCTTTATCTTGGCTGACTGCACGCATTGCTTTTCCTGGTTTTGTCTTGTATACAAATAAAGTTAATAAAATCATAAATAAAATACTTAAACCAATTGTTAATAGCGTTAATCGTGAAATATCAAAATTTAAAATTGTAATTGGTGTTGTATCAACAAGTGGTTTCATTACATAAGGGGTAGCACCAAAAATGAGCTGTGCGAGATGTTGTAAAAATAAACTCATTCCAATAGCTGTGATTAAGGCGCTAATCCTTGGTGCTTTACGCAGTTTTTTATACGCAACACGTTCAATTAATATACCGAGTATTGCCGCAAAAAACATTGATAATACAATCACCACAAGAAATGGTAATTGAAATGATAATGAAAATGCAAATAAATAGGCAAAATATGCCCCAAACATCATGATCTCGCCATGAGCGAAATTAATCAGTTTGATGATGCCGTATACCATTGTGTATCCAATGGCAACTAATGCATAAATACTCCCTGTATTTAAGCCGTTTATAAGTTGACTAATAAATAGTTCCATTCTATCACCTCGAGTTAAAAAAAGGGGGAAAACAATTTTTCCCCCGTATTCTGTTATTCGTCCCCAGCTTCTACTTTAGCAAAGACTTCATGGACACCATCGACAACTTGAATGATTGTTATGGATTTAATCGGATCTCCATTTTCATCAAATGTGATTGGACCTGTGACGCCATCTAAGAAATTTAGATTACTTAACGCAGTCACTAAATCGTCTGCCTCTAAACTATCCGCATTTTCAATAGCTTCAACCATTGCATAAACAGCGTCGTATGCTAAGGCAGCAAGTGCGTTTGGTGCTTCACCATACTCAGCAGTATAGTTCACGACGAAGTCTTGTACATTGCTTGCTTCATCTGTTTTAGAATAATGATTTGCGAAGTAGAATCCATTTGCGACATCAGCGTAGTCTGCTTCAATACCATCCCAACCATCACCGCCAATAAATGGTAAGTCTAACCCTAAGGTATCTGCTTGAGTTAAAATCGCGCCAACTTCTGCAACGTATGCTGGTAAGAATACAGCGTCATATGATCCATCTTTGATATTTGTCAATAATGCACTATAATCATCATCTTGTGCGCCAAACTCAAATCTATCATATGACAACCCGCGTGCATCAAACTCATCCATAAAGGCTTGAGCTAATCCTTGAGAATACGCATCGTCTCGGTTATACATGACAGCGGCATTCGTAACATTTAGTTCAGTGTTCGCAAATATTGCGGCGGTACTTCCTTGATAGGAATCGGAATAACACGCTCTAAATACGTTCGGTGCATCTAATGTCACGGTATCATTTGTTGCAGTTGGTGTTAAAATTGGTATATTGTCTTGTACAGCCAACCCTTTAATAGCTAATGTGACACTACTGAATGTTCCCCCGATTAATGCATGAATTTCATCTTGATCGCGTAAGCGATTATAGGCATTAACACCCTCAGTTGAATCACCTTTACTATCGTATGCGATGATATCAATATCTTTATCTAGCACACCGCCTGCCGCATTAATTTCTTTTGCTGCAAGTTTTGCCCCATTTTCAACCGCAAGCCCATACATTGAATATTGTCCTGTCAGTGGTCCAATCACACCTAATCGAACCGTATCATCTGTCTGTCCACATGCTGTGAGTGTAGCGGATAATAATACGACACTCACAATTAACAATAATTTTTTCATTAGAAATACCCTCTCTCAAATTGTATTTTGTGAAAATGATACACCTTTTTATTAATAGTTACAAGGCTTTTTACAAAATGAAAACGTTTATATTTAATGAAAATGTTTTCATAGAATTATATTGCAACTATATTTGAAAAGAATATAAAAACCACAGCCATTAGACTGTGGTTTGGATTAATGTTTGTTTGTCATCAACCAATCAAATAATGCAAGTGCTGCTTCTTCAGGTCCTTTGCGTTCAAATCCTTCTATTGCTAGTTTTGTATACATTTGACCAACAGGAATCGCTGTATCAAATAACGTGTCATATGTTTTGTCGATGATATCTAATGTTTGATCTTGCCGTTGTAAAGGGCCAAATGGGTTAGCAAAGAAGGAGGTAACAACACCTGTTTCATTGGTTGTACCTTTTGCTTTTCTAGCGCCTTTAATATAGGTTTCTTTCGCTTTTTCAACATTTTCGAATAAAACGATTGTCTCATCATTATCTTCAAAGTTGTTGGCATAAAGCAAGACATCGACAGGGTAACCTTTTTGGATGGTCTGATACGTTGTTATTGGGAGAATGACACGGGCATTGATTCTGTTTGGATTCATGAATATCGCGCGATCCATTTCTTTGAAAGAGTAACCCATATCGAGATCATCTAATCTAACAAAAGCGCCAATTTCTGTACCGTAGCCTTTGACAGTATTGTCTTCAACTTTAAATGTTCCCATATCGTCAAAGATAATTTTCATTTCTTTCAAATGGTCTTCACTTAGCGTTCTAAGAGCTTCTAGGCTTTCACTTTTACCGGCACCGCTATCCCCTATAATAGCGATATTGGCGGATAATCCATTTTTTAAGGTGATATTTACCATGGCGCCATGCATTGGTAAGTGACCCTGGTTAAGCATTTTGACATTGTGTAGTGTTAGAATCATTTTCTTCATGTATCCAAAATAGTCAATTGATTCTGTATTACTAACATAGCCTACAAGTAGATCATTCTCTTGATCATCATAAAAGACTGTTTCTTTTGTTTTGTCACTATTTCTAGCGCCAAAAACATAAATTAAATCAGGGCGTTTGCCTTTGATTTCTTCTTGCGTTGCTAATTCGAAAAGGTTTGCCAAAGCAATGCCTTGTGACAAGAAATCCCGGTGAAAATAAATGTAGGTAAAAAATTCTCCCACTTTTGCAGGATAACAGAAGAAGTGGTCTGTGTTGATAGCTATGTCTTCTAATGGATTTGTAAAAACTTCTTCAAAAAACCCTTCACGTTTATTCATGATTGGATACATTATAAATGGGGGTGTCAGGATTATTTTACTGATTGTATTAATCGGTTTTAACTGATTGTATTGTTTTGGCAAGTCAGTCTCAACATGTGATAAAACAAAACCAACATTAATCCCTGCATGTGCTTGGCGATAAACATTGGGATAACTGTTTGTGATATTATGTTCAATCAAACGATAGGTTGTTAAAATTAAGTTCGCAAAGTTATTGTTTGCTTTTATGAACTGATTGTGTTCAATACCACTTGTGATATTGTCTTTTTGAATTAACGCATATCGTTCAAGGTGACGCCAATAAAAATAAAGACCTTCTACAAAGTCAATAATATCCGTTGTATCTTCTAAAATAGCGTGGTATTCTGGATTTAAGTTTTTTACCTCTTTGGTATCAAGAATAAGTAGTAACTTAAATAATTCTAGTAATATGTCGCTTAATGGTCGCTCTTGACTAAATGATTCAAGACGTTCAATTAAAAGAGTATCTTCCTTCTTTTGTTGTCTAATGAAGTGTTTTAAAACGGCGAAAAACCCTTTTGATTCTAACAACTCCTTAGATGTTTTACAGTAGTTAAGCGAGAAATTAAGGATGACATTGTTTCTGTTATGTGAAAATTCTTTAACCATAGTTATCACTCCGTATCGCTATTTTACCAAACAAACTGCAAAATAACACAAAGAAAGTGTTTTCATACATAGGAACTGCAAGTGAAAATGTTTTCATTGTCAAAAATAGTGAAGTAATGTTATCATAAAAGAACAAGGTGGTGATGAGATGGTTTTAAGTACACGAAGTAACCATATAGTAGATATTGAAACAGCCCTCTTAAATGGGTTGGCAGAGGATGGTGGACTCTATGTAATTGATGAGTTACCAGCGTTTTTTGATCACTCTTTAAAAATGGATAATTATAAAACCATTGCATTTAAGTTATTACACACGTTATTACCATTTGAAGAGGCAGATTTGATACAGCTGATTAATGACGCTTACAAACACTTTCCTAAAGAGATTATTAAATTATCACATCATGATAGATATAGTTTTTTAGAGTTATACCATGGACCGACGTTCTCATTTAAAGATATGGCCTTACAACTCTTGCCACAATTAATAGAACATGTGAAAACAAGACAAGGTATCAAACGACAAACACTTGTTTTAACCGCAACATCAGGTGATACTGGTAGTGCTGCTTTAGCGGGATATGATTCTTTTAAGAACGCCAAAGTGATTGTTCTATACCCTAAACAAGGTGTGAGTCCTTTTCAGGAACATCAAATGAACAGTTATCAAGATGATAACCATCATATATATGGAATAGATGGGAACTTTGATGACTGTCAAAGCGTTATCAAAGACGCTTTTCAAAACGTGAATCGTAATGAGGTCCTTGTAACCTCTGCAAACTCAATAAATATTGGACGATTAATCGCTCAAATAATTTATTACTTCGCCAGTTATAACAAGTTTATGAATGCTCATAATTTAACATATGGTCAACCGATTAACGTGGTTGTACCGAGTGGTAATTTCGGGAATGTATTATCCTGTTATTATGCGAAACAAATGGGACTTCCTATCCATAAAATGATTATAGCTTCAAATCAAAATAATGTTCTTACAGAGTTCTTTAAGACAGGTATCTATAAAGTTGATTCAGAGATTAAGCAAAGCTATTCACCGTCAATGGATATATCAATTCCAAGCAACTTAGAACGATATATATTTGCATTATTAGACCGTGATCATCAGGCGTTAAACAACTTGATGAAAACACTCAAAAAAACACATAAAATAGAAGTTAAAGAGGTATTAGAACAAACGGATTTTTATGCCAATTATGCTTCGGAAGAAGATACTTTAGAAACAATTAAAAACGTGTTTCATAAAGAACGAAAAGTGATTGATCCACATACGGCTGTGGCAAAAAAAGTCTATGACAAATATTGTCAAGAAACACAAGACGATACACGGACCATGATTGTCTCTACAGCGAGTCCATATAAATTTTCTAAAGCAGTATCTGAGGCACTTTCCTTACCGAAAAGTCATGATCTTTTAACACAAATAAAACAGATTGGTCAACTCGATCAATTATCAATTGATCCACGCATTATATCGCTCTTTGATACTACCGTCATCGAAAAAGAGCTATCTAAGAAAGGCGCATTAGATCAGGTGTTGAAGACACTTGACAACGACTATGTTACGAGTTAGAGTACCAGCAACAAGCGCAAACCTTGGTAGTGGGTTTGATATGGCTGCGCTCGCATTAGATTTGTATAATCAGTTTGATATAAAACGGTATCATCGGTTAGTATTTAAAGGATTTGACCCCCGGTTTAATCATCCAGATAATTTAGTTTATCAATCCTATTTAAAGGCGTTAAAACACATAAATCCTATGACAGAAGCATTCACGTTCCATATTACGCTTAGTGAAAATGCGATACCCGTCGCCCGAGGACTTGGCAGTAGTGCAAGTTGTATAATTGCAGGGATTATGGCTGCGAACCACTTTCATGAGCTTAACTTAGAAGGGCGGGATATATTTCAATTAGCTGTCAAACTAGAAGGCCACGCTGATAATGTAGGGGCTGCTATTTATGGTGGTTTAATTAGTGTTATGCAAACAGGTAAGGAGTATACGATCATTAAGCATGATATCCATAAATCTTTTACATTTGATCTTTTTATACCGGACTTTACAGGAGACACAAAAACATTAAGAGACGTCGTACCTACGGATTTTCATCGTCAAGATGTTGTCTATCAATTAGAACGTGTTGCTGCATTGTTTAAAGCATTTAAAGATGGGGATATTACGTTATTAAAAGAGGCTGTAAAAGATGGTATACACCAAAATAAACGTATTCAGGTATTAAAACTTTATACGTATATTCACGCATTATCAAATGATGATTGTGTTATGGTATTAAGTGGATCAGGACCGACTTTGTTAAGAATCCGTGGGAAAGGTAAGGTCTTGCCGGAACAAACGACTACATTAAATAAGATAGAATCATTACAACTAAGTAATGGGACAACAATAGAGGTGTTAAAATGAAACAATATAATGTCGCAATAGTTGGCGCAACAGGACTTGTTGGGCAGACATTTTTAGAAATCTTAAACAATACGGACTTACCGATTAAGTCATTACGTCTTTTCGCATCAGAAAAATCTAAAGGAAAAACCTTATATTATAAGGATCAACCGATAACAATTGAGACAATTGAAAAAGGAGTTTTTGAAACTGTCGATTATGCCTTGTTTAGTATCGGAAGTTTACTTAGTAAACAATACGCCAAACAAGCAAATAAAGAAGGGTGTAAAGTTATTGATAATTCAAGTGCATTTCGTTTTGATGATGAGGTTCCTCTTGTCGTACCCAGTATAAACTTTGATGATGTCATAACTCATGATTTGATAGCGAATCCAAATTGTTCAACCATTCAAAGTGTCATTCCGCTTGATGTGATTCGTCAATTAGCAAATATTTTAACCGTTCGTTACACCACTTACCAATCAGTATCCGGTAGTGGTCATAAAGGCCTTGAAGCGCTACATGAAAACACAGGCTTTTATCCTGTTGATATCAAACAAACGGTTTATCCCAAAATTGATGTTTTATTAGATGATGGATACACCTTTGAAGAAAAGAAAATGATTGATGAAACACAAAAAATATTACATGATCCTCATATACTCTTAAACGCGACATGTGTACGTGTCCCGGTAGAACGAGGTCACGCCGTTTCAATCGAAGTAAAAACAGATAAACAGATTGATCTTGATGTCTTAAAAGCGGCTCTTAATGACCATCCGATGATCACACTCGACGCATTTCCTAATACAGTTGATGTGAGTCGTAAGAATATCGTGAGTGTAGGGCGCATTCGTCGCGATAAAATTGATCAAAATGGGATCTTGCTATTTATCGCTGCGGATAATTTATATGTTGGTGCTGCGCAAAATGCAGTTGATATCTTACAAAAGATGATGGCTCATGAAGCGTGATATTAAAGTCTGTAAATTTGGGGGGACATCTGTCGCATCAAGTCAGCAGTTTAAACAAATACAACATATTGTTTCATTAGACAATACACGTAAAATTATTGTTGTGAGTGCTCCCGGTAAAATAGCAGATAGCCAAGCAAAAGTGACTGATTTATTATACTTATTATATGAACATATTAAATATGACACAGATTACCGCCATTTACTACACCAAATAACTGATCGATTCATTGAAATAAAAAACAATTTAGGATTATCTTTTGATGTTAAACAGTACATGAGTGATCTTTCAAAAAATCTAAGTAAGACGGTTCATCGTGATTGGCTTGTGAGTCGTGGTGAATACCTCACCGCAAAACTTATGAGTGAGTTTTTAGGGTATACCTTTTTAGATAGTTACCAACATATTTTTGTCAATTATGATAAACAAATTGATTATGATAAAACAGAATCAACTATGGCAAAAATTAATGTAGATCATGGCATTGTGATGCCAGGGTTTTATGCCACGACACCGAATAAAGATGTTACCCTGTTATCTCGTGGGGGTAGTGATACCACCGCAAGCATTATTGCATATGCACTAAACGTAAAGGCTTATGAAAATTTTACAGATGTGAATGGCGTATATGTGACCGATCCAACAATTGTCAAAGATGCTAAAATCATTCCTGCTTTAAACTATAGTGAAATTAAAGAACTATCGTATCGCGGAGCGAAATTGTTTCATCAAGAAGCAATCACACCTGTCGCAAAAAGAGATATTCCAATTATCATTAAAAACACCAATCAACCAGAAGAAGCGGGTACGATCATTTCTTCGAATGCCTCACCTAAAGAGCATATTGTTACGGCTATTTCAGGAAAAAAAGAGTTTACGATATTTAACATTACTAAAACCGGAGACGAGGCAAAAACAAAAATATTACAATCAATCATCACTATTTTCATGCGTCATAATATTGAAATAGAACATATCCCAAGTGGCATTGATTCGTTTAGTGTGATTGTGTCACATGACCAAGTGGATACATCTAAGTTTATGATTATGAGTCAACTTAGTGAATTAGACGGTATAGAACGGATTGATATTGAAGAATCCCTTGCATTAATTGCCGTTGTGGGTAAAAATATGGCCAAAACTCCTGGTGTGGCTGGTAAGTTATTTAGTGCATTAGGAAATGCCAAGATTAATATTAAAGTAATCGCCCAATCATCAACAGAGTTAAGTGTCATCGTTGGTGTTGATGAACCCGACTATAGTGATGCTATTACGACCATATATCATACCTTTTTTGAATAAAGAAAAAGCCTGCTAACTTGACAAGGTCAAGCTAGTAGGCTATTTTTTTATATGCGTTCTCCTTTTGTATAGCAAGTGTGGAGTAAGTCATGTGCTTTTTCCCCGTATGGATCGCCAAGAAAATCTTGATATAGTTTTAATACCATCTCATTTTCATGACTCTTACGTCTAGGCATTGATTTATCAATCTCATAAATGGCTTTTTGACGTGCTTCAATAATAGACATATCTCCATGATGATAAGGTTGTCCACCACCACCGATACAACCACCAGGACAAGCCATGATTTCAATTGCATGATAATCAACATTACCAGCTTTAATTTCTTCTAATAAGTGTCTTGCATTACCAAGACCATGAGCAATACCAATTTTTAAGTCTAAATCATTGATTGTAATAGTTGCTTCTCTAATGCCTTCCATACCACGTAACTCTTGGAAATCAATACGTTCTAGATTATCCCCAGTCAATAACTCGTACGCTGTTCGTGCAGCAGCTTCAATGACACCACCTGTCGTACCAAATATAGCAGCAGCACCCGTTGATTCTCCTAAGATATTATCAAATTCACCATCTGGTAACTTCTCAAATTCAATCCCAGCTTCTTTAATCATATGACCAAATTCACGGGTTGATAAGGTGTAATCCACATTATGTAGATTTTCTTTTGATAATTCAGGACGTGCACTTTCAGCTTTTTTTGCCACACAAGGCATAATTGAGACAACTTTGATTTGCTTACTTGGTAAGTGTATCTTTTCAGCATAATAGGTTTTTGCAATCGCCCCAACCATGGTTTGTGGAGACTTGCACGTGGATGGCACATCTAACATTTCAGGGAACTGATGTTCAATAAATTTAACCCACGCTGGACAACAACTCGTTAACATTGGTAAGGTGCCACCGTGTTCAATCCGGTGAACCAATTCTCTAGCTTCTTCCATAATGGTTAAATCTGCGCCAAAGTTGGTATCAAATACGGCATCAAATCCAAGCCGTCTTAAGGCTGTAACAATTTTGCCTGTTGAAATACTGCCTGGGTCCATCCCAAACATTTCACCTAAAGCAACCCGCACAGCTGGGGCAACTTGTACAACCATATGATAATTTTTATTCGCAAGCCGTTTCCATACCCGTGGGACATCGTTACGTTCTGTTAATGCTCCTGTAGGGCAGACTGCCACACATTGTCCGCAATAGGTACATGATGTATCAGCCATATCTAAGTTAAACGCTGGTGCGACAACCGCATCAAAACCACGTCTTAACCCACTTAATACTCCAACAGTTTGAACCTCGTTACACATTGTTTCACAACGTCGACACATGACACATTTATTCGGATCTTTCACTATTGATTTGCTCGACTGATCAATCGAATAGGCCATTTTTTCACCTGTAAATGAGATTTCGCGAATATTGAGTTCCTCCGCAAGGGATTGTAATTCACAGGTTAAGTTTTTTGTACAAGTTAAACATTCAAACGGATGATTACTTAATAATAATTCAAGATTATTTCGACGCGAATTAATCGCACGAATACTATCGGTTTTAATATGCATACCTTCATAGACTTTTTCAGCACAACTAGGTACCAAAGCTTGACGGTTTTCAACTTCAACAACACACACGCGGCATGATGCGACTTTATTGACAATACCGTATTCTTCTAAATTTAAATGGCAGAGTGTTGGTATTTTAATGCCTGCTTGATCACATGCATCAAGCACAGTAGTGCCTTTTTTTACCATCATTGGTCTACCATTGACATGGATATTTACTGTATTCATAGTGACCTCCTAAGGTTTAATAATGGCATCGACTGGGCAGGCATTATAACATGCGCCACAGGCAATACATTCAGACTCGTTAATAACATGAGGTTGTTTAACCTCACCAGTAATACAATCAACTGGACATACACGTGAACACTTAGTACACCCAATACAGTTATCTTTATCGATACTGTATGTTGTTTTCTTCGTTCTATATGCATACGCTTCATACTCTTCACGGAAACGATCAATGGTTGATAAAATTGGATTTGGTGCACTTTGTCCAAGACCACATAACGAACTATCTTTCACATTGTGCGCAAGTTCTTCTAATAAGTCTAGGTCTTCAGGTTGTCCTTCCATTGATGTTAAGCGATCTAAAATTTCATATAAGCGCTTTGTTCCAATTCGACACGGTGTACATTTTCCACACGACTCATCTTGGGTAAAGTCTAAATAGAACTTAGAGATTTCAACCATATCAGTATCTTCATCTAATACAATCATTCCGCCACTACCCATCATACTACCGATTTTACGAATAGATTCATAATCAATCGGAGTATCAAGATTTTCTTCTGTGATGACACCACCACTTGGACCACCTGTTTGAACAGCTTTAAAAGCTTTGCCATCAGCAATACCACCACCAATATCATAAATGATGTCACGCAGTGTTGTTCCCATCGGGACTTCAACAAGACCAACGTTATTGACTTTCCCCGCTAAAGCGAATACTTTAGTTCCTTTAGAATGCTCGGTTCCGATGGTGTTGAACCAGTCAGCACCTTTCATAATAATAGCTGGTATATTCGCAAACGTTTCAACATTATTCACACTCGTTGGTTTTCCTCTAAACCCACTCACACTAGGAAAAGGGGGTTTTTTATTTGGTTCTCCACGTAGTCCTTGAAGGCTGTTAATCAGGGCGGTTTCTTCACCACAGACAAATGCCCCAGCACCTAATTTTAATTCAATATCAAAGTCAAAACCACTATCAAAGATATTGTCGCCTAATAGGCCATAATCTCTAGCTTGATCAATCGCAATTTGTAAACGTGAAATTGCTAGTGGATACTCAGCACGGATATAGATATAGCCTTTATTAGATCCAATCGCATACCCTGCAATTGCCATTGCTTCTAATACAGAATGGGGATCACCTTCTAAAATAGAACGATCCATAAATGCCCCAGGATCTCCCTCGTCTGCATTACAAATAATATATTTTTCATCACTTTGTTCGCGTGCGGTTAATTCCCATTTTAAGCCCGTTGGGAATCCACCTCCACCACGTCCACGCAAGTGGGCTTCTTTCACAATATTTATTACTTCTTTAGGCGTATACTCAGTTAACGCTTTACCTAAAGCTTGATAGCCTTTAACAGCAATGTATTCATCGATATTTTCAGGATTAATAAAGCCACAGTTTCTTAAGGCAATACGGTATTGTTTAATCGGTTCAGTTTGTGTCATCTTAAAGCACCGCCTTATCAAAAGATTGTGTAATTAAATAGTCATCAAATGCCTTACGGTCCTTTAAGACTGTATCGACAAACTTCTCAGCCATCTTTTCTGTAATAGGGCCATAAAGACGTGGCGTTTCCCCTGGAATATTGACTTGAATAGTTGGTTCTATATGGCAGTAACCAATACACCCAACCCCAACAACAGTCGCATCAATATCTGTTTCTTTAATCCGTTTTTCAATCGCCATCATTGTATCATCCGCACCAACCGCAAACCCACAGGTCGCAAGGCCAACAAGGACTTCAATTTGATCTGATGATGATTTCCCCTCATGACGTAAACTTACCTGATTTTTTAATGCCTTTTGTTTTGCTTGCAATTTATCTAAGGTATTAATTTTCATTATGTTCACCCCGATAGTAATCAATAATATCTAAGGCTATATCTTCAGTGGTATGCCCATAGACTTTTTCACCAACAGTGACAACAGGTGCTAAGCCACATGCCCCGATGCATCTCACGTCGCGCACACTAAAGAGACCATCGTCTGTCACTTTTCCCTTTTCAATTTCTAATGTGTCAAGCAATGTATGAAGCACCTTTTCAGCACCTCTTACATAACACGCTGTTCCCATGCATACACTAATATCATATTTACCTGGCTTGTCTTCATTAAAAAACGAATAGAAGCTTACCACACCATTTACACGGGCAGCGCCAATATGTAACTGTTTAGCGACAAAAAACTGTAAATTATGCGGAATATGCCCAAATAGTTTTTGGGCACGGTGTAACACATGAATTAATGATTCTTCAGGACGTTCTAGTTCATCAATATACGTTTGTAGTAATGCTAATTTTTCTTGATCTAAGGTATCAACATTTAAATGAATGTTTCCCATTTTGTTACTCCTTTCAACAGTAATAACACGCTTACATTTATTAGCATAACAAACTATTTCGATAACTCACGATTTCTTTATTTTTTTTACTTACTAAATTGGCCATATGTCCCCTTATAAAGATGTAAGCGGAAACATTTTCAATATAATATAAGAAATGGATCGAATGAAAGGTGTTACATCGATAGGTAAATTTCAATCGAAATCTTGTGAAATCCTTAATAGAAAAACGTACAAATATCTACAAAAGGTTAAACCTATAAAGCGCTTTTTTAAGACGATAACAAAAACCTATTTAATCTCTATTTAATTAGAAGAAACTGGTTTTTTCAAAAAAATACGAAAACGGTATAGTAAATTTTTTTAATCTATGCTATACTATTAACGAAAACGGTATAGTAAATCGCTTACATTTTATTCAAAAGGAGTTTAAAAATGATTGTTCAATACCAAACGACCAAAGATCATCTTTGGCAAATAATAGAGAAAGAAAATAAGCTTTATCGCAACCAAAAATCATTAGTGGTTGATTCAAGTACAACTTTTCAAACCATGCTAGGATTTGGTGGCGCATTTACAGAAGCTGCTGGATATACATTTGCACAGTTATCAAAAGAGAATCAAGATAAAGTATTAAAAGCATACTTCGATCCGGTTGTTGGATTAGGCTATAATTTGGGGCGTGTATCGATTCATAGTTGTGATTTCTCGTTAGATAATTATACATATGTAGAAGACAACGATACGGAATTAAAAACGTTTGATATTAAACGCGATCATGATTATGTGATTCCGTTTATCGAAAAAGCCGAAAAAGTGGCGGGTAAACAAATGAAATTGCTCGCATCACCTTGGAGTCCACCTCCTTGGATGAAAACAAATGGTGAAATGAATAATGGCGGTAAATTAAAAGAAGAATATTTCCAAACATGGGCAGATTATTTTGTGAAGTTTATTGATAGTTATCGTTCCATTGATAAAAATATTTTTGCTGTGACGGTTCAAAATGAACCAGCCGCAAAACAAATTTGGGATAGTTGTTTATATACGAAAGAAGAAGAACGTGACTTTGTAAAAAATTATTTAGGGCCAACGTTGAAAAAAGCATATCCTGATATCCATATTATTATTTGGGATCACAATAGAGATATTATTGTAGAACGCGCAGATGCAATTCTATCTGATGAAGAGGCACGGGAATATGTTTGGGGCACAGGCTTACATTGGTATGTGAGTGAAGAGTTTGAAAAAGTCGGTAAAGTTCATGAACTTCATCCTGATAAACACATCTTATTTACAGAAGGATGTATTGAAGGTGGTGTTCACTTAGGTGCTTGGCACACGGGGGAACGCTATGCACGTAATATGATTGGAGACTTCAATAATTATTGTGAAGGCTATATTGATTGGAACTTAATCTTAAATGAAATCGGTGGACCAAATCATGTTGGAAACTATTGTGACGCACCAATCATTGGTGACACAAAGGAAGATACCATACATTTTAATAGCTCATATTATTACATTGGGCATTTTAGTAAGTTTATCCAACCAGGGGCTAAACGTATTAAACATACATTTGACGATAACGACCTAGTGACCGTCTCATTCATCAATCCAGATAAACGGATTGTGACGGTGGTCTTAAATGAAACTGAAGAAGAGAAAGAAATTACTTTAAAGATGGACACAGAAGAACAAGTTGTGACCCTAGCACCAAGAAGTATTTCGACATTTATAAAGGAGTGATTTCATGAGTGATTATAGCTTTGATGGCAGAACATTTGTGATAAAAAATTATTTGAACCAACAAACCTTTTCCAATTTTCTACCAGGATTAGCCGGTAAAAAGGGGATCCCACTATGGGCTTTTTACGTTAATCGTGGTCAAGGAATTAGTGGATTCGGACTTCAAAACAAAAATCGTCCGATTATGGAATTTAGCCCAGCAAATAAAGCCTATGAGTCTGTTGGGCAAATTGGGTTTCGAACATTCTTAAAAGTGAATGATACCTATTATGAACCATTTAAATTAAGTAATCAAAAACCTCATGAAATGGCAATAGACCGTGAACGGTTCATTATTCAAGATAATAACAAAGACTTAGGCGTTCACACAAAAATTACCTATTACGGATTGCCAACTGAAAATATTGGTAGACGCTTATTTAGTTATGATGATGGCGGGACTTATATGCGTAGTGACTCACTAGCAGTCTATTTAGAAGTGCTTGAAACATATCAAGATATTGGCTACCATATTGCTCCTAATGCCTATGCGTATCAATATACTAATGGGTATTTAGAAACACCGCTTTATAATTCCCAACTTAAATACTTTGATGATTTAGTCCCATTACTACAAATTGTATTAAAAGGGTATATCCCAATGTATAGTCCAATGTTAAATTATAATTCACTTGGACAAGAACAAATTCTCGCATTAATTGATTTTGGTGTCTCACCAACCTATATTTTGACCGAACAACCATCAAGTCGTTTAAAAGACACTGACGTTGAAAATTTTTATACCACAGAATTTAATTTATGGAATGACTCAATTGTTGATACGTACCAGTATATTGACGGGGCATTAAGTCATGTCATTAATGCATCAATAGTTGATCGTGATGTATTAGCTTTAGGGGTTGTAAAAGTGACTTATGATAATGGTGTTACCATTTATGTCAACTATACAACCAATGATGTGACAACTGATGATGGCATGATAGCACGTCAAGATTATTTAGTTGTAGGCGGTGATCAGTCATGAAGAAAGTGATGGCAAAATTACGTGCCTTAGGTCAAAAAGTGATGGCAAAAGTGATCGCTATTCCAAAGAATCATCCCAAGTTTTGGGAAGGTGTAACAAAGGTTGGTCATGGGGTTGCTAAAATTGGCGTATTCATCAAAAAAATAGGCTATGTTTTAACCCATAATAAAGTCTTGAATACAACAACCCATCATGTCGTTGTACTTGGTAAAATTAAATTTAAGATCACCAATAAACGTCGTGAAGCATTACTTGGGTTATCATTTATCTTCATCTGGATTGTTGGATATTCCATCTTCACGTTATATCCTGTGTTTAATTCATTATACTTAAGTTTCTTCAAAGTGCGATTAGATGCGGAGGGTATTCAATCGACATTTGTTAACTTTGATAACTTTAAAGCTGCGTTTATCTCTGATCCATACTTTGTTGAGATTTTGATTGAATATGTCTTAGAAATGATCCTGAATGTACCAGTTGTTATTGTCTTTGCCTTAATCATTGCGATGTTGATTAATCAAGATGTGAAAGGAAAAGGTGTCTGGCGTACGATTTTCTTCTTACCAGTCATTATTTCAACCGGACCAGTAATCTCTGAATTGATGCAGCAAGGGGCAACCACATTGCCATCGATTGAGAACTATGATTTTGTTCAATTGGTGTTAGATAATGTCAGCGAAGCAATAGCTAATCCTATTCAAGCTTTGTTTGACACCATATTACTGGTCTTATGGTTTGCGGGAATTCAAATCTTAATCTTACTCGCTGGATTACAAAAAATAGATCGTTCAATTTATGAAGCATCCATGATTGATGGCGCAAGTCCATGGGAAAGTTTTTGGAAAATTACATTACCATCGATTATGCCATTAATTAGTGTTACAATCGTCTATACCGTTGTCAGTATGAGTGTCTTCTCACTCAACTCAGTAGTAGTCTATATTCAAGACAAAATGTTGGCGGAATCTACCGTAGGAACCCTAACAACAGGGTATGGATATAGTGCCGCATTAAGCTGGATTTACTTCTTAGTGATGGCTTTACTGATTTTAATTTTTATTGGCTTAATCAATATTAGAAGAAGGGGGCGTCATTCATGAACATGATCCGAAAAACACGTCACTTCTTTAAGGACATGAAAGCGCTAATTAAAGCAAAAGAGTATACGCAAGCACGTACGAAAATGAAACGATTGCTTGTTGGTATGAAGTTTACAGATGGGTTAATTTATACCTTATTAATTTATACCATGCTTATTTCTCTTGGCTATATTTATCTTTATCCAGTGCTTTATATGATAACGAACAGTTTTATGACAGTTCAGGATATTATATCCTCAACCGTCAAATGGATTCCGTCATCATTAAACTGGGAGAATTACCGACTCGTATTAGAACAAATTGATTATGCGAATAGTTTGCGCGATGGCATCATACTTGCTGCGTTACCAGCAATTAGCGCTACCGCAAGTAGTGCGTTAGTGGGTTATGGATTTGCACGCTTTGATTTTCCACTGAAAAAAGTTTTATTTGTCTTAATGATTGCTAGTTTTATCATTCCGCCACAAATTACGATGTTACCAACCTTTAGAATGTATTCAAACTATGGGTTACTTGGAAGCATTTGGGCGTTTATCTTGCCAGCTATTTTAGCACAAGGATTAAATGGTGCAATCTATATTTTAATTTTCTATCAATTCTTCAGAATGATACCAAAAAGCTTAGAAGAATCTGCTAAATTAGACGGCGCAAGTAGTTTTAAAATATTTACTAAAATTGCGTTACCGCTTGCGATCCCATCAATAATTATTGTTTTCTTATTTAGTTTTGTATGGTATTATAATGAGACGTACCTCTCTGGATTATTCTTACGTGATAGTGGTCTAATGACTTTACCGTTAAGACTACAAAATTTCTTCAATCAATACTCAAGTATTTATCCAGAAGGATCCCGTGCTCGTGAATTAATTCAAGCCGTTAAATTAGCAGGGAATATCTTAACATTATTCCCATTACTCGTATTATATTTCTTTACACAACGATATTTCGTTGAAAGTATAGACAGAACAGGAATTACAGGTGAATAATTATGAAAAGATTTATTATTATAACTTTAACACTCGTTTCTACACTCACATTAAGTGCGTGTGGAAACGGGAATTATAACGATCGTACGCTCGTCACTGACGAATGCGATCACTTAGATAACATCAATGAATGGCAACCCGTTTGGTGTGATGAGTTCGAGTATGAAGGACTCCCAGACGATACGAAATGGGACTATGATGTTGGTGGTAGTGGTTGGGGGAATAACGAACTACAATACTACACTGAATCAGATTTAGACAATGCCTTTGTTAAAGATGGGGTATTAACGATAAGAGCGCTCCAAGAAGCAATGAGTGGACGTAACTATACCTCGGCACGTTTAGTCACAAAATACCGTGGTGATTGGCAATATGGTAAGGTGCAAGTGTGCGCTAAGTTACCTGCAGGTCGTGGAACCTGGCCAGCTCTTTGGATGTTACCAACAGATTGGCAATATGGTGGATGGCCTGATAGTGGCGAGATTGACATTATGGAGCATGTAGGATATGATGAAGGTACTGTCCATGGGACCATTCATACAGCTGCTTATAACCATGCGTTAGGAACACAAATCGGATACTCAAAAACAGTTGAAGATGCCACGAGCGCGTTTCATGTCTATGAAATGGAATGGGAGCCAAGTCGTATAACATTATATATTGATGGTGAACAGTATGCTGAGTTTGGATATAACCCTTATGCGAATATTGGGACACCAAACAGTGATGCTTGGCCATTTGATCAAACCTTCCATCTTATTATGAATATTGCTGTTGGTGGATTCTGGGGTGGTGCACAAGGTGTCGATTCGTCAGCCTTCCCAACACAAATGGAAGTTGATTATGTCCGTGTCTATCAAAAAGATTATGCAGGGATGGACAATGAAGACCCAGATACTGTCACAGATTTAGGATTATTAGATGCAACATTTAATACTGTTCAAGTCATGTGGGAACATGCTGAAGATGATGTTATGACAGAAATGTATGAAATATTTGTCAATGGGGAACTAGTGGGAGAAACCACTGTCAATAGTTTTATTATTGAAGACTTAGACCCAGAGACATCCTATGAAATTGGTGTTGTTGCAAAAGACTTTGCAGGCAATAGAAGTGATATGGAAACCGTTAATATTCAAACCGAAACGCTTCCTTTAGTAACAGAAAGAGTTGAAGCGGAGAACTATGTTTTACAAGTTGGTACAATGCGTGAAGACACTACAGATATAGAAGGTGGTCAAAACGTTGGCTACATTGATACTGGTGACTATTTAGAGTATTTGGTGTATGTTGAAGAAGAGGGTACCTATCAAGTAACTTACCGTGTTGCTAGTGAATCTGGTGGCGGTGAAATTGAGTTTTATGGTAAGGGGAATTTCCCACTAGCTAGAACAGAGATTGCCGCAACTGGCGGTTGGCAAACGTGGACCGATGTAACTAGTGAGACCTTTACCTTATATGAGGGTGTTCTTAGAATACGACTTACCGCAAGCTCAGGAGGATTCAACATCAATTATTTTGATATAGAGAAGGTGGACTAATGGTTACAATTAAAGACATATCCAAAAAATCAGGATTCAGTGTTACAACGGTATCAAAAGCACTGAATGATTATCCGGATATTTCGTCGAAAACAAAGACCAAAATTTTACAGCTATGTGAAGACATGGGATATGTACCAAATTTAAGTGCTCGAAGTTTGGTCAATAAGAAATCATATACAATCGGTGTCATTTTTGAAGAGATTACGGGACTTGGATTACAACATCCATTATTCAGCAAAATCTTAGAAAGTTTTAAAAATGACGTCGAAAAAAGTGGGTATGACATCTTATTCTTGAGTAAAAAAATGGGAGAGAATAATGGGTCCTATTACCAACACTGTTTACGTAAACAAGTGGACGCAGTGCTTGTCGTATGTGCTGAGTTTGATAGCGATGAAATGCATGAACTGTATGATGGTGATATACCGACTGTCGTGATTGATTTTGCGTACCGGGATATATTGAACATTACATCAAACAACCGCTTAGGTGTTAAACAAGCTGTTAAATATTTAAAAGATCTCGGTCATGAAAAGATTGCGCATATTCATGGGAGCTTACAAACTTATATTGGTGGCATTCGTCATGACTACTTTAAAGACTATATGCAATTATATGATTTACCACTCTCTGAAGACTACCTTGTCAATGGAGAATTCTTTAGTAAAGAAGACGGATACAATGCAATGCAAAAGATATTGCATCTAAAGGATCAACCAACCGCAATATTCTGTGCGTCAGATATGCTTGCGATTGGGGCCATCCAAGCCATCCAACAAGCCGGTAAATCTGTCCCTGAAGATTTTAGTATTATTGGGTTTGATGGTATTGATATCGGACAGATATTCTCACCAAGACTGACAACTATCAGACAGGATTCCCGTAAAATGGGTAAAATCGCTGCGAGCAATGTACTGACAATGATTACTGAAAATCAATTTAAGAAAAATAATACAATCACAGTAGACACATATTTAATTACAGGAGAGACAACGAGGGTGTTACGATGAAAACATTACTAGATATTGATTTTACACAAACACACATATTAGATGACGATATATTTAATATAGCTGTTGGTGAAAAATGGGCTAACAATGAATTACAACACTATGTCAATAAGCCTGAGAATCTATTCTTTACGGATGAGGGATTAGTTTTACGCGCAACACATCCTAAAGCGGGGATTTATGAAAGTGTTCGAATTAATACGCGTGATAAATTTAGTTTCCAATACGGTGAAATCAAAATTCGCGCTAAAGTGCCAAAAGGTAAAGGAACTTGGCCGGCGCTTTGGATGATGAGCCAAGAAAACCGGTATGGCCACTGGCCAAAAAGTGGAGAAATTGACATTTTAGAACATGTTGGTAGAGATGCAAATAATCTATTTTTATGCCTTCATACAGAAACCTATAATCACCGTAATGATGAAGAATACTATACAGAATATCACCTTGAAAATGCCACAACTGAGTTCCATGATTATGGGGTTCGTTGGACTGAAGAAACCATTACATATATCATTGATGGGAACGAGATTGTAACGTATAGTAAGTATGATAAAGCGGACTCATCACATAAAGGATGGCCATTTCATCAACCGTTTTATTTGATTATGAATTTAGCCATTGGTGGTAAATTTGGTGGGCCTGTTGATGACAGTATTTTTCCCAAAGACTTTATCATTAAGCGCATAACTGTCGTACAATAATGATTCCTGACTTAGCAATTGTTAAGTCAGGGTTTTCTTTTACAATAATTATGGATGATTTTTTATACGAAATATCATATAATAGGATAAAAGGAAGTGATTAACTTGAATGTCATTGTGACTGGATTTGGCCCGTTCGCAAATCAAAAATATAATCCAACAAAAGCCGTCTTAGAGGCCTTAGAGAACCGTGTTAAAGACAGTACTATTTATCCAATTGAATTGCCTGTCATTTATGATGAATGCTTTACCGTATTAGAAGATGCGGTTGAAACATACAAACCAGACCTAATATTATTATTAGGTGTTGCCGCAAAGCGTGATAAGATTAACCTAGAACGCGTTGCGATAAATCTTAAAGAAGCCAACATACCGGATAATTTAGGTATTATGTTCCATGATGAACCCATCATAAAGCATGGTGAAACCGCGTATTTTTCAACCTTAGATTTAAAAGGTGATTTGCGCGCCTTAGAAAATGCTCAAATTCCAACGACGATATCGAACACCGCAGGAACCTTTGTCTGTAATAACATCTTTTATTTAACGATGCATTATCTAGACACACATAAGTTAGATATACCAGCAGGGTTTATTCATGTGCCTGACATCATGGCATCTGAAGAAGAAGAGACAATAAACATCTATACACAAATGATTTATACCATTATAGAAAATGAACAAAAGAAAGAGGGATAAAGGATGGGAAAACGTTTCACAGTAACGGGTAAAAACGACTGCCCTATAGCGGCCATTAAAAAAGTACCACGCAAGCCGAAAGCTATTGTACAAATATTTCATGGTATGGGAGAACATAAAGAGCGGTACATACCATTTATGGATTTTTTGTATGAAAATGGGTATGGTAGTTATATTCATGATCATCGTAAACATGGTGAAAGCCTAAACGAAGCAGATGAACTGGGGATATTTACCCACTATGATTTATGGCAAGATGTTTTAGATGACTGTTATTTCATTAGTCGTAGAATCTTAAAGGAACATCCCGGGGTACCAATTATTATTATGGGTCACTCGATGGGCAGTATTATCGCAAGAGGTTATATTACGCGATATCGTACCGTAGCGAAAAAAGCAATCTTCATGGGGACATTACCCCCATATGGGTTTTTCAAAGCGATTATACCACTAACCTTAAGCAGGATTATTGGACTATTTAAAGGGAATAAACCGAGTCCATTTCTTGCTGAAAAATTAAATCAACCCTTACTCAAAAACTTAGAAAAAGCAGATAGTAAGTTTGCTTGGATATCAAGTGATGAAAAAGTCGTTAAAGCCTATGAAGAAGATATATTATGTGGGTTTCCATATAATCCTCGGTTTTATCAAGAGTTTTTTAAAGCCATTATTGATGTCAACAAATCAAATACCATTGCCTTAACCAAAGATATTCCATTACTCTTTATAAGTGGACAAGACGATCCTGTTGGTGAGTTTGGTGAAGGTGTTGATGCTTTAGTAAAACTTTACAAAGGTCATGGTATGACCCAAACCAATACCTTGATTATTGAAGATGCCCGTCATGAAGTTTTAAATGAAACCAATAAAGACGTCAGTTACCAAGCTATTTTGAGATGGTTAAACGACGCATAACACACGCCCCTTCTAAGTTGTCTTAGAAGGGTTATCATTTGATTAGGGTTTTTTACTCTTTTTTTGTATAATAAAACCAGGTGATAAAAAATGAGTCGATTTTGTAATACATGTATATATGAAACCTTACCAAGCCGTCAAGTCAACATAAAAAAAGGCGAGTTTATCTTCCATCAAGGCGATGACTTGCATTCTATTTTTTACATTCGCGATGGCATTGTTAAAATAACAAAACTCCATGAAGATGGTGAAGAAAAAATTCTTGAACTTGTTGGTCGCGATGACTTTATTGGATTATTGGCTGTATTGAGAAACCAAACGACCTATCCTGCAAGTGCAGAATGTCTTACCGATGTCACAATGACTGTATCCAGTAAAGCGGACACGTTACAAGCCTATGAAGATCATCAACCGTTTAAAGAGGCATGTATGCATTGTGCCACAACCCGAGCTGATGTTTTCCAAAGTCAATTATTTCAACTATCGAATCGCTCGACTGATGATAAAATTGTTGGCTTTCTAACACAGTTAGCGCAGCGCTTTGGGACGTATAAAAATGATCAATATTGTGTTGAGTTGCCGTTAACCCAACAAGAGTTAGCTAGCATTATTGGCTTAAGGCGAGAAACCTTAAGTCGACGACTGAATGCATTAAAAGATGAGAGCATCATTGATTTTAAAGGCAGCAAATATATTATTAAGTAGGTGTGATTTGAGTCACAGCCTGCTTTTTTTATATGTGATATACTTTCAGTAGGAGTTGATATAATGAGCGAGTTTATTAATAACAGTCAAGAACGTCAAACAGTATTAAAAGAGATTATTCATAAAATTCATGATGGGATGCCACTAGATGAGGCAAAAGCCCTATTTAAACAACATTTTGAGACTGTCAGTACGGAAGAAATTACCCAAATGGAACAGAGTTTAATCGAAGAAGGGATGCCTGTTGAGGATGTGCAAGGACTCTGTGATGTCCATGCGAGTGTATTTGATGGGTCTATTTCAGATATTCATAAGCCAAGTGATGCGTTAGAAATACCTGGACACCCCCTACATGTCTTAACGGAAGAAAACGATCGTATTTTAGCGTTGATTGAAGAAGAAATCCGTCCTTACATAGAGAATGATACCAAACATAACCAATTAATGTTGCGTGTTGGATTTGAACGGTTGAGTGAAGTGAGTCATCACTATAGTCGTAAAGAAAATCTATTTTTTCCCTATTTAGAAGAAGCAGGGATTACCTCTGTATCGAAAGTCATGTGGGGTGTTGATAATGAAATCCGTCAAGAAATAAAAGAAGTATTAACTATCTTGTCACAAGCATCGTACGACTACGATCACTTAAGTCAAGCAATAGATCAGGTCATTACCAAAGTAGAAGATATGGTAACTAAAGAAAATAATATATTACTACCAATGTTGAAGGAACATATTGATTTTTATGGATTTATAAAAATTGACATCGCATCTAAAGAAATGAATTACTTTTTAGAACCACCAAAAGCGTCGTGGGCAAAAGAACCTGAAGATACTATTGAACATGATGAAGATATCACCAAAACAATAGATGGTGAGATTGCAATGGACGCAGGGAGTTTATCGCAAACAGAAGTGAACGCGTTATTAAATACGCTGCCACTCGATATGACTTTTGTTGATAAAGATGGCATCGTAAAATACTTCACACAAGGTAAAGAACGCATCTTCGATCGGCCTAAAACGATCATTGGCCGTCATGTCAATATGTGTCATCCACCACAGAGTGTTCACATTGTTGAAGAGATTGTCAAACGCTTTGAAACAGGCGAGAGTGACCATGAAGACTTCTGGATTCAAATGAAAGATGCTTTTGTTCATATCCGGTATTATGCCGTGAGAGACGAAAATAACGCCTTTTTAGGAACCTTAGAAGTTACCCAAGATATTCAACCACTCAGAGAACTAAAAGGCGAAAAACGGTTGTTAGACTAATGCGTGTTTTCTATGGTTCCTTGGGCTTTTTAACTTTTGGTCTTGGGACAATTGGGATCGTCATGCCAGTCTTACCGACAACCCCGTTTTATTTATTAACAGTGTATTTCTTTTCAAAAAGTTCTCGACGTTTCTCAGACTGGTTTGAACAGTCATCATTTTACAAACACCATCTCGAAGAATTTATGACGACAAAAGCCATGACCAAACGAAAAAAATGGCAACTGATGATCTGGGTTGATACGATGCTTCTCATTTCCTTCTTGTTGGTTGACAATTTATTTGTTAAACTATTATTAGGAATATTAGCCATTATTAAGTACTGGTATTTCTTTACTCAAATAAAAACAATCCCACAAAAGGAGTGAGAAAATGGAAGTATTTCAGTATGATGAAGATAAGATAAAACGCTTGAATGAGTTTATGAAAGCATTTGAAGAAGCTGATTCTGGAAAAGCAAGACGACAAATCTATATGACGTATGAAGATACCATTGATTCGGTGCAGGCATTAGATTTATTCTACACCCATTTTTACGGAGAAACTTCAAATAAGTCAGTGGATAATATACTTGAATCAGCCGATTTATTTGTCAATATGTTTTCTACCCCATTAGAACGCCATAAACCTGACTATAATCATGTCTATTTCAAGCTTTTTACAGACGAAAACAAAGCCATAACAACACGCTTTGATCAAGCAAAAGCGATTATTAAGCGCAATGACTTAAAAAAGGATAAAGATGACTTAAAAGAAGCACTAGGTAAACCGTATGAAATCAATAAAATGTTTGTTAAACGGGAAAACATTTTATTTCCGCATCTAGAAGAAGTCGCCCCAAGTGATAAACCACTACAGGTACTTTGGCAACTTCATAATGAAGCAAAAGCATCGTTAAAAGAACTGATTAATCAATTAAATAGTGATGACTTTGACGATAAAAATATGCGGTATTTAATAGGTGAATTTTATTTTCTACTCTATGGCATTATTACAAAAGAAGAACTCATTTTATTGCCAGCAGCACATCACTTATTAGATCGTAAAACGCTAAACCAGATGACCAAAGAATTATTTAATTATGGCTTTGCCTATATTCATCCAAATATGCCCGATTTATCTAATGATGACACAGATAAGCACGTAGCAGATTCATTAGATGAAGCTCCTAAGAACTTAGAAAGCCCATTTTTCTCAAGTGAGACAGGCTCACTATCAATAGAACAAGTCCGTTTAATCTTTGGCACAATTCCCCTAGATATTACGTATGTCGATGAACATGATCAGGTAGTTTATTATAATGACCGACCAAGTCGGCATTTTCCGAGAAATCCTTCGATTATCGGACGATTAGTTGAAAATTGTCATCCACCGAAGAGTGTCCATGTCGTTAAACAAATTGTAACAGACTTTAAGTCTGGTAAACGCGATATGGCAGAGTTTTATATAAACTTTCAAGGCGTTTTTCTTTACATTACCTATTATGCGGTAAGAGATAAAGAAAACACGTATAAAGGAGTGCTAGAGGTGTCACAAGATGTTACTCACATTCGTGAGCTCGAAGGTGAAAAACGACTACTCGATGAATAATATTGACCATACCACCAATTTTTGGTGGTATTTTTGTGAAATAATTTAAAAAAATCACAAAAAAGTGTTAAAATAAATAATAGGTGGGAAAAAGGAGGAAACTGTATGGCAAATACAAAGGAAGATATTTTAAAACAATTAGAAAAGAATTATTATGATTTGCAAAAACAAGAACTGCAAATTTATGACAACAATCAGACATTACGCAAAGAAATTGATGAGGAATTTAAAACGTTAAAAAAAGGTTTAGAGGAAGCCATCAAGGTTCATAAAAACACTTTTGAAGAGGCAAAAGAAGCTAAAGAAGAACGTGACAAATCCATTAAAGCAAAAACAAAGAAACAATTAAAAACATTAGAAAAAGCGTTAAGTGATGCTGAAAAAGAACATGATAAGACTGTTGAAGAGATAAAGCAAACATTTGAAGAGACTAAAGAAACTATTGAAGATCAAATCAATGAAGAAAAGAAATCAACGGAAAGTCACAAACAAAAGCTCTTGAAAACCTATGAAAAGGAACAAGAGAGATTTGATCATGAAATAGCAAAATTGAAAGAAAAAATAAGTGATATACAAGCCGATTATCAAACAAAACGTGAGAAGCGTAACCGTCGCTTTGATGAAGATTTGAAAAAAGAACAAAACAAATACGATCAAGCGCAAGAACATGAAAAAGAAAAAGCCAAAGATAAAGAGATTGAACTAGAAGAAAAAATCGCGAAAGAAAAAGAAAAAGTCACAGAAAAAATCGAACTGTTAAAGCCTGTTTATGAAGAAGAACTTGAAGAAATCAATGATAAAATCAAGGCTGAAAAAGCAGATTTAGAAGCGAAGCGTGCAGATGTTATTGACAGCGCAAATCAACGCATTGAGGTACGCAAGAAACATTTAGAACGTGCAGAAAAAGAAAAGGATAAACGCAGCATTAAACAACATAAAAAAGATATTAAAAAAATTACTAAAGAACGCGATAAAGATGTTAAAGTACTTGATGAAGACATTCAAAAAGCAACAAACGAATCTGAAGAGTACCGGTTTAAATTTATGCGTGATCATCATGAAAAAATGCATAAAATCAATACACAATTACAAGAGTATATTCACGATCAACGACACAAAATTAGTGAGCGAAAAGAAGCGTTAACCCATGCATTAAACTTACTTGAACAGGATTTTAAAGATACAAAAACACACTTACAAGAAACGCTTCAAGAAGCATTACTTGAATTAGATCAAGAAGAACTAAATACGATCAAGCAATTAAAAGTAACCATAGAAAAACACGCATTATTGAAAAAAGAGTCTGAGTTAGACTATGAACACGCAACGAATAAAGCAGATCATTTACTTAAAGATCGTATTAATGTCTTAGAAACACAATTAGATAAAGCACGTGTTGAGCGCGATCGTGACATTAATATCAAAGATATTGAGTTACAAATTGACAAAGCAGATATTGATCATCAAACAGATATTGAAGATGCCCAAGAAAGTTTTGACTATTATATGAGTGATGTTCGCTTAAAGCAAGACGAGGTTGATTACTTAGTGAACGTTCAACAAAGTCAAAAAGAGTCATATCTAGATCTCCAACAACGATACAAGCCCGTCATAGAAGAAAAAGCTGAACGGATGTATGACTATGAAGCACATCAAGTGGATACTGTCATTGAACAAAAGGTTAGTTTCTTAGAACATGAAAAACAAGATCTTGCCACATATTACGAAGACTTAACAACACAAATCAACGCTGAATTTGATCAAGACAGTAAACCATTCTTAGAAGCGATTAAGTCATATAAGAAACCTCATGAACACGTGTTAGAAGATTTCAAAGAAGCTTACAACAAAGATAGTGAGCTACTGAATAAAAAACTTAATGCCGCTGATAAGCGCAAAGATAAAAAAACAATTGAAACTGAACTTGAAGACCGCACTGCTTCATATGAAGCAGCTGTTGCTAGAGAAAATAAAGCGTATGAAAAACAAATCTCACTCTATGAAGTCGCTATTGAAGATGCGCGTAAACGACGTGACAAAGCTTTAGAACAAGCAGATAATGTTTATCAAATGCAGCTAGACCGGTTCGACCAAGCAATTGCAGAAACACATGAAACCAGACAAGCGCAGAAAAAAGATGCTGAACAACGGATGCAATCATTATTACAAGGTGTGCATGCCTTTGATCAACACGCAGAAAAACGTGACGATGCCCATGAACAGACGCTAGAGACATTCAAAAAAGCGAAAAAACAGAATATTCAAGATGCCATTGACACAAGAACAGAAGCCTTTAATGATACTGTTAGAAAGGTTGAAGAAGACTTCAATCAAACAAAAGAAGCCTTAAAAGACAATATTGAATCCCTTAACCAACAGTATCAATCGGACACGAAGACAATTGATGAGAATAGAGAACAGAAAAAAGCTGAGATTGAAACGGCTATTGCTGAATTGAAAGCACGCATCGACCAACAAAAAGAAGCCGCTGAAAAGAATTACAAAGATGCGGAGGAAACAATTAAAGGAGACATCAATGCTCGTGAAGAAAAATTATTAACCATTCGAAAAGAACAACACACCGGGTATAATGATATGTTAGATGCGATTGAAAAAGCCAAAGAAGATGAACAAAAACGGCATGAGCATGCCTTGAAAACCATCGAAAAAGATACCGAAAAAGAAAAAGAAGCATCCCTTAAAGCACTCGAACAAGAAAAAGATAAAACAATCGCTAGTTTACAGTAGTGAATAATTTTAAAGAACGCTCTAGAAAGAGCGTTCTTTTTACGCTATAATAACCTTAGGTGAGTAAAATGAAAATGAATTTTAAACGCAATGTGTGGATTGGATTAATTCTTGTATTAGCCATCATTGTACGAATTGTCTTTGAAATTATCATAAGAACGTTTCGCATTGACTATTCTTTTGCGAACTTCTTATTACAATTTTTAAGATACTTTGTCCGTTTTATAGCTGTATTAATATGGTTGAGAATTGTTTATAAAAGTGAATATACAATCAATAAATTACCCTGGCTATTATTCTTGATTTTAGATCCTCTAACAGGTACGGTCTTTTTCTTAACGTTTGGTCGTGATTTTAGAGAGAGCTACCGATATGCATCACACCCTTTAATGCAAGATGGACAGTATCTTACGCATGAACCACTCACAAACTTTAATAATGCGTTACTTAGTAAGATGGATACAGAAATCACCGATATCTATAAGACAGCGTATAATATAACGCATCATCACGTATATCAACATGATAGTCAAGTAACCCCTATTACAAAAGGGGATGTATTCTTTAATGAACTTGAATCGCATATCTTAAAAGCACGATCATTTATTTTATTCCAAACCTATATCCTAAGAACAGACGATACCGGTAAACGGATTTTACATGCCTTAAAGCAAAAAGCCGAAGAGGGGGTTGAAATCTATTTACTCTATGATGCGGTAGGTAGTGTGTTTTTAGACCGTAAACTGATGAAGGCATTAAAAGAAAGTGGTGTCATAGTACATCCAATAGATTCTGTCTACTTTGGATTTTTTGATACGCGTATCACTTATAGAAATCACCGAAAAGTGTGTATTATTGACGGCGAGACAGCCTTCTTAGGGGGCATGAATATCGCAGACGAGTATCAAAACCAATCGAAGAAATTTCCGCCGTTTAGAGATACGCAACTAAAAATAAAAGGGCAAGTGATTAATAGTCTTGTCCAACTGTTCTTTAAAGATTATTATTATGTCACAGATACTTTAATTGACGATGACAGATTTTATAACGCTAAACGAGTGAGCTCTAATGGTCTCGTTCAAGTGATTCCGTCTGGACCAGATGATAAATACCCACCCATTCGTAATGTTTATGTTAAAATGATCAATAATGCCAAAGCCTCGATAAAAATCATGACCCCGTATTTAGCGCTTGATAATGAACTCGCCACATCGTTAATTATCGCGGCACGTGGCGGCGTGAAAGTGGATATCATTGTCCCCGGTATCCCCGATAAAAAATCGGTGTACATGGTCACTCAATCTTTCTTTGATGAATTGTTACAAGAAGGGATAAACATTCATTTATACAATGATGCGTTTTGCCACGCTAAAGTGTTTATCATTGATGACCGATTAGCATCATGTGGTACGTATAATTTTGATAATCGTAGTGCAAGAAGTAATTTTGAAGTGACAATGTTACTATATCAAACTGGTGTTGAAGCGTTAGTTGAAGCGTTTAATTTAGATCTTCAAAATGCAACTAAAGTGATTGAAAACGAATGGGAAAATAAATCGATGTTTAAACGGTTACTGTTAGGGATAATGAACTTATTTGCGCCACTAGTCTAAATTCTGAGGAGAGATACAATGTTTAATGAAATCTATGCTCAAACGTTTCAACTATTTTCGATTATGCACATCATTCCTGTAGGCATCATTTTTATAATTATTACCTTGATATATATTAAGCGTGATTGGCTAAGAGATTCTAACAAAGAAACAATATTACGATACAGTCTAGCTGCCTTAATTGTGCTTCAAGAGATAACTTTACAAGTGTATCGTTTGGTCTTTAATACTTGGGAGTTAAGCACGAGTTTACCATTACAACTATGCGCTATTGGTGTGATGATGACCGCAGTTATATTAATCACAAAATCAAAAACACTGTTTTTAAAAACGGTTTTCATTTTGTTTATCGGTGCGTCTTTAGCACTGATTACCCCAGGGATTGAAAACAATTATGGATTCCCCCATTTTCGCTATTATCAATTCTTTGTATCACATGGCTTAATTGTTATTAATTTAAGTGTTATTCTATTTGTCTTTAACTTTCAAAAAGACATCCGGTATAAGCATTTATTAGATAATTTTGTCAGTCTCATGCTGATTGCGATAATCCTTTATATAATCAATATCATCACTGGGGGTAATTACATGTATTTAATGGAAAAACCCGCCCCAGGTACTTTATTCGATGCCTTTGGACCATATCCTATCTACATTGTTCAGATTTTATGTTTCGGCATACCGTTTTTCTTTCATCTGTTTTATATTCCCTTTTTTATCCGGGATTTTAGAATGTCAAATACGAGACAAAACGCATAAAAAAAGCGCTTCTAAGCGCTTTTTTTTAGTTACTATCACCCATATCAATAACAGTGAAATCTTGTACTTCAATGGTGATGGTATCGCCAATATCTTTTTCGATAAAGTATCGCATTTTATCAAAACTAAAGGTCGATACATTGATAACATAGTACACATCATTATCGATTTGTACCCAGTAAATCGTATTACCTTCATTGACATAAGATGTCACATCGGTAATCTCACCTGTAATGTTGGTTAAGTTCGTTTGATTCGATATCCCTAAATTAAGAAGATAGTCACTATAGGCATTTGTTTTTTTCTCTGCAATACCATAGGTTTCTAAATCTGTTACATTCATAAAGACATGGCGGATGATTCTGCCATCTTCCCCTTTGATTAAAATATAGTAAGTTGGCGAACCATTGACGTTGATTGGAATCGGGAATGATGTCGAAATGTTGTTTTGTGGAATCAAGGTTAAGGTTTTACTCATCGCCGCATATTCTGTAGCGCCAGGGAATTGATATAAGGTGGCTTCTTTGGTTTTAACATTCATATAGACAAAACCAATCGTTGATTCATCGCTTCCGGCGCTGGTTAACCCAGTAAAGTAATACAGTCCATTATTGTTTTTAATCGTCCGTTTGCCATCACTTGACTTTAAGACACCACGTTGTGCTAAGAAACTATTGAGCCAGCCATCTTGTAAAGTACCCCAGTAGTCTAAATGTTGGAGTAATAGTCCTGGCGGATAGACACTTTCGACCCAATCAGGTACGTCATCGGGATCGTAAATATCGACATCTCCTGTGACCGCATCAACAACGGCAATCTTCGCAATATCATCGCCCCCATTTAAAAAGATTGTCGGTAATGAATACTGTAAGATATAATACGGATGACCACTTTCGTCAATTTCGAAGTAGCTTTGTTCAAACCGGTATTTGTTCAAACCATTCATATAGGCATGACGTTTTAAATCTTGTTCAAAGAAAGCACTTGGTGTGTATTTTAAACCAATATCTTCTGTAGCACTCAAGTTGACAAGGGTGGTTTCTGAGGTGACTTTATTAATTAAAATATAACCTGGCGTTCCTTCGTTATTATTGTTTAACCATTTAAAGATACCACGGTATTCTAGAGGTGATACTAAGTATTGTTCCCCTTGATAAATGATATCTGAGTATGCGCCTGGTTCAAACTCCGAGCCAATACCAGGATACTCTCCTAGTTTTAATGATCCGAGTTTGACGCCATAACTCTTATCTACAATCGGTAAGGTATTCACATCAACCGTTTGAACATCATCATCAAAGACTTTTTCATCAACATGTAATAATTCACTATACGCTTCACTATGTAAAAAGACCCGTCCACCAAATAATCCATAAACAAAAATAGACAAAATAACAACAAGGCCAAATAGGGCACTTGAGGCTTTTACGACATAGTCATGGGCTAAGTTAAAGTCACGATAAGTCAACTGTAATCCTAAAATGACAAACGCAACGCCATAGATAATGATCGCGAGGTACCGCAAATTAAATTTAAATAATACAAAGTAATTAAATGCCCAGAATAAGAGTAATAGACCAAGTAATTTCAAAACACCTATTCCAATATCTTTGATTGTGGGTGTCGATACTTCTTCAATATGATCATGTGACTTGTCAAATATAGTTTGAAAGGTATATGATGCGACTAAAAATAATAAGATTGTACCAATTAATGCTAGAATGCCCATTAAATCAACTCCTTGAGTATAGTATATCAAACTTCAAATCAATCCTAAAACAAAATCCCTTTATTTACAAAAAGGGATTCAGATAATTGAGTAATATAATTAGTAAATACAACGCCATACTGTAAATCAGTACGACAGTTGGTCCAAATAATAAACCTGTGATAAAGCGTTTAATTTGAGTACTTTGATAGTGGCTGTTATGTTGAAGATAACCATCAATGACGAGTGGTAGACCTAAAATAAGATACACCCAGTAATATATTTGCCAATAAATCAATATCCCCGTCATAGCGATGCCGACCATAATCCCAAGACACCGTACACAGATAGGAAATAGTCGTGTAAGCATTGATAGTGACCGTGAGCTTTTCTGGTGGCAATTAAATAGTGCGGCTAAATAAGGGCGTTTTAAAATATACCCTAGTAACGTAACAAACACGAGGACACTACTTAAGGCAAAGTACCCATATAAAACAGCGTGATGTGATAACGGCAGATATACTTTCGGTAATATGATGAATGCACTCATTGATAAAAACATCATAATACTGATCAATATAATCCGTTCAAAAACCTTTAAAGGAACGGCATGTATACATGCGTTTTCCTTGATATCACGGCCACACTGACGACAAAACATGTTAATCAATAACACCAAAGCCAAAAATACTCATAAAAAACATGATATAGATAAAAACAAAGGTTAAACTCAGTCCTACATATACTAATGCCCCAATACCTGCAGAACGTGCATTCAACGGCTTATCATCTTTCCAAATTAAATAAACAATTAATCCTGCGACAGGTACCAAAAAGCCTAATAGACCCCATAAAAAACCACCTTCATCTTTGACAGATGATAAGGTATTTTGTGATTGTCTATGACGTTCTTTACCACAGTGTAAACATACATCTTGTGTGGGAGTGACTTCCTCACCACAGTAATAACAATATGTCATCTTCTCACCTCACATAAAAAGGGTGCAATGCACCCTTTTAGTCATCTTAAAATGATGCTGCGCCAGCCAAAGCAAATACAACAATGTACATAAAGATTGAAATACCGACTGAAATAAGTGCACCCATTCCGGCAGCTTTAGCAGTCAATGGGCGTTCATTTTGCCAAACAAGAAATAAGATAAGTCCGACAATTGAGACACAGAAACCTAATAATCCCCACAAGAATCCACCTTCATCAACGGGTGCTTTAAATCCTGAACTTTGGGATTTTAATTTGTGGCCACAGTTTAAACATACGTCTTGATCCTCGTTAACTTCATTCCCACAATTAGGGCAATAAGCCATAGTAAACATTCTCTCTTTTTTACGTTTTTTAATTGAAATGAATTATAATTATACTATACATTTTAAGTCTATACAAGGATATTTATGCGATAGCTATAATTATCAAACAAAGAAAAAACACTCAAAAATTTGAGTGTTTAAACACGCGTTTTCACATCTAAATAAAATTCAGTGAGGGTTGCTTGCATGTATGGTCCAACATAGATAATCGCAAGACCAAAAGTAATCGCAACAAGAAGTCCCCAGAAAAAGAATGACAGACCTAAGAGGAACAAGTCCATTTTACGACCATCCATCATGCGCATACTGAGTTTAATTGCTTCACCAAATTTCACATTTGGATAATCATCATCAGCTAGTATAAATGGCGTCATCGCATACGACAAGGCTTTAATAATCCCTGGGATGATTAATAGTAATGCCCACAAAAAGATGAGCAATCCCATCAATAGTAACGTAACTAAGTTACGTAAGTAATGCCCATTTGTAAAGGCATCTAATAAGTTCCCTACTTATGCAGGTTTATTTTGTGCATGAAGTAAATAAAAACGGTGATATCCAACCGTAATAGGAATCACTAAAACGGCAATGATTGATCCAAAGAAGGTAGCGTTGTCACCTAAGACATTCACGCCATTTGGAATCGATTGAACTAAAATGTAAATTAAGGTAGCGGCAATCGCAGTACCCCAAAAGCCTTCTAATTTGGCTTTGGCTGTTTCCTTATATCTCATAATCCTCTCCTTTAAAGTGTTAATCATCTTATAACAAAAGGTATTTATAAATAAAAGGATTTTTGTTACAATTAAAAGCGTAATAGAAGAAGTGTTTTATGATAATGATAAGGAATCTATCGGTTGTACCTCTTATTTATGAGTTTTTTTACAAGATATGATAAATTAGAAGGAGGATATTATGCGCACAATTATTGACGTTAAGCATTTAGTCAAACATTATGAAGACATTCAAGCTGTAAAAGACATTAGTTTTACTGTTGAAAAAAAAATAGTTTTTTTGCTTTCTTAGGACCTAACGGCGCAGGAAAAAGTACAACAATTAATATTATTTCAACGTTATTAAGCTATGATCAAGGTGATGTGAGAATATTTGATCAAACACTTGGAAAGCAGGATGCTTTAATAAGAGAAAAGATTGGTGTTGTATTTCAAAAGAGTATGTTAGATGATTTATTAACGGTATATGAGAATTTAAAAATACGCGCAAGTTTTTATTAACTCGACAAAGCAGACTTTGAAAAACGGTTACGTGAACTCAATGATTTTATGAATATTACTGATTTTTTAGATCAACGATATGGTGACTTAAGTGGAGGCCAACGCCGTAAAGCAGATATTGCCCTTGCATTATTACATTGGCCATAACTCTTAATGTTAGATGAACCTACGACAGGGCTTGATCCGAAGAGTCGAAAAGATATTTGGGCATTAATTGAAAAACTACGTCAGGAAAAAGATATTACCATTTTTTAACTACCCAATATATGGAAGAAGTTAAAGATGCCAATAAAGTCGTTGTCTTAGATGAAGGGAATATAGTGGCAGTAGGAAGCAGTGAAGCCTTACGCCGAGAGTATTCGTTTGATCGTGTTAAAATGATCCCCAAAAAAGGATTAGTCGCTGCATTACAAAAAGCCAACATCGATTATTATCAAGTGAATGATACGATTAATATTAAAGTTGAGTCAAGCTTTGATGGGATTCCATTGGTCAAACAATTTGAAGAGTATATTGAAACCTTTGAAATTATTCGTGGTGACATGGATGATGTTTTCTTAAATATTACCGGCCGTAAATTAGAAGGAGGTAGCCAATGATATTACTGAGATTAATTGAACGTAATTTAAAACGTTATTTACGTGATAAAGCTGCCGTCTTTTTTAGTTTTTTAAGTGTTATCATTATCATTGTACTCTATATTTTATTCTTAGGGAAAATGCATGGTGATAATCTAACGTATGAAATGGGTAATATCGACGGCATTGACTGGATGATTTCATCTTGGATTATGGCGGGGATTATCATCGTCAGTACAGTTACCGTTCCTTTAGGCGCTGTGGGTAATTTAATTGATGACAGGGACGATGGGATGTTAAATGATTTTTATTCGTCACCAATTAGTCGGAATACTTTAGCCTTATCGTATTTAATCAGTGCCTGAGTGATTGGATTTATCATGGTCATCGCAAACTTAGTGATTGCCCAATTTTACGTGATGACACAAGGTGGCGACATGCTATCTTTTATGCAGTTAGTGAAAGTCATTGGTTTAATCATATTATCGATTATGACCTTTAGTAGTTTCTTTTTCTTCATTGCCATTTATATGAAAACGCGTAACGCATTTGGCACTTTGTCGACATTAGTTGGCACCTTTATCGGATTTTTAGGCGGAATTTATATCCCGATTGGCGTATTGAGTAAAAGTGTCCAAAATGTTGTTAACTTAATACCAACGGCACATGCCGTAACTTTAATGCGCCGTGTCTTTATGCAAGGGGCAATTGATCAAGTATTTGATGGCGCACCTGAGGAAGCCTATCAAAGTTATGCCGATATCTATGGACTGAATGTGAATATCTTTGGCTATACGATGACAAACTGGCAGATGGTATTATCAATGGTTATATTTATGACAATATTCTACTTGTTAAGTGTTATTAAACTATCGCATTCTAAATTATAATGAAAAAAGGTTCTGGTCATCCAGAACGTTTATTTAGTACATTGGTGTAAAAGTTTGTTTAAATTAATTATAATAAAGATGAGGTGATCATTTTGGGAAGTCCAGAAAACTATGACATTGCATTAAAACATAAAAAACGCGTTCAAGACAGATACACTGTCTTTGAGTTTGAACGTCCTGATGGATTTACGTTTACACCGGGGCAATATGGTGTATTTAAACACATTAATAAAGCGGTGAACGGTCGTAAGGTACGAGCCTTTTCACTTGCGATGAAACAAGATGAAGACTTGATTCGGATTGCGACTCGAATTGAAGCACCTGTGAGTGATTTCAAACAACACCTTGATGCCTTAACATATGGCGATAAACTAACAATGCAAGCGCCTGTTGGTAACTTTACTATAGTAGATCCTAGCCCTGCGGTCTTTTTAGTTGGGGGCATTGGTATTACGCCGGTATACAGTATGGCCTTGAGTCATCCAGTCTTAGATAAAACACTTGTGTATTCTGAACTTGATCACATTTATCCGTTTAAAGAGGAACTTGAACAGATTGATCACTTAACCATCCATTATACCAGTGGGGTAGAGCCTACCCAACATGCAATCAAAGAAGTCGTGAATACCCATTCCGATGCGCTTTACTATGTTGTCGGTAGTCCTAATTTTGTGAATGGGATAAAAGCCTTTTTAAATGAACTTGGTGTCAACCCCAAACAGATCTTTAATGATTCTTTTTCAGGATATTAAAACACACTAAAAAAGTTGGCATTTATGCCAACTTTTCTTTATAATAAAAGTAGATAGACATCCGATTAAACAACTTTTTTTAGAAGAGGTGAATATGGGTATTGTATCGAACAAGAGAAAGTTTGATGACAGTAAGGCATTGATTGAACCGAGTGAACGGTTACCAAAGTTACCAAATATGCCAAAACGTGTTGTCTTAACCTTTTTTAGGACAGAAGTAGAACGGTTGTATGAAGATTATGAAATTGAAGTCATTTATACATTAGAAAGTGAAATGGGTGAACAGCCCGTGTTTAAATTTCGCGATAGTGATATTGCCTTAGTACCTCTAGGCATCGGCGCACCACTCGCAGCCGGTATGTTTGAGGAGATTATTGCTTTAGGCGGAGAAATCTTTTTCTGCACGTGCGGCGCAGGAACATTAATTAATAAAGAACTTGGCGCACTGATTTTTCCAACCAAAGGCATCCGTGATGAAGGGACAAGCTATCACTATGTCAAAGATCAAGAAGAGATTAAAATACATCGTCATACAAATAAACGCGTCCAGGACATTTTAAGCGAATTAAAGATTGATTATATCGAAGGGACCACTTGGACAACGGATGCCTTTTATCGAGAAACACCATCGAAAATTGAAGCGATGAAACAGCGTGGTTGTCTAACAGTAGAGATGGAATTTACTGCCTTAGCCGCAGTTGCTGAGTTTCGAAATGTTCAGTTCGCAGAACTGTTATATTGTGGAGATAAGCTATCAGACAATAAATGGGAAGGAAGAGAGTGGAATAAACAAGAACTGTTGCGAAAAGATTTAATCTTTTTGGCAAAGGATGTCGTCGCAAAAATGTAACGCAAATCAAACTATAAAAATTCTAAATTATGATAAAATTAGACTAGGTGATAAAAATGACAACTTTAAATGGAACAGACTTATTTAACATGTTTGCGCACGGTACATCGCATGTCATGAAACAACGACATTTATTAAATCATATTAATGTGTTTCCTGTGCCCGATGGGGACACAGGAAACAATTTAGTCCACACGATGCAGACGATTTACAGAGAAGCAAGCCACTCTGAAGACTTTAGTGAAAGCTTGGAATCAATTAGTGATTCTGCGTTAGTTGGTGCTAGAGGAAATAGTGGTGTTATTTTTGCGCAGTTTGTCAATGGGTTAAATTTATCTAATCAAACAGGCGCAAACCACGTTAAAGTATCGGATTTTGTCGATATGGTTTGTGAGAGTGTAACACATACGTACAACTCACTCAGTAACCCTGTGGAAGGAACGATGATTACAGTCATTAGACACTGGGCAGAAACCTTGAAAGAACAACTTGGATCAATTGAAAACATTAAACTACTTTTTACAAATGCTTTGGAAAAAGCAAAAGAATCTTTAGAAAAGACGAAAGAGACATTAGCAGTCCTTCGTAAACATAATGTTGTTGATAGTGGCGCACAAGGGTTTGTTTTGTTCGCAGAAGGCATGTTATCTTACTTTAATGGAGAGACCTTAGATTTAGATGAAAATGAAGTGGTTGAATTAGAAGATACGCATGATTTTGAAGGTGACATCGCCTTTCGGTATTGTACAGAAGGATTAGTAAGAGCGAATAATATTGATGAAGATAAGATTAGAGAGACATTAAAGGACCTCGGTGATAGTTTAATTGTTGCGATGGGGAAACATATGTTTCGGATTCATATCCATACAAACAATCCCGAACATGTCTTTAAACGCTTAAGTGAATTTGGACAAATCGAATCACAGAAGATTGATGATATGAAAATGGATGTGGCGTTAAAAAATACAGATAAAAAACGCGTCATTGTGACCGATTCAATTGGCGATATAGCCAAAGATGTATTACTCGATCATAACATTGTTGTGATTCCGATATTTGTCAATGTCGATCAGGTTCAGTATTTGGATAAATTGAGTATGACAAATGAAACGTTATTTGACTATATTGATGATGCTCTTGCGTACCCAACCACAAGTGCCCCGTCAATTAAGTATGTCAATGATTTATTTAATAGACTCTTGTTGCGCTTTGATGAAATCTTAGTCTTTACGGTATCATCTAAGTTAAGCGCAACATATAACATTATTAAAGGTGAAGCTGATAAATTAGCGAAAAAAGGGAAAAGTATTAAAGTCATTGATACATTAACGAATAGTGGAGCACAAGGATTGTTGGTAGCAAAAGCTGCTGAAATGCTAGATGAAGGTGTTCCAACGGATGAGATTATTGACACCATTAACAACGATAAAAAAGAGACTGAAATTCTTGTGTGTTTAGAAACATTTAAATACGCAACAATGAGTGGTCGATTGCCTAAGGTGGTTGGGAAAATCGGTATGACACTTGGCATTAGACCAATTATGACAATTAACAAAAAAGGTGAGGGGTCAGCCTTCGGTATGGCCCTCAGTCAAAAAGGAATTACGAAAAAAATCAGAAAATATGTCGAAAAAACATTAGCCAAACATGATATAGAACGCTATAGTTTAGTTCATTGTTTAAATGAACCATTATTAGAAGAATATGACGCACTATTTACAGAGATTATTGGCAAAACACCAGAATTTAAAACTGAAGTTTCTAGCGCTGTTGCTGTTCATAGTGGCATTGGCAGTGTGGCAATTAGCTATATAAAAACTTAGGAGTGGTAAAATGACACGCATTGATGACTATAAGATGATTTCTACTAAAAAAGGTGATAAAGGGACCTCAAAGAATTATTCAAACGAAGCCTTTAGTAAAAGCGATACTGTCTTTGATACACTGGGCGTACTAGATGAATTATCTAGTTTTCTTGGCCTGAGTTATCATTACACCCCTTTTAAAGACGATATTAAAACCATTCAAACGACAATCCAACATATCAATTCTTTAATTGCGACGAATCCTGATGATACCAAAAAACGCAATCTAGCACAGATTAGTGATGAAGATATTGATAAATTAGAAGCAATAGAAGCACGTGCGATTAACGATACCAACATTCAACCTAAGTTTGTATTACCCGGTAGTGAGTCTACAAAGCCTGGGGCCTATTTGGGTGTATGCCGTGCACTTGCAAGAAAAGCGGAACGACAAGTGAATCGCTTTTATGAAGTAAAACAACGGGATAAAAATGATTTGTTACTCGCATACTTAAATCGATTAAGTGATGTGTTATTTATTCTTGCCAGATCGCAAGATTAATGAGGAGAGGAACTATGCAAGAGAGATATGATGAAGTAATTGAAACTGACTCACCACAACAAGCCTTATATCTTATGACAAAAGCGTTTCGCATTCGCAATAACTATGCCTTGAATGCGTTGACGCATTTTGATCAAGATATGCGCCACGTTGTGGTTTTTCATACAGATGAAAAGAACGACAGAACCAATCATTTTTATCATCAGCTAACGCAGGATTTACCGGAAAAACTTACCCAAATGACCGAACATGTCGATATCAAAAACACCCTTGATGATATCAGTGATTTGATCAAAGACGTTGATATTGTGTATACTGATAAAGCGTATTTAAAAGAGGATAAACACCGATTCAATCAATTAAAAACCATGTGTGAAAAGCATCATACAGGACTCGTCACCGTTGAAAATAATGTGTTTGTTCCTGTTGTCATCGCAAGCGATAAAGAAGAATACGCCGCAAGAACCATTCGCCCGAAAATTAATCAGAAACTTCAAGACTTTAAGGATACAGTCTTGATGGAGTATGATGGGTGCTTAGGAGAACGTGAAGCGTATGAAGTCTTAGAATCTTTTGTCAGACATAAGTTAGATCATTACGATCAACGCAATGATCCTGCAAAAGAAATGACCTCAGGCTTAAGCCCATATTTAAAGTTTGGGTTTATCTCACCTGTCCAAATCTTTCACATTATTAACGAACAATCATCTCCGAATAAGGATGCATTTTTAGAAGAGCTGATTGTAAGAAGAGAACTCGCATATAATTTTGTCTATTACAATGAAGGGTATGATACGTTTGATCAAATGACCTATGGTTGGGCCTATCAAACGATGGATAACCATATATTAGATAAACGGGAACATCTCTATACGATAGAGGATTATAAAACGTTTAATACACATGATAAGTATTTTAATACGGCGATGAAAGAAATGATATATTTTGGTGAGATGCATGGGTATATGCGGATGTACTGGGCCAAAAAGATTATTGAATGGTCAAAAAATTACGAGTATGCCTTCAATACAGCGTTAAAACTGAATAACTATTACTTTTACGATGGCAATACCCCAAACGGGTATACAGGTGTCGCGTGGTGTTTTGGTAAACACGACCGGGCTTGGACAGAAAGACAAATCTTTGGTAAACTTAGGTATATGAATGCGAACGGTTTAAAACGAAAATTTGATATCGATGACTATGTCGATATGATTAATCAACGAGTGGAGGATATGGATGAGTAATTTTAAAAAACCGAATATTGTATTAAGTGCGTGTATTGAGCATAAGCATGTACGCTATGATGGCTCAATGATTTCAAGTGAGTTTGTCAAACGGCTTGAGCCGTTTGTCAACTATATATTAGTTTGCCCAGAAACAGAAATTGGCTTACCGAGTCCACGAGAAGCTTTACGACTGGTGAGAGAAAATCATGATGATGAGATCAAACTCATCTCAAGTATTCACGGTAAAGATCATACCAAAGCCATGGTCGAATTTACGAACAGTTTTATTGAATCATTAGATGCGCGTGAAATAGATGGCTTTTTACTAAAAGCAAAAAGTCCAACCTGTGGCTACAATGGCGTTAAAGTCTATCGCGGGGTAGGGAAAGCGAATGTATATAGTCAAAAAGTTCCAGGGTTCTTTGGCGGGGCTGTTGTGGAACGATTCCCAGATTATCCTGTTTCAACAGAAAGACATATTTCCAACTTTGTGATTCGTGATCACTTTTTCACAAGTATTTTCACATTAGCTCAGTTTCGTCATTTGAAAACACATCACAAAATAGGACACTTACGTGATTTTCATGCCGAAAACAAATACTTATTGATGACCTTCTTTCAAGATGGCGTGAAACGCCTCGGTCAAATTGTGGCAAATCATGATAAACTACCAAGCAAAACAGTCTATGAATTTTATGAAAAAGCGCTCCGTGATTTATTACAACATGAGCCAACAAAGGAAAAACGAGTGAATGTTTACACGCATATGTATGGCTACTTTAAAGATAAAATCAAAACCAGTGAAAAAGATCATTTCTTCGAGACATTAAATGATTATCAAAACGATAAATTACCCTATACCAATGTTTTAACCTTGCTTTTAGGCTATGCGGTAAGATTTGATGAAGATTATTTATTAGATCAAACGATATTTAGTCCATACCCTAAAGACTTATTACAAGTTGCGGACAGTGGTAAACAATTATAAGGGATTGTTAATGTGATTTTTGCTTTGATGATTGTCAGAAGTTGATGAACTTGATATTTGTATTTAAGAAAATAATCCAAAAGAATTTAAAAACGGCTAATATTAGCCGTTTTTTTGTGATAACTTATCAAAATCAACAAACATCTTTAAGTAGTCTAAAATAGATGCGATGAGAACGACAACCCCGGTGAAGATGAGGGCATATTTAACCACATCCGTCACAATATCTAAATTATAGCCTTCAATGAGTGTCATGTTAAAGATGTTTTGTGTTGCCATGTATATCAAGATAATACTGACAAAGATACCATTCATTAATGCCATCGTTTTTGTAAAATAATTTTTACGCCGTAAGAATGCTTGGGTGGTGTGAATAATGATTGAAATAAAGATACTAATATTAAACAGTGGTAATACGCGACTGAAATGATCGTTAAGTAAAGGGATTTGATTGCCTTCAAAATATATGGCAATCAATCCTTGCTGGTAGTTAAGTATATACAATATAGCAACGTTGACGAGAATGCCTATGATATTTCCAACAAGATTCGTTCTGAATACTTTTGTTGGTGCGTCTGGTAAATCTCTTGGGTCGAATGTGTCATGGTCTACAGTAAACCTTGGTTGAATATACCGTTCAATTAAGACAAAGACAATGAAAATCATACCAATCATCGATAACAATGTACTGATGATGACAGGGAGTTGATACATTAAGTGCAATAACAGCTCCATCGTTGTAAAGGAATTATGTGAGACTAAAAATTCAATCAGATTCACAAACAACAACAAAAGAGGTAATGCGATTGAAATGATTTTGATCATCATTTCAATGATTGGTTCAAAATCTCTACTGATTAAGGTGGTACTTCCCCGGTACTCCCTAGCGACATCTCTTGGATGTCCCATTTCCTGTAAGACATCAATGATTGATTAATCGTTATTTTCATCAACTTGTTCTAAAATGTTTGCGCGTAATTCTTTGATGATGTCATCTCTTTCTTTTAAGGGTAAATACCTTTTTACCTGATACAAATAATTATCTATAAGCGTCATGTTCATTCCCCCATTAATTGTTTTATTACTTTATGTAGTGCATGATATTCGTCTTTAAGTGATGCATAAATCTTTTTACCATACGTACTAAGTTGATAGTATTTTCGTGGTCGAGCACGCTTTGTATCCCAAGTGGCCGTTAAAATATCTTGTTTTTCAAGTCGTCTAAGTAAGGGATAAAGCGTATTTTTATCAATATCTAACCCCTTTTTTTGTAACGTATCAACAAGACTATAACCATAGTGTTGAGTTGATAACTGTGAACAAACGGCAAGCACTAAGGTGCCTTTTCTTAACTCTTGAATTAAATTATCGAGTGTGTTATCTCCCATCGTATCACCTCAATACTATTATAGTGTATAATGCACACTATTGTCAATATCAAAATAATCTAAATTTAAAACGCGTATTAGGGTTCCAGAAAGTGACAAGATATAGTATAATACATTTAAGGAGTTGATTGTATGGGTTTTATTAAATTATATTTGATATCATTTATTGTCTTTTTAGCGATTGATGCGATATGGCTAGGACTTGTTGCGCCAAAGTTTTATAAGAGTCAAATCGGTCATTTAATGACTGAGACACCAAACTTTATTGCGGCGTTAATCTTTTATCTCATCTTTGTTGTTGGGATTGTCTATTTTGTGCTTATGCCTAATATAGATGGTAATCTTAGTGGTGTAATTATCTCAGGCATGCTATTTGGTTTTATCACGTATGCAACGTATGATCTCACCAATTTGGCAACGTTAAAAGATTGGCCAATACTCGTGACAGTTGTTGATTTAGCGTGGGGAACATTTTTAAGTACTTCAGTAGGGGTAATTACTTACTACATTGTACAATTATTTTAAAATAACAGGCGAAAGCCTGTTTTTTAATGCATATATTTATATTTTAAGATATACTAAAGTTATCAAGACGTAGGAGTGATATCATGTTTAAATCGCCAAAACAGTTGACGCGTTTTATTCTATTTAGTTATTTCTTTACGGTCTTTTCTTTATGGATCATCACTGAATTTGCCACAACGAGTGTTGTTGCGGCAATAGTTGTGATTATTATTTTATTAGTGGATGGCATTGTTAAATTTGTGATGATGATAACAAGTATGATTCATCTCGTTCAGTTTGTCTTTCAGATTAAACATGGTCGTTTCATGAGACGTCTTATGAACGTCGTATTGTCAGTTGTATTATTTGTGGGCACATTCTTAATTGTCCTTTTCGTAGTATTAGGGTCATTGATTATTATCTTGCCATTTACGGCATAAAAAAAGACACTTGAAGTGTCTTTACTTATAAAATACGTCTCTAAATAAATCAATATATTCTTCGATATCTTTTTCTAACTCACCAAATGCGTCTTCTTTAAATTGATTGTCATTATCCGCAAACCATTCTTGTGAGATCCGATCAATGGTCCAACGGACAACATTCAAGGTTTTTTCGATGTTGACTTTCTCATCGAATAAGAAGTAGTCAATATTACTGAATAGTTTGTTATAAATGATCATCTGTTCATGCTCGGATTGTATTTGGCAACGTTGTTTGATTTCTTTTTCTTTGACCTGAGTGAGTTTTTCTAAGAATGCCATAAACTCAGGGTGTTGGATATAAGAAGAGATTTTTTGAACAGTCGTCGCGCTTAATCGATGAAAGACATCACGATCAGCAAAATTCACTCCATCATACAGTTCATTACGAAAAACATCCAAAATATGTTGATGGACGGTAATATACAATTCTTTTTTCGAAATGTAATAATGGAAGAGTAGTCCTTTTGATACGCCAGCGTCTCTAACAATACTGTTGGTGGACGCTTTTTTATATCCCTTCTGTGCAAATTCTATAATCGCAGCCTCAAGAATACGTTCTTCCTTTGTTAAAGCCTGATCGCTCATGGAATCATCCTTTCTCATAATACTCTCGTAGTATAAGTTTATCATTAACATGGTCAATTTGTCAATAAGATTTAAAGAATACTTCTTTAAGGGATTTCTTCAACTTATTCTTTTTTCAAGAGTTCATGGATACTTATTTGGTCATAACGTCGTTGTTCAATGAACACTAAAACACCGAAAAAGAAATGTGATGCGATGAAAACGATGCCGAATGATACAGGGTTGATGTCTAACACAAGTTTAAAACCGATAGTTTCAATGATGACGTTTAATAGCTGTTGGATAAGATAAGTTGATACAGGGATACTCAGGATAAAACCACTTACAAATCCAATATAAAGTGGCAATGTATATCGAATATGTATTTCTTTTAAGGTGTAACCTAAACTTTTTAAAATCGCAATATTAATCGATTGGGTATCATTATATTCAATCATGACTAAAATAAACAAGTATAGACCAATGATGACACTTAACGTTAATAAGACATTTAAGATATACGTACTGATGGTCAAGACATCAGCCATTTGATCGACAGAAGCGTTGTAATCAATCCGTGAGGTAATATAAGGATGATCATAGGTATGATCGGTTGTATAAATACCGTTATACGCATCATAATTGAATCCTAATTGAGCTAACATCTCACTTTTTAACATAAAGATATTACTATCGATGAGTTCATTAGAGATACCCACAATCTCTTTGGTTAATGACACCGACCCAAGTGTGAAACTGATTGAGTCACCCATGTCTAACGCTAATTGTGTACTTAAATAGTCACTGATAATAATGCCTTCTAAAAGTAATGCATTGTTAGTGACATCGTCATCAATCAAGCGTTTTAATGATGTGTCAGAGTCAATGCCATAAAGCATGGTTCTTTTTGGTGTAATCTCGTTATGATTGATAGAGGTAATAGTGATCGTTTCTTTTGTGTAAGATTCATACGAATCTTTCAAAGGATCATTTTCATAATATTGTAAGTTAATCATTTCTTCATAATGATTGCCTGTTTTCGTGGTATCAATAAAATCAGAAAACATATTACTCGCAAGAACACCGACATGGACAAACACCCCAATACTTAAAAATAGAATGAGGGTATAAACGAGTGTTTTGATGGGGACAAATTTAAATATAAACCGTTTCTTAGTCACTGTTTTAAACAATAGCGCTTTATGTATTGTGATGTAAGAGACGATAAGAATGAACATGAACGGGATAATGACAGTGAACAGAAAAATCGTAAACTCAAACTGAAATGGTGCTTTCGGATATAAATAACGTGCACTATATAGTCTAAAAATATAAGGGTGTAAAGCTAGGCCAATCACGTAACCTAATACACTTAACGACCCTAACAGTAAAGGGAGTGTAAAAAGCCCTAGATGTATTTCTTTTTGAGTATAGCCAAGTTGTTTAAATATTAAAATATCGGCTTTATTATCTTTAATATATCGCGTGATAAACAGGGTTATAATAAGTAACGTTAATCCATAAAAGACCGGTAAAAAAGTATTCATAAATACTCTAGCGTTCGTGACCTCTTCATCAAGCGCAATAATCCGGTAATTTAGTTCCTTAGGAAATACAATCTGAACCATGCGCATCCCTTGATTTAACCGCGAGTAATCAGCATTCATTAATTCATCATACCCAACATCACCAATCAATTCCACAAGATCGCCTTTGACATGATACTTCGTAAAGGCAAAGCCACCTAAATGATTAATCGTTTCCTCGGTCGTTAAGACCAATGTTTGAACATTCGGATCAAACTCAATGGTTGATAAACTAAAGATAGGATAGATAAAATCGACTTGATAGAAAAAACCAGTAATTGTATAAAAGGTCCCATCAATCTCTAACGTATCATGAATTTCTAAATCATTTGCCTCTGCGAACACCTGAAATATAGCAATCTCACCAGTGGTATTTGGTAGCCTTCCTTCATGAATATAAGGAATACTGATAGACTCGGTGATACTGATGAATTTATAGATATAAGGATCATCGATAATATTCTTTGTTACCCGTTTTTCAACGGTATAATTGTACTGATCTTCAAAGATAGTAATCGCGTCTTGAACAATCCTGTCATAGACGTCTGGCGCATCTTTAATTTTTTGATTGACCAAGATATTTAATTCATTTTGCAGGATAGAATTATGTGGTTGCGCTAATGCTAATGAACAGTCTGTCAAGATATCAAGTTCTTGACATAAGGTAATGGTTTGACTCCCTGTGAGATAATTTAAATCAATATCGCCCATGCTAAAATAAAAGTCTTCAACCTGTTGGGTCTTTAAAAACGCATCATAGTTTTGATCAAGGCGATCCACACTGGTTTTCATGACAGTGTAAGTCGCACTGATCGTAATGATTAACAGGCCAAGGCTTATAACGTAAAACCAATGCGTTTTGAGTTTTCTGAATTGATCAATCATTATCCATCGCATGATTAACGCTCCTCATCTTAATATTATTATAAGCAATTTCTCCTAAAAACACCAAAATAATTCGATATTTTATATTTCGAAGTAAAATTCACAAAAAATTCATATGCGCTTGTTATAATAAAGATAGAAAGAAAAATTAAAAGGAGAGGTGTTATTAATGAAGAAATTATTAGGGTTATTTCTAATTGGGCTCATGGTTTTATCGTTATCGGCATGTGGTATGTTTTCTGAAGAGGATGTCGATGATATTGTGAACTGTGTAGAAAACCCTGATGATCCATCGTGTGAAGAAGTCATCCCAGATGACGATGACGACCGCACGGCAGAAGAAATTTTGATTGATACAATGATCGAAAACTATAATGTTTCCGGTGATTTAACATTTTTATCTACTGCGATTAATTCTATGGATTTCAGTAGTGCATTAGGGCAAACGACTTCTTTATACCTAGAGGTGACTGAAGATATTGATGAAACGCATTATATCGACGCAGTCATTACTGATAAATTTGTGGACAATAATGGCATGATGATATTAGAGCGCCATGTGGTCTTAGACATAGATGGTGAAGAAAGTATCGATATTACCATGTACTTTGAAGAAGTTGATATGGGCGTTCATGTCTATGTTGAAAGAGCACCAATTGTGGCAGAACTTGATCAAACTGCGCAAAATGAACTCGCGTGGATGGGCTTTGAATCTGAGTATGTCTTATTCCAATTTGATGATACCATTGAAAACATGATTCAAATTGAAATGATGAAAGATATTTTAGCCGATATGTTCTTTGATGATGTTGGACATGATGTCTTTGTTAACGCACAAGCTGAGATAGATAATGCCTTAGGCATTACATCCGCAACCTATAATGTTAACTTAGATGACTTATTCACAACCCTTGTCATCAATGAAGATGTGGCAGGGTTTGAAACCAAGTTACAAGCAATTGACTATGACGGTTTATTGCTGGCGATTGACCAGGCAAATGTCGCACCAATGATTGTCAATTTACTCAATCAAATCGATGCGAGTGATGGAACAGTGAACGGTACTGTGGGAAGCATTACTATTTCGGACGCAGCCAATATATTAACCAATGACACATTAACTAACTACGGAACTGAGTATTGGCTAAACAATTTAACCCCCCAAGAAATGACAGACTTTAAAGAATTGGTGGTTAAACCAACCATTGAACAAAACATGTTTATGTTCTTAACGAGTGAATTAACCCACGTGAATGAGATAGAAGCAGCGGTACTCACTCTAATCAATAATGATACTGGAGAGATGGCTTACTATAAAGGCATTGATTCAGATACCTTACTCACGAGTTACCAAGCTGCGACAAACTTTGAAACATGGTTTAATAGTCTTACATCTCAAGAAGTTGCTGCCTTAGAATGGGCTGCAATGCAAGAAGATGATGGGACAAATGATAATTATTATCAAGATATGGTTTGGGACGCAAGTGACATAGCGAATCAAAAAGAAGATATCATTGCATATTTAACCACACATCAAACTGCGCTTGAAGCGTTATCGCATAATGGTGAAGTCATTGATGTCAATGCGATGTTAAATGATTTAAACACAGGTGGCTTAACGTTATTCTTACAAAACTTAAGTGTAACAGATATTGAAATATTAGTTGAAGGCTATGTTTATCCTAAACTAGAAACACTGATGACATCGATTAACAATAATACCGTCTTAGAAGGTGTGATTGAGATTATTTGGGGTGACCCTCATATTGAAGAAGCTGTCAGACAAATTCCACACTTTGATGGTGAATTATGGCTAACCAATATCCAACAAATTGATCCCGACGCGCTTCAAACAGAAACCTTAAATGTTGACAGTTTATTGCTTGCGATGCGTGCTGGACAAACGACCTTTGATGCGTATGTGACATCATTAAGTACAACGGCACCAAATATGGCACTGTTGCTCGCACCATTTAGTCCAACTGTCCTTTACTTAGAACAATACAGTGACTATGGTGACGATATTGAATATGCCTTGAATAATTTAGATCAATTTGATCCTTATCTTAATTTAGAGTATTATTTAAATCATGAGGATATGACTGGTACATTATCACGGACTGAGGAGACAACGTTACTTGTTGAAATGGATTTGACACCATCAATGTATGAAAGTGTCTATACCGAATTCGTCGAAGATGCCTATACTTATCTCAGTGGCTTTAAAACATTGCCAGTTGATATGATCAATGATTATACATCTCACTTAGAATGTCAAGACGGTGCACCTGATACGTGTGATGATATCATGCCATATACAGAAGCGATGAATGAATTATCAGGACTCGCACCTATTGATATGACAATGGAATATGATCCAAACAATATTAATCGTATGGACATGATGATTGATTTAACCACATTCGCAGATCAACTTGTGACAGATAACTATAATGATATTTCAAGTGATATTGAATTCACCCCTGACACGAAAAATGATATTTTTACAGGTGTGAATGAATTTACAATCAATATAACCATGACAGACAGTGCGACTGTTACATTACCAACAGAGTTAGATGATGCGAACGCATTACTCACAGAACATGCTAAACTCAATCTGATTTGGGAAGTTGAAAGTTTACTATATGATATTGAAATGTATGATATGTCGAACAATACAGATTTAGCAGCCATTGTGAATACGGCAAGAACGCTAGATCAATTTGATTACTGGGTTGAGACCAGCGCGGTGATCGATGACTCTAAATCAACTGTTACTTGGGATGGTACTGAGTATACCGTTGAATTACACTGGGTAGGTGGCGATGACGCAACAGATGTCTTAGTCTTTACAGAATCAATTAGTGAAAGTGATTTAGCATCTTACTTAACTAATGGAGAAATCACCACAGAAGCTGATTATGATGCCTTAATTGCGCTTATAGATGATGATAATTACAGCTTAACCAAACTGTTAATGTATTACTTCTTTGAATAGCGCACAGCTTGGCTAAGAAACTCATTTCTATAAAAAAAAGAAAGCAAAATGCTTTGTAAACTAATTTAAAATGTATTATAATATAAGCGTAGGAGAGATCCTACACTTATCCCTTACATAGCATGGTGAATAATTTATTTATTCACACATCCCCTTCCTTAAGGGCCGCCGAGAGGCGGCTCTTTCCTTTGGGAGAGATAATAAAAAAACGGACAATCTGTCCGTTTTTTAGTTTCCTGGTTTTAAATTTAAAGTGTCTGGTACATAGTGCGTGACATAATACAAAATATTCATTGTGATAAAAACGGCACTCAAATGGACAAAGACATAGAGTTGATAGAGTGGAAATAACTCTTCAACATTTGTTGGTACGTAGTTAATGAACCAATAATTCGCATCAAATCCAAGTCTTAATAATATCGCATTGATTAAATAAATCACGACACCGATCATAAATGCGTGTTTATAAACGGTGAGCAAATCGCTATACTCCACACGATAATCATAGGCTTTATAATAATATAAAGGAATAAAGATAATAATCATATGAATAAGCATAAAATGATAATATCTAACATTATAGTATGTGTAGCCTAAACTATTTGGGAATACAAGAGCCATTAAGCCACCGAGTGTTCCAAAGAAAAAGGCATATTTGAAGACATCTTGCCGGTCAGTCAGTAGTAGCCATATATTTAAAAAGACGGCAATAGAACAAATATGTAATGGTAGACTTAATCGAGGATAAGTAAAGTTATGAATATGATACGCTACCTCTAAGATAATGAGTGTGATAATAAGCCCCCGCTTGATTACATCTTCTTTAGTTAAGTCGTGAATCTTTTTGCCAAACAGTATCGCTGTCCCCACAGCGATGACGGCACAAATAACATAAAACAAATGATGAATCGTAAACATGGTCGCGGCCTTCGAATAATCAATATCGTGACCAAAAAAACGTTGTATTGACATATATAATCCCCCTTTAAACGATACTATTATACCATATCTTTGTGATATTAACTAGATGAAATACAACAATTATATTCTTCTTAAAGCGCTTAAACAAGCGCATTTTATTTTATATTAAAAAAAGTTAATCACGGGGGTTGACAAAATAAAGAAATGTGATATTATATAAATGTAAAGTTGTTAGCACTCAACAAAAGAGAGTGCCAACAAAACAAAATAAGGAGGAATAACTATGTTTAGATTAACACCTTACAGAACCAATGCAGTGAATAGAAATGATCGTGGATATCGTGATGTATTTGATCTATTCGATGATTTCTTCAGTGAACGCGATTATGGCTATCGCAATTTCAAACTTGATGTTAGAGATACAGGAGACGAATATATAGTAGATGCCGATATGCCAGGTATTGACAAAAAAGATATCAGTGTTCACTTTGAAGATGAACAATTAATTATCTCAGTTAATCGCGAAGAAGAAACTGAAGAAGACGTGAAAGATTATATCCACAGAGAACGCAGTGTCGAGTCTTATGAACGTAGACTCCACTTAAAAGATGTTGATCCATCTAAATTCACAGCGAAATTAGATAATGGTGTCTTAACAATTCATGCACCAAAACTTGAAGAAAAAGTAAACAAGTATATGATTGACATCGACTAATACTCAAAAAACACTTCAAGGCAACTTGAAGTGTTTTTACTCTAAAAGGACGTGAGAACCAATGAAACCAGAACAAATGACACAAGCCACACGCCAAGTGTTTAATAATGCCAATCAATTAGCGCTTGAACATAATCATCAAGAGATAAAAGATATCCATTTACTTTTAGCGATGTTAGATGATGAGTCGGCGTTAATACCCAAATTATTACATAATATGAATGCCAATTTAACGGCACTTAAATCAGACGTGAATAAACACATTAGACAACTTCCACAAGTCACGGGGACTGATCGTCAACCTTATATGTCTCGCTTTGCGTCACAAATCTTAGTGAATGCCGAAAAACAGATGTCACAGTTTCAAGATACATACCTTTCTGTTGAACATCTCTTTTTAAGTATGTTAGAGACTAAAGGGACCGATGTCTATACGCTCTTAAAAAATCATAATATTACAAAAGGGGTCTTTTTAGGCGAACTCAAAAAAGTCAGAGGTAACCAAAAAGTCACCAGTGATTCACCTGAACAAAGTTATGATGCCTTAACAAAATATGGGCGTGACTTAGTCGAACTAGCAAGAGAGGGGAAACTCGATCCTGTGATTGGTCGAGATACCGAGATTAGACGGGCAATTCGAATCTTAAGTCGTAGAACAAAAAATAACCCAGTCTTAATCGGTGAACCAGGGGTCGGTAAGACCGCTATTGCCGAAGGCTTAGCGCAACGGATTTATCATGAAGATGTTCCAGAAGGATTGAAAGATAAAACCATCTTTGCCCTTGATATGGGAAGTTTAATTGCAGGAGCAAAATACCGTGGTGAGTTTGAAGAACGCTTAAAAAGCGTCTTAAATGAAGTCACTAAGTCCGATGGACGGATTATTCTCTTTATTGATGAACTCCATACGATTGTTGGCGCAGGCAAAACAGAAGGTGCGATGGATGCCGGGAACTTATTAAAACCACTACTTGCTAGAGGAGAACTCCATTGTATTGGCGCAACGACCATCGATGAATACCGGAAGTATATTGAAAAAGACGCAGCTTTAGAACGTCGTTTCCAACCGTTGATGATTGATCAACCCAATATCGAAGATACGATTAGTATCTTACGTGGGATAAAAGAAAAGTTTGAAATTCATCATGGGGTTAGAATTACAGACAATGCCTTAATCGCCGCCGCAACCCTATCTAATAAATATATTAGTGATCGTTTTTTACCGGATAAAGCAATTGACCTCATGGACGAAGCGGCTGCGCTCATCAGAACTGAAATCGATTCAATGCCCGCAGAACTCGATCAGTTAAACCGTAAGATTTTACAACTTGAGATTGAGCGTGAAACGCTCAAAAAAGAAAGTGATAAAGACTCTAAAGAACGACTCAAACGCATTGAAGAAGAATTATCAAACCAGCAACAAGAGCTATCTCGCTTAAAGGCAACATGGGATAAAGAAAAAGGATCAATTGCGCACATCAAAGAACTCAAGGCAGGAATTGACCAAATCAAACGTCAGATTGAAGAAGCAGAAAAAGCGTATGACTTAGAAAAACTTGCCAAACTAAAATATGGTGACTTACCTGAAAAGGAAAAAGCGTTAGATGCATTAAGTGAACAGACTGATCATGAACTGTTAAAAGAGGAAGTCACCGAAGAAGAAATCGCAGAAATTGTTTCAAAATGGACAGGGATCCCCGTTAGTAAACTCGTTGAAAGTGAACGTGAGAAACTGTTACATTTAGAAGATATCTTACACAAGCGTGTAATTGGCCAAGATGAGGCTGTTACGTTAGTGAGTGATGCGGTCTTACGTGCCCGTAGTGGATTAAAAGATGCACAAAAACCTATCGGGAGCTTTATTTTCTTAGGGCCTACCGGAGTGGGGAAAACAGAACTTGCTAAAACATTAACAGAAACACTCTTTGATAGTGAACACAATATGATCCGTATTGATATGAGTGAATATCAAGAGCGACATACTGTCGCAAGACTTATCGGTGCCCCACCGGGTTATATCGGGCATGATGAAGGTGGCCAACTAACAGAAGCAGTTAGGCGTAAACCATACTCAGTGATCCTTTTCGATGAAATCGAAAAGGCCCACCCAGAAGTCTTTAATACCTTATTACAACTCTTAGATGATGGACGGTTAACGGATAGTAAAGGACGAACTGTTAACTTTAAAAATACGATTGTGATTATGACCAGTAATATCGGTAGCCAACATTTACTCAATGGCATCGATCAAGACGGTAATATTACAGACGAAGCCAAAAGTGAGGTTGAAGCATTACTTCATAAACACTTTAAACCTGAATTCTTAAATCGTATTGATGATACCATTTTATTTAAACCACTGACTAAAGATGAAATGATTCAGATTATTGAATTATTACTGCATGATTTAGAGTATAAACTAAACGAACAAGATATTACCTTATCAGTGACAGATCGCGCAAAAGCATTCATTAGAGACGCGTCTTATTCATCAACCTTTGGCGCACGACCTACTAAGCGGTATATTGAGCGTCATATCGAAACCACTGTCGGGAAACACATTATTAAAGGTGCGTTAAGTCCCGGTGACACATTAACGATTAACGCGAATGACAATGAATTACTTTATGAGATCACGCAATAATGATTAACTTAGAAGTCAAACAGACTGAATCTGTTTGACTTTTTTTGTCAATTACAATAAAAACCTTTACATGTTAAATGATAACATTTACCTGTTAGAACGAATTGAAGGAAAGACTGCTTTTATATTACACTATAGGTATAAAAGGTATGGAGTTGAGTGTATGTTTAAACAGTGGAAAGCATTTAAAGGGGATACGTGGCAAAAAACCCCTAATGTACGTGACTTTATTCAAGCGAATTATAATCCTTATTATGGAGATGACTCTTTTTTAGAAGATGCGAGCGCGGCAAATAAGGCGTTATGGTCGCTCATTTTAGAAGAACTTGAAATTGAAAAACATAAAGGTGTAAGAGATATGGATACATCTATTATCTCTACCATCACCTCACATAAACCAGGATATATAAACAAAGACGATGAAATCATAGTCGGTCTTCAGACCGACAAAGTGTTAAAACGGTCTTTCCAACCGAATGGTGGGATTAGAGTAGCCGTCGCCGCCGCAAAAGAATATGGCTATGACATTGATCCTGACATCGTCGATATTTTTAACAGCTATCGTAAAACACATAATCAAGGGGTATTTGATGCCTACACGAAAGAGATGTTAAATGCGCGTAAAAGTGGGATTATCTCAGGATTGCCTGATGCTTATGGACGTGGTCGTATTATTGGTGACTATAGACGTGTGGCGTTATATGGTGTTGACTTTTTAATCAATCACAAACAAGCGCAATTAAAAAACGATACCAAAACGATGACTGAAGACGCAATACGACTTCGTGAAGAACTCACAGAACAAATGCATGCCCTAAATGAACTCAAAGAAATGGCACTTAGTTATGGTTTTGATATCAGTGAACCAGCAAGTAATGCTAAAGAAGCCATTCAATGGACGTATTTTGCCTACCTAGCGGCGATTAAAGAACAAAATGGTGCGGCTATGTCTTTAGGACGTGTATCGACCTTTTTAGATATTTATATTACCAAAGAGTTAACTGAAGGGACCATCACAGAATTTGAAGCCCAAGAACTGATTGATCAATTTGTGATGAAATTACGATTGGTCCGTTTCGCAAGAACACATGCTTATAATGAACTCTTTACCGGAGACCCAACTTGGGTCACTGAATCCATTGGCGGGATGGGACTTGATGGCAGACCCTTAGTTACCAAAACATCCTATCGGGTTTTACATACATTATATAACTTAGGGTCTGCGCCAGAACCTAACTTAACAGTGCTTTGGTCCGATGACTTGCCGGATAACTTTAAATCCTATTGTGCGAAGGTATCAATCGATACCTCGTCGATTCAATATGAAAATGATCAATTAATGCGCAACGCGCATGGGGATGATTATGGGATTGCCTGTTGTGTGTCTCCAATGGAACTAGGTAAAGAAATGCAATTTTTTGGCGCACGTGCTAATTTAGCCAAAGCATTACTATATGCGATTAATGGTGGGGTTGATGAAAAAACAGGCAAACAAGTAGGGCCTAAAATTGCTCCAATCACCAGTGATATTTTAACCTATGAAGACGTCATGACAAATTATGATCTAATCACAGATTGGCTCGCAGAACTGTATGTCAATACATTAAATGTGATTCATTATATGCATGATAAATATGCTTACGAACGTATTCAACTTGCCTTACATGATAAACATGTTAAACGGTATTTCGCCACAGGAATTGCGGGATTAAGTGTTGTGGCTGATAGTTTATCAGCCATCAAATACGCAAACGTTCATGTCATAAGAGATAAGAAGACAGGTCTCGCAAAAGATTATGAGATTGATGGCGAGTATCCAATGTATGGGAATAACGATGAACACGTTGATACAATCGCTTGTGAAATTGTTGAGAACTTTATGACAAATTACGACAACTTCATACATACCGTGATGCTATCCCGACAATGAGTATCTTAACGATTACATCCAATGTTGTGTATGGGAAAAAGACGGGGAGTACACCCGATGGTAGAAAAGCCGATGAACCATTTGCCCCAGGGGCAAACCCAATGCATGGGCGTGATCGTAACGGCGCTTTAGCGTCACTATCTAGTGTCGCAAAACTGCCATATGAGCATGCACAAGATGGGATTAGTTATACTTTTAGTATTACACCTGATGCTTTAGGAAAAGGAATGGAGCGTAAACAGACTAATCTAGTCGGTCTTTTGGACGGGTATTTCTTAAAAGGCGGACATCACGTTAACGTGAATGTCTTTAAACGGGAATTATTAATTGATGCGATGCGACATCCCGAACGGTATCCGCAATTAACCATTCGTGTATCAGGCTATGCGGTAAACTTTGTGAAACTAACTGAAGAACAACAACTCGATGTGATTAACCGAACCATTCATAAAGGTGTGTAAATGACACTTAACGTTCATTCAATTGAATCGTTCGGGACAGTCGATGGACCGGGGATCCGGTTTGTCATTTTTACACAAGGGTGTCATATGCGATGCCTTTATTGTCATAACCCAGATACATGGGAGATGAATCAAGGAACAGAGATGTCGATTGATTCGTTATTAGACCAAATTGATGATTTAAAAGTCTTCTTAAAAACGGGCGGTGTAACAGTCTCTGGTGGCGAACCATTACTTCAAGCAAAGTCAATCATTCCTTTATTTAAAGCATTACAAGAACGCGGGATACATACCTGTCTTGATACTGCTGGGTTTGTTGACTTAACAGAGGATGTAAAAACATTATTATCGTATACTGATTTAGTGATGATTGATATTAAGCATATGGATGATGACTTGCATCGAGATTTAACGGGCGTAAGTCATTCACGTACGTTAAGTCTGTGTCGCTATCTAGATCAAGAAAACATTCCGATTTGGGTGCGCCATGTCTTACTCCCATCGGTGAACGATAGTATAACGGACTTAAAGGCATTAAAAGATTTTTTAGATTCGTTAGATAGTTTGGTAAAAGTAGAAGTCTTACCCTACCATACATTAGGTAAAGTTAAATGGGAAGCCTTAGGCTACCCATATTTACTCAACCATATAACACCACCTTCTAAATCTAGAATAAAAGAAGTAAAAGCGTATTTACGAAAAAATTTAACACCGCATGATGACTATTAGGGTTTCATAGCGTTTAAGACATATATGAAAATGTTTTTCTATTTTGTTTTTTATCGGTTTACGGTATAATAATAGTAGAGGTGAAAAGAAAATGAAAAAGAATGTCGGTAGTTTAGATGCAAAAATTCGTTATGGTGTAGGGATTATCTTTATTATTTTAAGTTTCTTCTTTCAACCATTTTGGCTATTTCTAGTATTAGGTGTCATTAGTTTTGCCACAGCATATTTCCATACGTGTGGGCTTTACAAATTATTTGGTGTGAATACATGCCAAGTTGACACAGAAGAAGAGTAACGACAAAAAAACTTCAACATTTTTCTTGTTGAAGTTTTTTTTATGCCTGTTATAGTGTATAATACTAGATGTATTTCTACGGGGTGAGAACATGAGACAAGCAAAAGTATTAATACCAATCGGATTGGTATTTATTGTATCCATTATATTAATGTCTATTTTTAGTAATGAAGAAAGAGACATTATTATCAATCAAGCATATTGTGAAGAATATCCCGATATGCTTGTTTGTACAGAAACATCTGTGAGTGAGTTTGAGGTGGTTGAAGATATCTTTCAAGCATTGCTCATTGAAGGTGATGGTGTCATTGATGAAAGTTTTTGTGATAATCACTTTTATGGTAAAGTGAAAAGTTATTGCTTAAATGAAAATATTGAGATATTACCACATGATTTTTATAGACTCTCGAGTACCATTGGGGTTATTCCAAAAGATAATGGCAAATATACCATAACCACACAATATTATAATGAAGCACCAGGATATGAGTTCCATATTAGTTTAACAGTAGTCGATGGGATTTATCAGTTTTCTGGCTTAAGCTATGCTGAAGCAAGTGCTCCTACTGAATTAGACCTAACTGAAGAAACACTAAAAACCGTGTTTGAAGATATCATAAATGATTATGCGGCTAGAGACAGATGTCAAGAATACTTTATTGAAGAGGCGTATTATGACTGTAAAGAAAATCCAGAAGCGATTCTGCCACTTTCAGTTGTACCATCAAATTACACCATCACACAACTCGAACTGAATAGCTACTTATATGAATTTGATGATTTAGTTGACAATATAAGTTACAGCATCGTTTTGAATTACAAAGCAGTCGATGGCATTGTCCGTATAAATAACGTAATAGTCGAAAGTGCCACCATAACTGAATAATGTAATAAAAAGGTTGCTTGAAAAAATCCCCTTATGCCATTATACTACATATAAGAAAAAGGAAACCATTCTGTGTGTGATCAATAAAAGCAAAAGGGGAGCAAATAAGATGGGGAATTGTGATGCTATTTTAACAAGCAATGATGTTGAGAAAATGGAATATTATTTAGAGTATGTAAAGATTTTGATTGTTTTTTTTGAAAAGCGTGATACGATAGTTAAAGAGTTATATCACGAAAAAGAGATGTTAGAAAAACAATTAGCTAAACTAAAATGATGATATCATTTATATCATCATTTTCTAATGTTACCTTGTGTTTGCATTTTACAACAAAAATTAGTATAATTTTTACAAGGTAAAAGTATAATTTACAGGAGACATAATATGAAACGATTACTTATAGTGAGTTTGTTATCTACACTAAGCATCTTAACAGGATGTAACAACCCAGACAACTACCTGGATTACCATCAAGATTATATGAATAATCTTGATGCTTATACCATTCTCTATACGGAGACCAAAGGGTCCTTAGAGAATACAGAAGTTACCAATAAATATGTCTATGTCGATAATGATCATGAGATGTGGCGTATTAGTGATGTCTATAGTGAAGATTTAAACTATACAAATGGTGATATTATTTTTACAAAAAATAATGGTTCGTATTTTCAATACGTCTATGATGAACAATGGTTAAAGTATGAACGTGATGCATCAGTTGAAGTGACGAAATTCTTTGAGCAACCATTTTATGATTATGTTAAACATGGAACGATGACTAATAATAATACTGAATTAGTCTTTGAACATGATGTCTTGTTAGGTGACTTAGACCCATCAAAATATTATGATATATTTGGCATTGAGATCCCAACGACTTATCATAATTACCCGGTAAGATTAGTAGCAACATACAATACTGAAGATGATGTGTTTACATCTTTCAAAATAGACTTTACAGAGATCTATGAAGCATGGTTGTCTGATATTAATCAGAGTATGCCATCAGTCACATGGGAAATTGATATCGCTTATGATATGGATATGAATGCGTTTGCGTTATCATTGCCACAAGCGATTAACGATGATCATGCTAATAATATGAATCCATTTAATTTTATAAAAGTTGTAACGACAGATTCTTTTGAGTTTATTGAGGGTATCTTAAACTATGGCTCTGATATTGATTTGCTTGGTGTTCATATTGATCGAACAGATCGGTATCAATTAAGTCTACGAGAACTCACGGTACCAACAAACTTAATTGTAAAAATTTATGATGAAAATATGAATGTCATCGAAGAAATTCTTTTTGAAGATAACGATACCTCGACTTACTATAATCTACCAAAAGGAGATTATTATGTAGGGATTACATCAAACGATGAAAAAGAAGATGTGTATTATAAAATACTTTTTCAATCGCATTAAAAATTTTAAAAGCAGTATCTTTTTAACGTGTTTTACGGTATAATAAAAAACGTATTTATCAGATACCTATAGGAGGCTTACAAATGGAAAGAATGGAACAAGAATATGATGAAATTAGTTTAAAAGAACTCATTGAAGTGATATGGAATCGGAAAATTTTTATCGCAATTGTGACAGTCATTTTTGCGATATTCGCTTTTATTGGTGGAACAGTCTATAATAACTTAGAATCAGAAGTTGGTACCATCGTGACGATGCAATGGAATGGGGTTTCATCAGGTGAATATCCTGATGGTACACGATTTGACTATAGTGAAGCAATTGAACCGTATGTTATCACATTAGCCATCGAAGAAGTGGGTATGGAATTAACAACTAATGATGTCCGTAACAACTTAACAATTCAACCGATTGTACCAGGGAATGTTTTAGCATCGATTCAAAAATCCATTGAAGAAGGTGGCGAACCCATCACCTATTATGCTTCTAATTATAAATTATTGTTAAACAATGGTAATTTAACCATCAGTGTGGAACAAGCAAGAATATTATTAAATGAAATTATTGATCAATTTAGAATAGATTTTGAACGGAAATATATTAATCAGGCCACAGTTTATAATTTTACAAATCAAGATATTGACTCATATGACTATTTAGAGGCGTACGACATTTTAGATACGCAAGCAACATTAATAACAAACGCCATGAATGCGCGTGAAGATAGTGGATTTACATCACCAACACTAGGCATTACCTTTGGTGATTTAGTCGTCCGTACAAACTTAGTTGAACGTATTGAACTCAATCAAGTTGTGTCACGGGTGAATTCCTATTTGTTAACCAAAGATGTTGATTTCTTAATCACAAACTACAATTATAAAATTGAAACGCTTCAATTAGAATTAGATAAAGCCATTCTAAAAGAAGCCGATGCACAGGTTATGATTGATAACTATCAAGGCAGCACACAAACCATTTTAATTCCAGGTATGTCAGATACAGACTCATTAGAGTTTGATACGTACTATAATACATTACTAGAAACACAAATTTCTTTACAACAACAAATTGCTGATTTAACAGAAGATATTGCTTACTATGAACTTCAAATTGATCGACTCAATGGTGATGATCCTAACTTTGTTGTTACAGAAGCAAAACAAGCTGAAGAAGCACAAAAAGTAGAAGAAAACTTGCAATTAGCAGATGATAAATTAAGTTTAATCGTTAATGATGCGAATATCATCTTAGCAGAATACAATGAATATTTAACCAGTAACATTATTAAACCATTAATGGCACCAGAATATCAACCAAGCGCAAATGTATTACTCTATACTGCGATTGGATTAGTACTTGGTGGCATGGTTGGTGTTGGTGCCGTTTTAGGAAAACATTTTTGGAATCAAGCTGAATAATATTATAACTAGGGGAGTTATAATATGAATCATGACTGGGGGAATTAGTGTGTCTTCTTTTGAAAAAATAACAGGTAAAATTAGAAAGCGACTCAATATCTATTCGTTGATATTATTTTTTGTTGATGCGATAGCCATATCGCTTTCTTTTTTATTAACATTATTTATTAAAAACGATTTGATTATTAGTGAAACATTATTAATGCAGTTTGTATACGAGTTGCCCATCATTATTTTAATCTATTGGACGATTTTTGAACTCTTTCAAATGTACCGTAGTTTATGGGAATTTGCTGGTGTAGAAGAAGTCATTAAAGGCGTCATTGCCAATATTGTTGCGGCATTTGTATCCTACCTTATTGTTAGAATGGTTTATGAAAACCATTTACGGTTATCATATTATATCATTGGCCTTTTTATGGCAACGATGCTCACGTTACTTGTACGGTTATTCTTTAGAGTATACCGGTTTATTACAAGTTATTTTAAGTATGAATTGATTCGTAAACGGGCGTTAATTGTTGGTGCAGGAAGCGCAGGAACCCTCGTTTTAAATGAGACACAAAAAAACCATCGAATAGACGCCACAGTCGTTGGTTTTATTGATGATGATCCCCGTAAAATAGACCGAACAATCCACTCTGTACCGGTACTAGGTAGTACAGAAGAGATTGATTTAATCATCCACGAGCATGCTATTAATACAGTATATGTAGCGATTCCGAAAGCAAGTAAGGAACGTATCACAGAAATATTAAATAAAGTAGAAGGAACCGGGGTTAAAATTAAACTGTTCCCACCGTTCTATGAAATGTTACAAGAACGCTCTGATGATGTGAAGTTGCGTGATGTCAGAATTGAAGATTTACTTGGTCGAGATGAAATTAAACTTGATGAGACAGGTATCAGAGACTATATTGATGGTAAAACGATTATGGTCACTGGTGGTGGCGGATCAATCGGGTCTGAACTCGTTCGTCAGATAAGACATTTTAATCCCAAAGCGATTATTATTGTTGATATTTATGAAAATAACGCGTATGAATTACAAATGGAGTTAGATCGACTCTATCGAACCAACAAAGTGAAACACAAACCGGACATTATTGTCTTAATTGCGAGTGTAAGAGATTATGAAAGAATGGCCGAAATATACAAACAATACCAGCCTCATGTCGTCTTTCACGCCGCAGCTCATAAACATGTCCCGTTAATGGAAGTAAGCCCGAAAGAGGCAATTAAAAATAATGTCTTTGGCACACTCAATGTAGCGCGACTTGCTCATGAATATCATGTTGATAAATTTGTTCTGATTTCTACCGATAAAGCCGTAAACCCTACAAATATTATGGGCGCAACAAAACGGATCGCAGAAAAGATTATCATGGCGTTCAATGATCAGAGTGACACAGATTATGCCGCAGTACGTTTTGGCAATGTCTTAGGAAGTAATGGTTCAGTGATACCATTATTTAAAAAACAGATTGAAGAGGGTGGCCCTGTCACAGTAACTCATCCAGAGATCACACGCTTTTTCATGACAATCCCTGAAGCTTGTCAATTGGTTATACAAGCGGGTGCGTATGCCAACGGTGGAGAACTGTTTGTCCTTGATATGGGTGAACCCATGAAGATATTAGATTTAGCTCAAAAACTGATTCGCTTGTCTGGATTAGAACCACATAAAGATATCAATATCCAGTTTACAGGATTACGACCTGGAGAAAAAATGTACGAAGAGTTACTTGTCGATAAATCAAATGTCACAAGAACCAAAAATAATAAGATTTTCGTTGAGCCAAACGGAAATTGTAAACTCAATGTATTTGATAAATTAGATGATTTATCAAACGCACTGGTGGATGATCGATACAATCTCGCTAAACAAATTAAAGAACTTGTCCCACATTATGAAAAATAATACTGGTTTATTTAAATCAGTATTATTTTTTTAGGTACACTAGCAAAAACGGTTGGATTTAGGGTGTTTTAATTTTTTCATACTATATTATTGATGTCACCAACATCCTTCTGAAAGGACTGTCGGTTCTATGTATGAATGACTGCAACCTTTGACATGAAAATTAGATATTTTCATTATTTTTAAGATTTACAGGATGAATTCCTGTATTTTTTATTGGAATATATTGGTTTTCCCAAATAGTATTTTATTCTACCCATAAGAAATGATACATATCCCCCATATTAAGAGAATAAGTGATAACAAAAAACAATGAAAAAACTAAGTAATAATTGCGAAAGTAAAGGTAGAACAATCAATAGTGGCTAGAAAACACATTTTATTTTTTCTTCGCTTATATTGTATAACAAATGTGTTACAATAGTTATTGAGGTGATACTGTGAGTAAAAATACGTATATTAATGTAAGAGTAGATGAAGAAACAAAAAAAGAAGTGGAAGATATTTTAGATATACTTGGTATAAATATGTCTACGGCTGTTGATTTATTCTTGAGCCAAATCATATTAAATAAAGGATTACCATTTAAAGTAAAATTACCAAGTAAGGATATTACAGTTAAAGAACAAGAGTTGGCTGAAGCATTAAATTTAACCGGAGGTAAACCATACCCTAAAAAGTTAAAAAAGATTATCAATCTTTATGCACGTGGAGATATTGATTATGAGGTAGCTCTATATGCCATCAAGAAAACCTATGAGAAAGATAGACTGAAAGATATATCAGAAGATCTTTTAGAAGAATATGCATCTGCCTATAATAAGCTAGCTAAGTAACTATATGTTTGGATCTATTATTCATCTTTGGATAACTAATCTTTGTTGATTGGGTATCCTTTTTATTTTTAATATGCTAAATGCCAAAAACTTTTAATATTGGTAGAACACATAAGTTGAAACTATTTAGCATAGCATTATTCTTTCTTCTCATTAATCTTGTTTACTTTACGATTAAATAATGATATAATAATTATATAAAAAATATTGCATTATTGAGGTGATAATATGAATGCAAGTATAATTATGGATGCTTTCGATGAAAGAGAACCTATTCTTAGAGATGAGATTCAAGATGTATTAAAGATTGAAAATATCAATACTTTAAATCAAATGGTTTCTTATTTGGTTTCTTTTGGCATATTAAAACGTTACGAAAATGGGGTATATTATGTTCCTAGTTCTACTAAGAAATTCTCTCATTTAAAACCATCACTTAAAGATGTTATAGATAAGAAGTATTTGCAAAAAAACCAAGGCATTAGAACAGGGTCGTATCTTTTATATAAGTATAAATTCACTTCCCAAGTTTCTTCATTTTATGAGATTTTATCAAACAATGTATCGATACATACAAGATCTAAACATTTATATGATGGGAAAATGGTTGTTTCTCATCCGCCTTTTGAAATCAACAGAGAAAATAGTCGTGTTTTAGAATTCTTAGAGCTTATTAAATATTTGGATTATAGTGATTACAATATAGAAAAATCAAAAAGTCAGTTACTAGATATATTAAATAGGCAAGGATTAAAAAAAGAAGAAATTATACATTATAGTGAGTATTATAAAGGTAAAAGATATGCTGGATTCAGAGAAACTGTAAGAAAGGTGGTCTATGATGAAGTTACATCTAAATAAAGAGTTATTTGAGAATTATATTGCATTAGCAAGTCAGGAAGAAGACATTGATGAAGCGATTGTATTAAAAGACTATTTTGTGACATTGGCACTTAAACATATATATGCTATTCATGATGATCTGGTGTTTATTGGGGGAACATCACTATCTAAATGTTTTAACATCATCAATCGTTTTTCAGAAGATATTGATTTAGTCGAAACCGCCAAAAGCAGAAAAGGCAAACAAAAAGCAACACATGAAATTATCAACGAACTTGCATCAGTATGGGCATGGAATAGTGAAGCCACTAACGATAAGTATGCTGACTTTAAGGAAATGTATTTATATTATGATACTAATGCTGTGAGTGATTTAGATCAAAGAGTTAAACTTGAACTAATCACATTTATGGATCCGTTTCCTGTCATTGAGAAGAAAGTAGAAGCGATTATTTTGAAATACATGGATCAAGAGGAGATCGCTGAATTTGATATGCAACCAGTAGCTGTTTTAACTCAAGAACCATATAGAACATTTTTTGAAAAAATAACATTAGAGAAAGAACTCTTCAAAAATGATATAGAAGGCAATCCGTTAGATGAAACACAAGAAAAGAGAGCTAGAGATTTTTATGATATCCATAAAATTTGGAATTTTTATGACAAAGCAGTTCCTATAGACATTGATAATTTTAATCAAATGATTACATCAAGACATAAACATAGGAAAAATAGAACAATAGTTAATTACGATGAATTTAATCAATATAAATTGCATGAAATGTTTAACAAGAAGAACATAAGAAAGCAATTAGAAGAAATTGACTTTAGAAAACTATCCATTAGAGATTTAGACTGTGATGATATAGAAACATCATTAAAAGAAATTGATGATTTCTTCCAAAAACTAATCATTTAAATCCAACAAAAAAACAGGGTTTTAGCACATAATTGCTAAAATCCTGTTTTCCACTTAGGGATATGATATTTAGACGTTGTCGATAAATAAAAACCTAATGTATGATCAATGCTATTTTCATCTAATATTTCTTTAAGAAAGGCTATGCTTCTTTTCTTAGGTTTAATAACTTTGATTGCATGATTCATGATTTTCTCATCGTAGCCGTTTATGAATGAACTGATATATTGATTGAAGTTTTCTAAATTGATATTATGGATAGATTCAAAATGTTCTATGATATCTATACATTCAATATGTTTTATAATATCCTCATTAATTTCAGAATGAATTCTAATAAATCTGGTGTTTTGAATGGTTCTAGTCTTTTCTTTAATATGGTTTACATAGTAAGTATAATTTCATGGTTTCTTTGATGACAGTTTTAACCGGTAATATAGTGATTCACCAACCGCAAAACCTAAACCATGATATGGCAGCATAAATTTCTTTATATGTTTGTGTGTTAGTGGAAACTGATTACCGTTTTTATATTCAGGACTATAGTAGAGTCCTTTAGCGACTTTAATAAGTCGATTATTTTTCACCATTCTAGATAATACTTGATAATAGTTTTCTTCATTAAAAAAAGGATGGAAATGATCATGATAGATTTTGCTTGCATCATAGATGACCCCTTTTTCAAGCATTTCATAAGTTCCTGTAATTAAGTCTGATTCTTTCATCTTGCACCTCACCTCCTTATATTTTATCATGAGATATTCATAATATAATCATGTTTTTACACAAAAAATTAGACCTCTGTAAATTAACGAAAAGAAATCCATTTTCATGTTGAACTTGACATTATGGACCCTTTACTAACAACTGCCTGTTTAACTGAAACCCTTCACTTTGAACAGTCGGTTTTATGTAGTTTCTATACACCTTTACTAAATGAACGTATTAGAAAAATAAATTTATAACATGCCTTATTATCAAAGAGTAAAAACAATTTGAACTTGACACTATTAAAAGTACTTTTATAATGAACTTGACATTCTAGACCCTTTGTTCACAACTGTCGGTTTCATGTATTTTTCACTGCAACCATTGTCATAACAATAAGCTATTTTCATCATTTTTAAGATTTACAGGATTATTTCCTGTATTTTTTATTTGATTTTATTGGTTTTTCCAATTAGTGTTTTATTCTACCCATAAGAAATAAGACTTATGGTCCATATTAAGACGATAAGTGGAAAGTAAAAATCAAAAAATATGCAATTTACACTTGTCTATAACTAATAATTCTAAAATGGCATAGTTCACCGAAGTTGTAAATGCAGACCATTTAGATTTGAGAGAAATATCCAAACGCATTTAGAATGATTTTAACGTTTTAAACAAAATATTAAATATTATAAACATAAAATCATTAGGTTTTAAACGTTTTTTGTGTTTGAAACTTTACAAATTGAAATTTTAGTAGTATAATTTTAGTCAAAGGAGGAATCGATATGAAGATTCTTAAAATTAAAGTATCTGGTTATAAACTCTTAGAAGATCATTTTGAATTAGATTTTCTAAATAAAGCAAGAGTTAGTGTCAATGATAAAGAAGATGAAATTATTGAACTACTGGATAATCTTTATATGCCAACAACAACAGTATTCACAGGTAAAAACTCAAGTGGTAAATCCACTGTTTTATCGCTTTTAGAGTTTGTGAATGAGTTACTATACAAAGGCCGTATAGAATACAACAAAATGGATTTTAGAAGCAATACAATAGATATTGAATTACATTTCTTATTAAAAGAAACAGTCTACAGATATTCAGGCACAATATCAGTTCCTAATAAGAATGTTTTAGATGAAACGAGTTACTGCACATTCTCTAATGAAAAGCTATTTTCAAAGAAATATTTTAAATCAAAAGGCAAAAATATTATTGATGCTGATTTTGATATTGATAAGAACTATGATTCCAATGTAGCTGATACATCGATTCTTTATAAGCTGACTAGTAGTAAGTACTATATGATCAATACAAATAATTGGATAAACGCATCGAAAATATCGATGATTTTTGACTTGTTTGAAACGTTTGAAGTGAATGAAAAACTCATGTTGAAAATAACCAACTTATTTGATGATAGTGTAAAAGAGTTTAAATATGACAAAGAAAGAAAACTATACAGTATTGACTTGCAAGGATTAGGATTAAAGAACTATAGTGAAGCTGAAGTCGATATGTTGCTTTCAGATGGAACTAAAAAAGGTCTAATCATGTTTGCATTAACTATCGCTATGCTTAAACTAGGCGGTAGTCTTATCATCGATGAAATTGAAAATAGCTTCCATAAAAACCTTGTTGAAAACATTATTATGATATTTAATGACAAACGAATTAATAAGAATCAAGCCAACTTAATATTTAGTACGCATTACGTTGAGATATTAGACATTTTTAGAAGAAGAGATAATATCTATATCATGAATAAGGAAGACTTCATCACGAACTGTAATTTATATGATGATTACGATGAAAGAACCGATTTAAGTAAGAGTAACCAATTTAATAATAATACCTTTAAAACCCTTATCAACTATGAAAGATTAATGGATTTAAAGAAAGAACTTATTAATGAAGTACCTGGTACTACTAGAGGGTAATACAGAAAAAGCATTTATTGAACTATTGATGGATAAGGGGATGTTCAAAATAGATGCAGATGATATGCTAGATTTAAGACCACACCAAAAAAGACAGATTGATCCTGCCTTACAAGCTTTAATTAGACAATTGCCTCCTGAAGAAAAAGTCAAGATCATAAAGATTGGCGATAAGTTATCAGATAAACTTAAAATACCTAAAGATATTAAAGAGAAAATAGATTCAGAAGAAAAATATTGTACAAAACCTGAGTTTGAAATACTCATCATTATTTCTGAAGGATTATACAATGAATATCAAAAGGTAAAAAGTAAAATGAAGCCAAAAGTGTTTGCTAAAGAAAATATCAAACATAACGGTAAACGCTATACAAATTCACAGGAGTGGATTAAAGGATATTTTAATAAAGATAAGATTTTGAAATCTTTAATGGAGTATAAAAGAATTTCAAAACATAAAAAACAAGAAAGATACTTAACAGATTTAATGAGAAAATCACTAATAAGATAGGGGTGTAAAAATGGATGTAAAAGTTAAAACAATGGAAAATTTCTTTGATGACAATAAAAATATATTAGAATCTAGTAATGTAAATTTTTTGATTGGATCAGGGATTTCCGCATCAATTTTAGCTACTTTAAATGATTTAGAAGATTTAGTAGAGTATAACAATGACGTAATAAAAAATCAATCTTCATCTAGCAAAAAAACCCAAATAGAAGCAATTCTATATTGGCGGTTCTTTTTTGAATAGAAATATACAAAGGTTCATTATTATGAAAAGAAAAAAAAAAAACATATTGGTGATATCGCAAAATTTTTTAATGTTGTCTATAAGATACTTGAAAAGAAAGAAGATTCTAACTTAGAAAAACAAGTAAATGTTTTTACTACCAACTATGATGTGTTTTTTGAGTTGGCATTAGAATCTCAGTCATTATATTATAATGATGGATTTCTAGGAAGATTTAATCCGCGTTTTGATATGTTAAATTATAATGTTTCTCTAAATTCAATATCTAACTTAAACTTTAAGAAAGTTCCAAAAACGCATTTTAATTTAATCAAATTTCATGGAAGTTTAAACTGGAATAGATTAGATGAACAAATAATGTTTGACTATAATTATTTAAAGAAAATAACGGATTTTTATGATAAGTATGAAGGATTGTTTAAAACCGACTATGAAGAACTAAAAAAACTATATTCGTTAGAAAAATTTTGCAAATCAAATATAGAAGAGAAGTATGATGAATTCAAAAAAATATTTACAAATAGAAAGATTAATGATTATATAGATTTTATAATAGATTATAAATCAAATTTTTCAATCGTAAACCCCACTAAAGAAAAATTTACCGAGACATTATTAAGTTTAAGTTATCATGATATGTTAAGATTATTTTCAACACATTTAGAAAGAGAACATGTCTCGCTGTTTGTATTTGGTTTTTCTTTTTCTGATGAACATATTTTAAAAATAACTGAAAGATCAATGATAAACCCAGAATTAAAAATAGTGATTTTCGCATATGATAAAAAATCGCTAGATAAATACTTGGATATCTTCTCAAAAATAAATTCTAGTAATGAAATTACAATTGTATTTGAAGAAGATAAAAACATCAATATAGATTGCTTAATAGAAATGTATGAAAAATTCTCCGATAAATTATATAAAGAAAAGAGGAGATAAAAAAAATGAAACCACTACAGTTTGCTGATATTGTTGACGTTAGAGGTATAAAAGTGCGTGCTAAAGTATATTCAAAAAAGAACACAACCATGTTATTTCATTATGGAAATATAATTAAAAATGTTTCAGTTGGAAGTTATGTTAAGATAGTAAAGGGATTTACTGAAATTGTAGGGGTAGTAGAAGGGGAATACATTAACGAAAAGATATCTAATGGCAATGACTTTATATCTTCGGAAGACAAATTTGATAGAGTTATAGAGATAAAAATATTAGGAATTATTACTGGCGATGGATTCAAAAGAGGGATTTCAGAAATGCCATTATTATATAATCCAGTTTTTATCCTTGCTCCACTAGAGTTCGAGATGATATTTAACCAATCATCAGGTGGTGCACCAAATAATGGGTTAATAAATCTAGGGTCTTTAATAAATGATGAGAGTATAAAAATTACTGTTGACATAAACGGAATATTAAATGGCCATATAGGGATTTTTGGAAATACGGGTAGTGGGAAATCCAATACTTTAGCTAAACTATATAAAGAATTATTTATTATTGCTGAGCAATCAAAGCACTTTAAAAATAAGTCAAAATTCATTTTTATTGATTTTAATGGAGAGTATGAAAAAAAATCACTTTCACCGAATAAAAGAATTATTAGTATTAATACAAATAAGAACCATGGAGAAGACAAAATACCTATAAAAGAAAAACATCTTTTTAATATCGAAATGCTATCAATTATTTTAGAAGCTACAGAAAAGACGCAACAACCTTTTGTCGAGAGATGCTTAAAATTTACTAACAAATATTATCCAAGCGTCTTTTCTGATGAGACTACTATTCTAAATAATATTTCTCAGCTAATATATGATAATCAAAAAAATCTTAAAGATCTACAACAATATTTCAATGAATTTTTGAAGTTAATAGCAAAAGAGGAAGTGAATGATTATTTTAGTAAATTTCGATATGTAAATAACGACAAAGCCGACTCATTGATAATGAATAAAAAAGATTGGATAAATACCATAGAGGAGTTAAGGGAAGAAATATTTAAAGACCTTCAAAATAAGATTAATCCTGATTTGCAAAGTTTAGAATATGCGATGAAAATGAAAATAGCTTTCAATTATAAATTTTTAGAAGAACTAGGTAAAGGCTATATTAGTAAAGAACATATTGCTCCACTTATGAAAAGACTAGATAGGGTTTTTGAATTAGTCAATAAAGTTTTCAATGTAGAATCAAATGAAGAAATATTCGAATCTATACAAGTGGTTAATCTTAGAAAAGCAAATCTTCAAGCAAAAAAAGTCATTCCACTAATAGTTTGCAAATCAGAATATGAAAAACACACTAGACGTGAGAATATTAGAGAAGACAAGATACTAAATATTATTATAGATGAGGCACATAATATACTTTCAACGCAATCTGATCGTGAATCAAAAGAGTGGAAAGATTATAGGTTAGAAATATTTGAAGAAATTATTAAGGAAGGGAGAAAATTTGGGGTATTCTTAACAATATCTAGCCAAAGACCCTCTGATATTTCATCAACATTGATTTCACAGCTTAATCATTATTTAATACACAGACTTATGAACCAAGAAGATCTAAATAAGATATTATCTACTGTAACTTTCTTAGATAGTAATTCATTCAACATGATTCCATCACTGCCTCCCGGAGGATGTATTTTAACTGGCTCATCAATAAACTTCCCTATATTGATTCAAGTTGATAAATTAGAAGAAGACTTTAGACCAAGCAGTGATAATATTGATGTAGTTAACATGTGGTTTCCAAAAAACAAATAAAAAACAAGAGAGAGGTAAGAATCAATGACTTTTTTAGAATATGTAAATAAATTATTAGATGAAATTAAAGACAACAAATCTTTAGATTTCAAAACAGCAGATAATTTTATTCAAAGGATTAATGAATTAAATTATCAAGATGGCACGAAACTTAGCTATGAAGATAAAGTCAAAATAATTGACTTATTAAAGCAGGAAGCAGAAAAGCGTAATTATTCTCTACAATATTATATAAATGATTCAACGAATTCACGTAGTTTATCAGTTATAGCACATATGATTGATAAGATTAATCAAAATTCAACAAGTGTGCAAAATAAAAATGGTGGTAAAAATAATGGAACCAAATGAGATACAATTTTGGCTGGAAATTCTTAACATAGTTACAATAAGTGCACTTAGTATATCTACTATAATTTTAACGGTTCTAATCAGCAAAAAGAATACGGGTTTTAACGAAATTCAAATTAGGGAAATTATTAATAATGCTTTCTATAAGATTAATGAAAGTTCAATTAATCTTGATCAAGACCCAACTAATATAACATATCAGAGGATTTTCTTTTCACATGTAGAATGCTACTTGAACATATATGATGATTTATGTGGTACTTATTTAGATGGGAAAATAGATAAGAAAAGATTCGAAAAAAACTATAAGGATGAACTGATAAATTTGGTAACAGATGAAATGTTTAAGGATTATTACAAGCCTGAGGATCAACTTAAAAGTAAGTATGGTGTTAGTATAGTTTAGTAGACAGTGTAAGTAAGAATCTAATCTTTATGATAGAATAAGGAAAGGAGGTTTTACTTATGGCTAAAGGAAAAGGGTATCGATACCCTCAAGATTTTAAAG
>JAXKVY010000004.1 GCA_036172455.1 Candidatus Izemoplasma sp.
TGAAGGGTTCTATAATCGAAAAAGGATCCACGGATCCATCGATTATTTAACTCCTCATGAAGTTCATTATTCAAAGAGAGAAATTCTTACTTAAGGTGTCCACTTTCTTGACATAGATACAAATAGCAATATAACTGTAGTTGAGAAATCCAAAGATATTAGAGATACAGTTTTTAAGCAAGATAACATTTTAGTTGGATTTTCCAACGATGTGGACAAATACATTGAGGATGCTGTAAGATTTACTTCTGAGACCAATAAATCTACATTTGAAATTGTTATGAATCCTAATACAAACAAGCACGGAGCTAATGCTCTTGATTTTGAAAAAATTCTTTCTGGTATAAGATCTTTGTTCTCAGGAATAGGAAATTCTGCTAATCTCTTTATGGTGCCATCATTGGGTTCTTTAGTATTGAGATTTTATACTGATGAAGAAACAACGTTATTTAATCAATATCAAACTGATACTAATATAAAGAAAATAGTTACAATGGTCTCAAGTGATAAAGATGAAGTTATACGAGAAATCATTAAAGCAAATCCTAAAATTATTCCGGGGTTACGAAAGTTTACTGAAAGTATCAGTAGGTTAGAAAGTCCTATCAGGGTAATAGCATCATCTCCAGATAATTCATATTTTGTAAACAAAGTTGTTACAAGAAATCAAGTGCAAAGAATTGATCAAGTTATGGAAAATCTTGATATTGAAGTACAAGAACCTTTTGCTTATATTGGAGAAACACATGCAATTGATATCGATAATAAAACAATTAAATTTATTAATGAAGACGATAAACTAATTAAAGGAAAGTACGAAATACTTGAGGAAAGAAATTATAAAGTTATCTCAAAGTATAAATTTTCAGGTTTTAAAACATATAAGTTAGACAAAACCGGAAAGGAAATCAGCCCTAAATTTGTGATTACATCAATAGTAGATTTGTAAAATTAATCATGGTTATAGTGAAAAAAGCTCTTGTGATAAAACAAAAAGAAGATAATTTATATATCAGTTTAAAGCCGATTTGCATCTTGAAAGCATTTTAATTAATGGTTTTTCAAAATTAGCAAAGAACAATGCTCCATTTTATTTTTTACATTGTATTTACCTTTAATTTTTATTAGTACCAGTATGCAGTAGTAGATTTACTGCTGCCTTTTCATTACTTCTGGTGTGAGTTCTTTTACTACTTAGTAAATCTTAATTAATTTCTTGTCTAAGCAGTTATGGAGATTATTACATTTCACTTGCAATTGGTCCATATATGACCTATAATATATACGTAATCAATTTTTTACTATCTTTAGTTTAATATTTTGATTACAAAAAGTCGGTATTTCTCTACCGTAAGTGAGAATTTAATTAGTTGGTGATACTCTACCATTAAGTGAGTAATAAAAAAGTCGGTGACCCTCAGCCGTAAATGGGGAATAAAAAATAATAAATAAGGTGGCTAAGCGCCGCCTTATTATTATATTAAGGGAAGGTTAGGAAATTATGTCATTTAGGGTGGTACGCGTAAAAGATAAATATATCAAACATCTAAGGAAAATTGATAATAAAGTTCCTAAAAACTATAATCAAAAAAGGCCATATGTAGGTGTATTGATTACAATTAATGGTTATAATTATTTTGCTCCTTTATCATCACCAAAAAATAAACATAAAAAGATGTCAAATTCAATGTTAGATGTATTTAAAATTAAACAAGGTGAATATGGTATCGTTAATCTAAATAACATGATACCTGTCCATGAATCACAAATAATAGAGTTTGATTTCAACAATGAAGATTATCAATACAGATTAATTTTAATTAATCAATATATCCATCTGAAAAAAGGAAAAAACCAATTAGAAAGAAAAGCTAGAGTATTATATGAAAAAGTTAAGAACGGTCATCAGATCAGTGAGAGATGTTGTGATTTTGAAATTTTAGAAGACGCTTGTTCAAATTTCAAAAAGTAATTTCCCACATAACTCAACTATAATATTTTCTATGATAAAACTTGAACTATTACAATAATTATGCCATATATGTAGTAACCCAAAAGAAGAGGAGACTACATATGTTTAAAGAATTTAATGCCCATCCAAAGGGAATCAAAACAAACGATTGTGTTGTTAGAGCTATTGCTACTGCAACGAATTCAGATTATTTTGAAACAAGAAGACGTTTGAATAATAAGAAAAGAGAACTTGGATTCGCTAGTTATAGGGAATCCAAGTTTTTATATGCTTATTTGAAAGACTACCCTCGATTAATATTTAAACCTATAAAAGGGGAACCTAGAATAAAGGGGAAAGATTTCGTTTTACTTTATCCCAAAGGCAATTATATTTTAAAAATGGCGGGACATGTTGTTGCTTGTGTAGATGGAACATTAATAGATACATGGGATTGTAGTGATCAATCTGTTTATACTGCCTGGGAAATTAACAAAGACGAATACTCCATTTGATTGTTGTATCAATTCTACCTTTTGTTTTGTAGGCACCAGTATGCAGTAGCGGTTTCGCTTCTGTATTTTTCATTGTATGATGGTTTAGTTTTTTTCCTGTTACATTGATAAATAAAATGATCGTATCATAATCAGCTATTAGTAAACCATCAAAAATAGAATTTATGATATCAGGGTTTAAGCTTTGTGTTGGATACGTTAATGCTTTGATACGTTTTTTAATGTCGAGTACATGTTGCTGGTGTTCTTCTAGATTGTTGTATTCATCTTCTAATGCAGTATAATTGATACTTTCTTGAATGATGAGTGTTTCTAGTTCGTAGAGTAACATCCGGTCTTTTTTACTTTTTGGTGTTTTGCGTCCAAGTGCATAATATTGTCTCATATAATCTTCAACAATATGTTCCTGGTCTGTTAACTCTGTTAATATATCATCCTTGGATAACAAGTTATTCGTATGGTGATCAAATATGAGTTCCATACGGCCAAATTTTCGCGATAAGGCGTTTAATGATCGGTAGAGTACTTTGGATAGGTGCTTGTGGTAAAAACGCGGGAGTTGGGAACTAATGAGATAATCTTGCTTATTGGTTTCTTCATCATTGACATCAAGATTGGTTTGTAATCGGTATATCTTTTTCTTATGCGGAATGGAATACCCAAATTGTTCGTAGTGTTCAAGGTCTAATCGTTTCCTTTTTTTCTGTTTTCTTTTCTGCTTGTCATAAATAGCTTGAACTGCATCAAACGTTTCGATATCAATAATCGGTTCATGATGATTATTGATAATGTATTTTGGTTGTTCACCGTTGTTAATACAGCTCTTTTTTTCTAAACCATCGACTTTAATATAGGTTTTACCATAAATTATCTTCCCGGCGTATTTTTCATTTTTTAGAATCGTTTGTATTTGACTAGGTTTAGTAAAGGGATAACCACGAGTGGTTCGGTGGTTTTTACTTTGTACATAGCGGAGGATTGTACCTGGTTTTTCTCCTGCTAGTTTCATTTGAAAAATGGCTCTAACAGTCTCTGCCTCATCTTCATTGATGATATATTTTCGGTCTTTGGTGATGTCATAACCAAAACATGGATGTATATGTAACTTACCATTTTTTGCTCGACTGCGATGTCCCCATCGGATGTTTGATGATATTTGTTGAGATTCTGCTTCAGCGAGTCCTGCCATCATTGTAAGAATCATATCAATCGTATAATCAAGAGAAGAGAGATTTTCTTTTTCAAAGAAGAATTCTACACCTAATTTTCTTGTTTCTTGAATGACTTTTAACGCATCAATGGTATTTCTTGCAAAGCGAGATAGTGATTTCACTAAGACTAAATCAATATGGCCAGCATAGACTTTTTTAAGTAATGCTTGTAAGCCATCACGTTTTTTCATAGATGTACCACTCTTGCCGTGATCATAATAAATACCAGCAAAGATATAGTCGGGGTGAAAGATGATCTCTTTTGCGTAGTAACGGACCTGTATATCTAAAGAAGATTCTTGCATTTCTTGTTTAGTGGAAACGCGGGCATATGCTGCGACCCGTTTGATTTGATGTTTATATGCTTTTGCTTGTTTTGATTGTATTATTTTAATATCCTTCATAGGTTATTACCTCGTATGTCAATTTTGTTTTTGTTGTGTCATCATAATACTGTCCTACTAAAAAGGGTTTCATTGTTATTAATACCTCAATATTGTCATGTAAATCATCAATGATTGAAAAGATATTATCAATAACATAGCGAAGATGATTCTTGCCCATGACAAGAATCATTCCAAAGAAGCTTTTGATGATTCGTTTGTCTTCGTAATTGGAATCAATAAAGCTCTTTAAGGCGTATAGACGACGTCTTGTAAGAAGTTCTCGGTTGATTTCATTTCTTAGGTTGATGATGTCTATTTCGCATTGTTCTAGTTCCCCTTCAATTTTGGAGTAAATACTATCATATTCTTCATCGGACATGCCGGAACGTATTTTGTTTCGGACATGTTTTTTAAGTTCGTTCGCTAAATCAACACTTTTTTCTTTTAACTGTTTTAGGGGTTCATGGGAATTGATTTGTTCTAAGGATTTTTCCATAAAGGCTAAGAGAGCTTGTTGCATGTCTTCTGTCTTGGTGAGTTTTTTAATGAGATGGAGTGTTGCTTGTTCGACTAGTGGTTCATGAATCGATGGATTGTCACAATTGTGAGGATTGTTTCTGTCTGTATGGCACTTCAACATGCGTTTTTTGAAGGTTGTGCCTGAGTTGTGCATTTTTGAATTGTACATGCGTTTGCATCTACTGCAGTATACCAATCCTTTAATTGGTTTATGAGCCAGATGTTTATAACGTTCTTTGTTATCGTTACTTAATATAATATCCCTTGCATGAATCATTGTTTGGACAATATCAAAGGTTTCTCGATCAATAATGGCTTCGTGATTATCTTTGATATAGTATTTTGTGGCGTGGCCATCATTGGATACTGTTTTATGGGAAAGATAATCAATCGTGACTGTTTTTTGTAGCATAAGGTCACCTACGTATTTTTCATTCCGTAAGATTTCTTTTACGGTATCAGGGTACCAAGTGACAACACCTCGTTCATTTTTATAGCCTTGTGTTTTTAAATGTCTAGCAAGGCTTGTGATGCCCATACCGTTTAAATATTGATTGAAGATGTACTGTACGGTTTTAGCTTGCTTTTTGTTAATGATGAGTTCGCCTTCATCGTTTTTATCGTAGCCAAGGAAGTACGTTGTTGTCATCATTAATTGTCCATCAGCAAAGCGTTTGCGAAATCCCCATTTGGTATTTTCACTAATGTTTCTTGATTCTTCTTGGGCGATCGATGACATAATTGTTAAGATGAAATCAATCTTTGGGTCAGCACTACTAATGTTTTCTTTTTCAAAATAAATTTCGACATTGATTTCCCGCATTTCTTTGATTACGGTAAGCATGTCAACTGTGTTTCTCGCAAAGCGGGAAATTGATTTGGTGATGATCATATCAATTTTCCCGTTTCTAGCAGCCTCTAACATGTTCTGCATCCCAATCCGTTTTTTCATACTGGTTCCAGTGATGCCTTCATCACTATACATACCAGCAAATTCCCATTCCGGATTATCTTTAATTCGTTTTGTAAATTCTTTGATTTGCACTTGATAAGAATTTAATTGATCAGTCTCGTCGGTTGATACACGGGCATAGGCTGCGACCTTTTTTTGAATTGTGATTTCATTGGTTTTTTCATCTTTAAACCGTATTGTTGGTTCAATGATTTCTACATATGTGTTCATGGGTGAAAACCTCCTTTTTGTTAGTATGTATATTACCTCTAAAAAGTTTATTATCAAGGTTTATGGTCTTATTGGTAGGGTCTTAATATAAGACATAAAAAAACGAGATATGTTTCCCCTATAAGGGGAGAACATGTCCCGTTTTCGATTTTCACCAAGTATAGTATATCAAAGGTTATGTCATTTGAACATCATCAACAGATGGTAAATCGTGAAAATCGTACATTATTTTTTCGACGATGCCATCAATTGTACTTAAAAATTCTCGGTAGCCCATGTGTTTGATCGTTCGATGATCATAATACATCACGTAGGTTCCTTGTTTAATATCAGTAATGAGCTTCGCCCTTGTAATGAATTGTTTAGATCCTCGGCGTGCGTTCATAACAGCGGGGTCTAATCTTTTTTTGCTTGAGTTATCATTTCCATATTCTGGATGCGTTGCTTTTGGTACGGTAATTAAATACATTCGTTCTGTAGATGTGACATCGATTTTATCTGTTGTTTTTAAACGGAGTAACAATCTTGTATCAGTTGGTAACTCTAGGGTCTGGTCATGTGCGGTAAGTTGATAGTATTGATACCGGTTAGTTGCAATATCAATTGATTGATTAAAATCATAACTAATTAATGGCTCTGGTTTGATTTTTTTTACTTTGTGATTTTCATAAGCATAATACAAGGTATCAATTGTGTGATGAATCTGATGGGTAGGTTCACAATCAAATAAATCCTGGATGGTACATTGGTATAATTTTGATAACGCAACCAAATATGAAGCAGGGGCATTACGTTTTCCTTGTTCATAATTGCGAATGGAAGAAATACCATAGGTTCTATTTAATGCTTTATATAGGTCTGTTTGAGAATAGCCATGGCCATGTCTCATTGTTTTGCCTATTTTGGGATACGGTGAATGCATCGAAAGGGCCTCCTGTTGTTAGTAAATACTTAAATATTATACTTCAAATTAAACTTTTTTACAGAAATAATTGATTATTTTAATGATTTTGCATTCCGGATGTGTTGTTTTTTAAAAGCAGGTGCGTTCACAATTATTATGGTAACTCTTAATTATATCGTAATATATTTATCAATTTGATGTTGTTTATATGAAATGAGCATTATCGAAATATACTTTTGCTAAGCGACTAGTGCTTTAAGCGCTACATCATATGTGTTGTGAAAATAGTTTCTTTCTTGGTTCATTTTATTTGTGGTTTTGTTTGATAAAATATGGATAAGCAAGAAGTGTCTTGTTCTTGTAGATTGGAATCTTCCAATCGAACTAGACTTGAAACTATATCGATATTTCACCACCATGATTTTCACCAAAAAACATGTCCTGTGTGTGAAGTGTCTCATACCGTGTTCAACGTTGTGTTTGGTGATGTTTATATATCACCAACAATAAGTTTGATATGGCGTAAACAGATCCCAATATATAAGAATGAGTTGATGAAAATCAACTTTTTGTGTTGGATAAACACGTTAAATTCGGCCGATTTCACGTTGTTTTTATGACAAAGTAAAGGAGCGTAAAGCAAAAGATAAATGGATAAATTAAAGATAAAAGGGCAAAGCCCTATTTCTTTCATACGATATTACTTATATGATTATCGAAAAACAAATGATTATACGATGGAAGACATGGCAGAGATGATGGGAATTAGTCTTAATTATTATGGTGATTTAGAAAAAGGGAATAAGGGTGAAAAGATGTCAATCCATACAGCATATAAGATTGCTCAAGCATTACAAGTATCATTAGATAACTTATACCTATTAGAAGAAGAGTATCAAGAGAGGATTTTATTATGATTAAGATACATCCATTAGAACCATTAATAACATTATATTGTGACAATCTTGATATTAAGAAAAACAGCATCAGGAGTTATAAGGCCTTGCTAGATCGATATGTCTATTACCTAAAACGACATAATATTCAGTTTGCTAAACGTTCAGACATCATCGATTATAGAGAACACATGTGGGAAGAAGGTTTACGGGCGAATACGATTCAAAAACAAATTGTCGTGATTCGTAATTTCTATCAATGGTTAAAGTTAAATCAACGACAATTTGCCTTAGATGATATCTATCAATTTAATATCGCAGAGAAAATCAAAGGCGCAAAGATTGATCACAACTATAAAAAAGAACCATTAAACAAAGAACAGGCCATCAAACTCATTGAAGTGGCGAAGCAACAACGAACCGATATTACGGGGTACCGTAATTTCGCAATCATCTTGTTAATGATTATCACAGGCGTACGATCAATTGAAGTTGTTCGGGCAAAAAAGGCAGATGTCTCAAGATTGTTTAAGTATTCGATTCTTTATGTCCACGGAAAAGGAAAAGATGGGGCAGATACTTTTGTAAAATTATCGAACGAAGTGACGGATGCGATCAATGATTATTTACACAAAAGAACAGATAATGCTAGGTATTTATTTGTTACGCATGGCGATACATCAAGTTGCCAACAGTTGTCATCAAATACTTTAAGAAGAGCAATTACGAGGTTAATGAAACATGCTGGGATTTATGACAAGAAGCATACCCCACATTCATTGCGACACACGACGGCATATCTTAACTTACAGTCGGGTGGATCGTTAGAATCCACCCAACAGTTACTAAGGCATAAAAATATTGAGACAACGTTAATTTATGCGCATAACATTAACCGGATGAATGATGATTCAGAATTTCGAATCAATGATTATTTATTTCGTGACGAGGAGGAAACGACATGATTAAAGAAGATATTACCCATTATACAGTTAAAGAAGTAGCCAGTTATTTGCGGGTCACACCACGAACCATTTACAACTATATTTACATTGGGAAATTACGGGGAATTAAAGTCGCTGGTAAATGGCGATTCTCAAAAAAGCATATTGATGATTTTTTAAAGAAGCTAGCAGAAGTGGAGTATCCGCGTTATGTCAAAAAGTAGTGCAGGATTAGATTTCTTTAATCTCGATGTCAATCTCTTTAGCGATGCCAAAATTATCAAATTGATGCATCGCTATGGACCGATTGGGTTTATGTGTTATTTACTAACGCTAACCAATGTATATATGAATGGATATTATTTAGAAGCATCTATTAATGATTTAGCGTATGTGTTATTAAACGGCATTGGCGGGAAATACATCAATGGTAAAAATAAGTTACAAGAAATTATTTTGTATTTAGGCTATATTGATTTAATTGATCAAGACTTATTATCACAGGGAATTATAACATCAAGAGGGATTCAAAAACGGTTTTTAATTGCGACAAAAAGTCGCAAGAATCAAGCCTATGATAAATATTGGTTATTAGAACATCCAACCCAACCAGGTGAAATTCTAAAAGAGGTAAAGAAAGAGCAACAGTCTAAGCCAAAGAAAACGAAGAAACAAAAAATCTTTGAACGAAAGAAAAAAGATATTCTAGAACACGCACCGAAGAAACATTATCTTACGAGTTGTCTTATTGAATACCGCTATATCAACGAATATTCACTTGATATCTACAAATATAATGAACTATTTGAAGACTTATTAACGAGTTATGATGGTGATTTACTCTATCAAGCAGTGCGTTATTTATGTAATTATGCATCAAGACCTGCAACAAAAATTGATGATCGATATAAGTTCTTTGAATCTTCGATTACCAAAAACTTATCACGCTTAACCAATGAGGATTCTAATACATCGATTGAATCATGGTTTAAGTCCTTGATAGGATAGATAAATCACTGGCACTAATAGATGTGAACAGTATCGTAAGTAGCATATTTTCAACATAGTGTAAGGCGAAGTGTACCATGCCTTTACACTCTGTTGAACAACCATATTAACGAGAAAATTAGATTTTCCAGAAATTGAGTGCATTTAGAATTGGTAGCTAATAAATGATAGTAAATAGGAGTGGCTCATTTTTAACTGGTAAGTGATTACAGTTTGCATGGAAATAAACTCACCCTGTCCATCATAAAATGTAAAAAGATTGTATTTATGCTTGATTCACACTACTTTTATTTCAATGTTGTCATTAGAAATGAAATAAAAAGTTATCTTGATACAACTTGTTTCAAAAAAATATCTAAAAATGAAACAAGTAATTCTAGAATGCAAAAGGAGGAAATGATGATGTACTTTTATTGTGCGAGGCTCGCTTATGATGAATTACAAAATACTGTCTTACCATCTAAAAGAGAAGAAGGATATAACCTTTTTACATGGCATGTGTTGTTATTGCCAATTAAAGAGTTTGGGCTGCTTTGTTTTAGTAATGACGCTAGTGGACTGACAATAATCTTTAAGTATGAAGTTGAAGATGATATTCAGGTTGATTACGATCTGTTTAAACATGAATTATATAAGATGATGATTCAAATGGATTATCCAGAAGGGTTGGTTCAAACCTATTTAAGAATGTTTTCAGAAATAAATGTGTCTTATCATTTCGATGAGGATCACATTTTTGAAATAAAAGATTTTATGATGAAAAGTAGAATCGATTTCTTTCATAACTTTGATAAGAATGTATGTGTTCAGGATAAAGCATCCACAATCCTAAACAATGCAAAACTTGGGAAGTGGTTTGGTCGTGATATAGATAAAACGCCACAAGCTGAAATGTTGTATCTCATTCAACAACTGTTTAAGTAAAAATACATATAACTCTATCAATCTAACAATGAAGATGCATCATCTTCATTGTTTTTATATCCCCCCCGGTCTTTTAATTAAAGGGCTTTAAGGGTACCGTGTAGGGGAATGTCTTATTTACTGAAGCCACATTTTTTGAAAATATGAGAAATCGTTTTGAAACTTTTGTTCGTTTTTTTAACAAAAACTTGAATTACCCTTGTAAAATAACCGATTATCATATAAAATAGAATTATTCAATTATCGAACAAAGTAAGAGATTGGAGTAGATTATGAGCGAATATAATATTTTAATATTAAGTGCAGGAAGAAGAGTAGAACTTGTAACACTTTTTAAAAATGCAGCTAAGGATTTAAATATAAACTCAAAAGTTGTTGCTGCCGATTGCTCAAATACAGCACCCGCTTTATATTTTGCTGATAAAATGGTTATTCTACCAAGAATCGATAATCCTACTTATGTAGATGAGATAATTGAAAATAGTAAAAAAGAGCAAATAAAACTTATTGTTCCAACAATTGATACAAATCTAATGCTACTTTCAAAAAATCAAGATTATATTTTTGAAAAATCAGGAGCAAAAGTTTTAATATCGAGCGAACAAGTTATAATGATTTGTAGAGACAAAATTAAAACTCACTATTATCTTGAAGAAAAAGGATTTAACATTCCAAAGTTATATGAATTAGACAATCAAAATATAGTTTTTCCAGTTTTTATTAAACCTGTGGATGGAAGTTCAAGCATAAATGCGTTTAAAGTAAATAGTAAAGACGAATTGAATAATCATTTAAAACTAATAAAAAAACCCATGATTCAAGAGTATATTTTAGGGGATGAGTTTACGGTAGATGTATTTTTAGACTTCCAATCCAATATAATTAGTATTGTCCCAAGACTAAGAATGCAAGTTCGAGGTGGCGAAATCTCTAAAGGCAAAATTATTAAGAACAGAATAGTAATTGATGAAGTTGCTAAACTTATGAATACGTTAAAGCCAATAGGACATATAACCGTGCAATTGATGCTGGTTGATAATGATGTTAAATTCATAGAAATCAATCCAAGGTTTGGTGGAGGAGCTCCAATGAGTATTCAAAGTGGAGCAAACTCTTGTAAAAATCTATATAAGCTATTATTGAATGAGAAACTTACTTACAATGAAGATTATGAGGAAAATTTAGTTTTTCTACGATATGATAAATCAATATGTTTAAAAGATGGAGTCATACAAGATGATAAAAGCGATAATATTTGATTTAGATGATACTTTAATATCTGAAAAAGATTATGTTGTGAGTGGCTTTAATGCAGTATCAAAATATGTTTCCAATAAAGTGGAAAAAAATACTTCTGAACAAATTTTTGAAATTCTTCAAAACTTGCATAATACTAATCCAAATAAAGTTTTTAACAGAATGATTGATGATTTAAATTTCGGTAGTGAGATAGATGTAAAAGAGTTAATAGATGTTTATAGGTCTCACAAACCAGTTATTTCATTTTTTGAAGGTGTGCTTCCAGTCATTAATAAATTAAAAGATCAAAACTATAAACTGGGCATTATAACAGACGGGTACTTTATAACACAAAAGAAGAAACTTGAATCTTTAAACATAAACAATCTATTTGATGAAATTATCATGACTGATGAACTTGGTAAAGAGTACTGGAAACCTAGCGTGATTCCATTTGAATTAATGTCAAAAAAATTAAATATTCATTACTCTGAGATGATTTACATCGGTGATAATCCAAGAAAAGATTTTTATGTTAGTGCTGTCCACCCAATTACAACAGTAAGAATTTATAGAGAAGGTTACTACAAAGATAGTAATTATTTCCAAAATGTGAAAGAGAAATTTTTAATAAATAAACTAGAAGAACTCTTTAACATAATAAATAAAGTCAATTTATAGATGGTGAATAATATGAATGAAAATCTGTTTTTTAAACCGACAACACAATACAGAAAATTTCTTATTTTAGATTCTATTGATAAAAACAAAGATATAACTCAAAGAAAACTGAGTAAAGAAGTTGGCGTTGCTGTTTCAATGATTAACTCGTATTTAAATGATTATGAAAAAGAAGGGTTGATCAAGAAAAGTTATCAATCAACAAAGACTGTATATTATTTTTTGACTAAAAAAGGAATTGAAAAGAAAAAAGTACTTAACATCGGATATTTAAATTCATCCTTAGGTGTTTATAATAAAGCAAAAAAGAACATCATTGATTTTTTAGATCAAATTGTAATAAAGGGCTATAGAGATATAATTTTGTATGGTGCAGGCGAAGTTGCTGAAATTCTTCTTCAAACAATTGCTTTGAATCATGATTTTCCTTTAAATATTATTTGTGTTATAGATGACGATGAAGATAAACAAGGGAAAAAGATTGTTTCAAATGAAATTGTATCATTAGATATGATTAATAATATTGTACATGATGGCATATTGATTTCTAGTTATACGAATAACAAAAAAATTATTGATAAATTAAAAGCTATGAACTATGATTCTAAAAAAATCATTCAGTTCTTTGATTAGGTGGTCAAATGAAAGAAAAAATCTATCTAGCCTCACCACATATGAGTGATGAAGGTTATGAACAAGAATATGTTAAAGAAGCTTTTGATACTAACTGGATTGCCCCACTTGGTCCAAATGTAACTCACTTTGAAAAAGAGGTTTGTGAAAAAGTGGGTATTGATTATGCGGCAGCTTTAGTATCTGGAACTGCAGCTATCCATATGGCTTTAAGAGCGTGTGGAGTTAAAGAGGGTGACGTTGTTTTATGTCAATCATTAACTTTTTCAGCTACTGCTAATCCTATCATATATGAAAAAGCTATACCTGTATTTATTGATAGTGATTTAGAGACTTGGAATATGAGTCCTAAATACTTAGAAGAAGCTTTAATTAAATATCCTAATGCAAAAGCGGTAATAGTAGTTCATTTGTATGGGCTATCGGCTGATATGGATAAAATATTAGAAATGTGTAAAAAATACAATGTGACATTAATTGAAGATGCAGCTGAAAGTTTAGGAACTACATATAAAGGCAGATATACTGGAACCTTTGGTGATTATGGAATCTTTAGTTTTAACGGTAATAAGATCATCACAACTTCGGGTGGAGGTATGTTAGTATCTAATAATCAAGAAAGAGTTGAAAAAGTAAGATTTTGGTCTACACAAGCTAGAGATATAGCGAGACATTATCAGCATTCTGAATTAGGATTTAATTACAGAATGAGCAATATTGTCGCAGGAATTGGTAGAGGACAATTAAAAGTCTTAGATCAGAGGGTTACTAAGAAACAATACATATATAATTACTATAGAAAACGTCTTAAGGGTATTGCTGATATTGAGTTTATGCCTGTTAATGATTGGAACAATCCCAACTGCTGGTTAACAAGTATCATCTTAAAAGGGAAAGTGAGACCACTAGATATCATAGAGGCACTAGAAAAAGAAAATATCGAGTCAAGACCTATATGGAAACCAATGCATCTTCAACCATTTTTTGAAAAATATGATTATGTTGGTAGTAATGTAGGAGAATACATATTTAATAATGGGGTATGTCTACCAAGTGATACAAAAATAAAAGATGTGCAATTAGATGAAATTATCGAAATCATAAAAGGATTATGGGATAATGCATAAAAAAGGAATATATGAGAAATACTTTAAAAGAGCATTTGATTTCATAATTTCATTAACTGCTCTAATTGTATTGTCACCATTATTGTTGATTGTTGCTGTTTTTATAAGAGTAAGACTTGGAAGTCCTATAATATTCAAGCAAAAAAGACCTGGTTTAAATGAGAGAATTTTTACAATTTATAAGTTTAGAACCATGACGGATAAAAGAGATGATCAAGGATCACTTTTACCTGATGGTGATAGATTAACTAAGTTCGGAAAATTTCTTCGTTCAACAAGTATTGATGAATTACCTGGATTAATAAATATTATTAAAGGGGATATGAGTATTGTAGGTCCAAGACCATTATTAGTTGAGTATCTTGAATTATATAATTCTGAACAGAGTAAAAGACATGAAGTAAGACCCGGATTATCAGGATACGCACAAATAAACGGACGTAATGCATTAAGCTGGGAAGACAAATTCAGATTAGATGTAGTATATATAAATAATGTCACACTTCGACACGATATAGGAATTATATTAAAAACAATAATAAAAGTACTTAGGAGAGAAGGAATCAGTTCATCTAGTTCTGCTACAATGGAAAAGTTTAATGGGAATAATTAAATTATTTAAAAGAATATAAATAATGGAGGATATTATGAAAATAGCAGTAGTTGGTACAGGTTATGTAGGCTTATCTAATGCAGTTTTATTAAGTCAAAAACACGAAGTGATAGCATTGGATATAATAAATGAAAAAGTGGATATGATTAACAACAAGAAATCTCCCATCATAGATTCTGAGTTGGAAGATTATTTATTAAATAAAAAACTAAACTTAAAAGCGACACTAGATAAGGAAGAAACATACAAGCATGCTGATTTTGTTATTATATCAACTCCAACAAATTATGATTCTAAACTAAACTATTTTGATACATCTTCAGTTGATAATGTGATTTATGATGTTGCAAGACTGAATCCCCAAACAACTGTTATCATAAAGTCCACAGTTCCTGTAGGTTATACTTTGGAGCAACGAAAAAAATATCCCAAATTAAAAATTATTTTTTCTCCAGAGTTTTTAAGAGAAGGAAAAGCTTTATATGATAACTTATACCCCTCTAGGATAGTTGTCGGTGAACATTCTAATGAAGCAAAAATCTTTGCTGATTTGTTAAAAGAAGGTGCAATAAAAAAGGATATACCAGTTTTGATTACTGACTCTACAGAAGCCGAAGCAATTAAATTATTCTCGAATACATATTTAGCAATGAGAGTGGCATTTTTTAATGAATTAGACACTTATGCTGAAGTCAGGGGTTTAGAATCAAAAGATATAATAGAAGGATTAGGTTTAGACCCAAGAATCGGTTCACATTATAATAATCCTTCATTTGGATATGGCGGATATTGTTTACCTAAAGACACTAAACAGTTATTAGCAAACTATAAAGATATTCCACAAAATATTATGCAAGCAATAGTTGATGCTAATAGAACGAGAAAAGACCATATCTCCGAGATGATAGTGGCCAAAAAACCTAATGTTGTTGGGATCTACAGGTTAGTTATGAAAAGTAATTCGGATAATTTTAGACAATCTGCTATACAAGGAATTATGAAACGAATAAAGGCAAAAGGTATTGAAGTCGTTGTTTTTGAACCTGTTTTAAATGAAGCAACATTTTTTGGATCCAAAGTTATGAAAGACTTGAGAGAATTCAAAAGTTATTGTGATATTATTGTCTCTAATAGATTCTATCAAGAACTATCGGATGTTAAAGAAAAAATATATACTAGAGACTTGTTTAATAGAGATTAGAATTTATTAACGATGAAAAAAATATAGATATGGATAAAGACCATATAGATAATAAGTATAGAGGTGAATGAATGAACTATGACGCAGAAAGATTAAAGTCTATTCAATTATCAATACTAATTGAATTTTATAATATGTGTAAAAAAAATGATATAAACATTTATTTAGCATATGGAACAGCATTAGGAGCTTTCAGACATAAGGGCTTCATCCCTTGGGATGATGATATTGATGTATTTATTTTACAAAAAGATCGTGATAAAATAATTGAATTATTTAGGAAAAACAAATCTTCTAATCTATTTTATCAATCATATGAAACTGATAAAGCATATAGATATGCAGTTGATAGAATAAGGTTATCAAACACTACTCTAATTGAAAACGATACAGTAAACGATGACATAAACCATGGAGTATTTATCGATGTTTATCCACTTTTTAAATGCTCTAATAACAAAATTAAATATTATGTTCAAATAGCATCTCGATTTATTTATAGGCTATTTGTATATAGAAAAGTGCCTAAAAATAAAAACTTCATTGTCAAAACTATTTGTAAAGTGCTTTTACTATATCCGAAGAAGTTAAAGCGTAAATTTATTAATAATAATTATACTTATACAAATAATTTGGGTGATGATAATTTTTTTTCAACTTTTTATGGTGATGAGGTAAAACACAAATATCCTAGCGAATGGTTTAAAACCATAACACTACTTGATTTCGAAGATGATTTATTTCCTGTGCCTAGCGATATAGAAAAATATCTTAAACTTGATTATGGCTCGAACTATAAAGATTTGCCTCCTATAGAAAAAAGATTAACTAATCATAATTATTTTTTCGTAGATCTTGATAAAAAGTATAGCGAATACAAATACCATAAGTATATGGAGAAGTTAAAATGAAAATTTTATACCTGTCACAAAGATTTGATTTTGAAACAGCTGGAGTGTATGCAGATTTGGTGACTGAACTAATAAAAAACAATCATGAAGTTACCATACTTACTTGTGATTATAAAAAAAAAACGGTATATAGTTCGATTGTAACCGCGAATTCAATAAAAATAATTTATACTAAAGTACCAAATCAGTTTGTAAAAAGTAAATTGATAAAAGGATTGACTCAATTGATTTTACCATTTTTAATGATTAGAACTTACAACAAAGTTCTCAAAGGAAAGGAGTTTGATTTGATTCTCCACCCAACTCCTCCTATTTCTTTTTATTATTTGGTTAAGTACATAAAGAAAAATGTTAAAGGAATCAAATCATATTTGATGCTTAAAGACATTTTTCCTCAAAACGGAGTCGATTTGGACTACTTTAAAAAGAATTCTTTAGTGTATAAATACTACAGGAGTATCGAAAAAAAGTTATATGGAATTTCAGATAGAATTGGATGTATGTCTGTAGGTAATAAGAATTACGTTATTGATAACAATAAACAACTTAATAGAAGTAAGATTGAAGTTTTTCCTAATACAATGAAAAAATACGAGTACAGTTTTAGTCATTCAAAGGATGAGAAGATAAAGTTTCTAATAGGTGGAAATTTGGGTTTGCCACAAGATATTCCGTATTTGATGGATTGTTTATTGGAAGTTAAGTATTTGACAAATATAGAGTTTTTAATTGCTGGAACAGGTACTTATAGTAAATATATTCATGATTTTATTGAAGAAAACAAACTAGTAAATGTGGTATATTTAGGAGAATTAGACAGGAATGAATACGAAGAATTAGTGAAAAAGTGTCATATAGGAGTTATATCATTGAATTACAAGTTTACGATACCAAATATACCTGCTAGATTTTTATCTTATATATCAAAAGGACTACCTGTTCTCTTAATATCTGATGTAATCACAGATTTAAAAAGCATTATTTTATATGATGCAAAGTGTGGGTTTTGGTCTCCATCTAATGATGTTAGTAAATTTCAGAGAGAAATTCTCAAAATATGCAGCACAGATTTAGTGGCCTTGTCAAAAAATGCATACAGCTTTTTTAATGATAATTATCAAGTCAAATATTCTGTTGAGATTTTAGAAAGATTTTATAGGGAGGAGATAAAATGATTGAAAATGATGTAGTAGTTGTTCACCCTATTCAGCAACACTCTCATTTACTAGCTAATGTTTTGTATAAGCATGATCGACTCAGTTGCCTATATACAACAATGTATTTTGATGAAAACACATTTCTTTATAAGTTATTAAATGCTGTTCTCCCTAAAAAATATAAATATAAACTTAGCAGTAAAATGAATCTTCCTTTTGATAAAAAGGTTAAATCCTATTATACAATTTTAGGTTTAATTTTTATAGGTTTAGGGAAAACACATATCCCAAAGAGATTTTTAAATGTATATAGGGAGTGGCTTACGAAAATATTTTCAAAGAAAGTCGCGAGGGACATAAGGAAAAACACAAATATAAAATATATTATTTCATTTGATACTTATTCGTACTTTTTATATAAGTACTTAATCAACTCAAATTTAATTAAAATTCTTGATATGTCCAGCATACCAATAAATGTCATTAACAAAATTATTAGTTTTGAAATTCAAAAAAATTATAATTTTACAAAGGATTTGAAAAGAACTAAAAAATCATTTACAAAAAAAATGTCTGATAGATCTTTACACGAAATCAAAATGTCTGATAGATTTTTAGTTGCTTCTACTTTTACTCAAAAATCCTTAACTGAAACATTTGAAAACGCAATTAGTAAGAAGATTTCGATAGCTCCATATTTTATAGATAGTCGTTTTTTCAATATGAGGGAATCACACAATATAGCAGATAAAGTAAATTTCTTATTTGTAGGTAGACTTACTGCAGTAAAAGGATTTCATTATCTACTTGAAGCTATAAAAAAATTACATTCTAGCGCAGAATTTAAATTTGTAGGGCATATTCAATTATCAAAAGAATATATAGATAGTTTACCAGCAAATATAAAATACTTAGGAGTAATTGATAAATCTCAAATGTGTAATATTTACTCAACCTCAAACGTATTAATATTTCCCTCACTATTTGATGGGTTTGGACAAGCTATTATAGAGGCTATGGCTTCTTCGATGCCTGTAATTGTTACAAAGAATTCCGGTGCTTCAGACTATGTTACAGATGAAGAAAATGGATTCATAATCGAACCTGGTAATATTGAAAGTCTAGTAGAAAAAATTCAGTGGATGATTGATAATAAAGATAAGATTGATTCAATGGGGAAGAATTCCTATAAGATTGCTATTGAATTTACAGAAAAGAATTATTATAAAAAAGTTGCTGAAATTATAGGTTTTGAGGGTGAACAAGATGAGAATTAAATATGTTATTAAAAAAATTATTCCATATATTTATATATATCGCTTACAGACAATATGGAAAAAAATCGCTTTATGTATTTGGAATGATGAACAGTATATCAAAAGAAGATATAAAAAAATAGTAGGTAGAAATATAAACTTTCAAAATCCAACAACTTTTTCTGAAAAATTACAAGTCATGAAATTACACAATCGTAATCCCCTATTAACAAAATGCACTGATAAACTTCAAGTACGAGAATATGTCATATCTAGAGGTTTAAGTGAAATATTGGTCCCAATAATTTCTGTACTTGATAACTCTTCTGAGATAGATTTAAGCATTCTTCCAAATGAGTTTTTCCTTAAATGTAATCACGCTAGTGGAACAAATTTATATGTTAAAGACAAGACTACTATGAAAGAGAAGCAAATTAAAAAAACATTTAAAATATATATGAGTAGGAATCACTATGTTATGGAGCGTGAATGGAATTACAAAAATATAGTTCCCAAGATTATTGTCGAAAAACCGATTAAAGATTCAAAAGGGAATCTACCTTTCGACTATAAATTTATGTGTTTCAATGGTATTCCTAAAATTGTCATGGTTTGTACAGGAATTATAAATGAGAGTGGAAGTAAAGGAAATCCAGAATGTAATTTTTATGATATTGATTTTAATCTTCTAGATTTAAGAATAAATAATAATAACATAAAAAACAGAACAATTACAAAACCAAAAAATTTCGACAAGATGGTTGAAATTTCTAGAAAACTATCAAGTGAATTTACCTTTTGCAGAGTTGATTTATTTAGTGTTGACAATCAAGTGTTTTTTGGAGAACTAACCTTTATTCATGGATCAGGACTTTTGCATTTTGAGCCTAGAGAATATGATTATCTATTTGGTCAGTGGTTAGGGACAAGACAAGGAGATGTTCAATGAAAGTAATTATTTTTTTAGGTGGCTTTTTCCCATCAATGAATCATGGTGGTCCAGTGGTTAGTATTGATAATCTTTGTAGATTGTTAAGCGATAAAATTGATTTCTACATAGTTACAAAAGATCACGACTTAGGAACAAAAGAAAGATTTAAGGACATTAAGGACACATGGATGATCAAAGAGAATTATAATATATTATATTGGCCCGATTCTTTTTTTACTAAATCAAGAATTAATAATTTGTTAAAAGAGATTAACCCGGATTTAATCTATATTAATTCACTATTTAGTTATAAAATTGTAATACCAATTTTAAAAGGCAAAGGTAATATTCCTGCACTGATTGCTCCTCGAGGCCAATTATGTAAGAATGCGTTTAGAAAAAAAATAAAAAAATATATGTATCTTTTTATATTTAAGAGTTTATTCAAAAGTAAAACTGTATTTTATCAATTTACTTCAATGGAAGAGAGATTATCAATATTAAAGCATATCAAGGTTCGTGAAAATAAAATATTCTTCTTGGATAATATTTCCATTGGTCCCACTCAAAATGTTGGAATACCAATTGAGAAATCAACAAATAATTTAAAAATTGTATTTATTTCTAGGATTCACCCAAAAAAGAATCTCGATTTTGCACTAAGTGTAATCAATAATCTTAGTGGAGATATTATTTTTAATATTTATGGACCAATAGAAGACACTATTTATTGGGAAAGCTGCAAAAATATTATTGCAAATTATCCAAAAAATATTATAGTCAATTATAATGGTGTGATTTCACATGAAGATGTATATAAAGTATTTACTGAGAATCATGTATTTTTGTTTCCAACAAAATCAGAGAATTATGGGCACGTGATTCCAGAAGCGCTAATTATGGGGTGTTCTGTGATTACAAGTGATCAAACTCCTTGGCAAGCAAATTCAGATCAGATGTTTTTGCACAGCATCCCTCTTAACAAAAAGGATGAATATTTATCTGTAATTAAAAAGTTTGTTGCCATGAATCACGATGAATACAAACGACTTAGTTCAGAAGCAATTTTATATGCTCATGATAAAATTGATCGGCAAAAAATCAAAAACGAGTATATTAATGTTTTTACAAAAATTATTGATTATAGAGGAGAATGAAAATAATGAAACTTTTTACGGTTGGTCCAGTTCAAATGCAAAAAGATATCCTTGATATTGGAATACAACAAATACCATATTTTAGAACTGAAGAATTCTCAGATATTTTATTTGAAGTTGATAGAATGCTAAAGACATTATTGCAGTCAGATAATAGCAATTTGTTGATTTCTTCATCCGGTACTGGCGCAATGGAAGCTGCGATAACAAATCTTTTTAATTCGCAAGATAAACTATTAATTGTCAACGGAGGGTCATTCGGACAAAGATTCGTTGAAATATGTCAAAAATATAATTTTAATTATCATGAAATAAAGTTATCATTTGGAGAAAAATTGACTGATCAACATCTTATAAAATATTTACATCAAAATTTTTCTGGATTTTTAATAAATCATCATGAAACTTCAACAGGAGTTTTATATGATTTAAAACTTGTATCTGATTTTTGTAAAAATAATAATATTACTTTGGTCGTTGATGCAATTAGTTCGTTTTTATCTGATCTGGGGAAACTAGATAATTTATCAACAGATATACTAATCTTTAGTTCACATAAAGCATTGTCATTAATGCCTGGGTTAAGCATTATAAACTTTAGTGAAAAGGCAAAAATGTTAATATCTCAAAATGAATCGAAAACATATTATTTTGATTTACAAAAAGCAATTCAAAATTCATTGAGAGGACAAACACCTTTTACACCATCTATTTCAATAATATACCAACTTCATAGAAGGCTCGAATTATTAATCCAAAGAGGTGGCCTTGAGGTAGAGTTAAATAAAGTTACTAAAATTGCGGAATATTTTAGAAAATCTATTGCAGATTTACCTGTCTATATTCCACATTATAACTTGTCGAATTGTTTAACTCCAATTGTGTTTAAATCGAACAGTGTGGATGCATACAACATATTTGAAATATTGAGAAATGAATATGAATTAGTGGTAAATCCTTGTGGGGGAGAACTCAAAAACAAAATGTTAAGGATAGGACACATTGGTAATCTTACTATAAGCGATATAGATTTATTATTAGATGCATTGAGAGATTTAGAAAGGAAAAGAATAATATGAAAGCAATAATTTTAGCTGCAGGAAGAGGTACAAGAATTAGTAGACATTTATCAGGGAATCCTAAGTGCACTGTAGATATTGGTGGGACAACACTTATTCGCTATACTATCAAGTTGCTACAAGAAAACGGAATAACCGATATTGCGATAATATTAGGATACAGAAGTGAGGTTATTATTAAGGAACTAGAAGATTTTAACATCACATATTTCTATAATCCTTTTTTTGATGCAACAAATAGTATTGCATCAATGTGGTTTGCAAAAGAATTTTTGTCAGATGATGATTTCTTAATTATGAATGGTGATGTTTATATAGAAAAACCTATATTACAAATAATAGAAAGTGAAAAAAAAGAATTTTTACTTTTATCTGATGAAACAAGGATAACTGAGGCAGATTACAAACTAAAGTACAATGATGGTATTTTGGAAAAATATGGCAAAGAGCTTTCAGAAGATGATACAACAGGGGAATACGTTGGTATCGCTATTATCAGAAAGGAAGCCATACCTAAATTTAGCAAAGAATTAGACTCTTTGATAAATAAACAAAAACATAATTTATGGTGGGAAAACATTTTATACGAATTATCAAATGAAATCAAAATATATGTCCGAGATGTCGAAAAGAATTTTTGGGCAGAAGTAGATTACATAGAAGATTTTGACAGGATTATTTCACATAGATCTAATATGAATGATAGTGAAAATGCAAAATAAAATGAATACTGTAATTCACATTGTCAGAGATACGGGTGGAGTAATAAAGTTGGTTTCAGAGCTGGCTAACATTCAAACCAAATGTGGAAATAAAGTTTATGTTTTATATTCAAATTTAAGTAATTCACACTTGAAGTTATTTAGCTCTCTGGTAACATTAATTGAAATTAAACATTGGTTAAAACTACCACCTTTATTATTTGGTTTAAGAACGAAAAGAACGTTAAATAAGATTATATCTGATGATTTTCCATATATTATTCATTTTCATAATGTTGCCACTGTAGGTATATTTTGTTCAAGATATGTTAAAAATTCAATTTGTACTATACATGGGTTAAGTTGGTATAATAACACCGTTAGGACAAAGATATCAAAATGGATAACAAAAAGAATTATTTCTAGTATTTTTAAAAAAAATGGACAAGTAATTGGAGTTAGTAAAAGTACTTCATCTTTTTATAACAACTTATGCAACTTTAATAGAGTTGATACCATATATAATGGGATAGCAGCCTTGAAAATTAAAAAGATTCTAAATTCAAAGTTAATTGTAGCTCACATTGGAGATGTTAGTGATAGTAAAGGATGGAAATATACATACAATGCCATATCTTCACTTAAAGCAGATCTTAAAAATAAAATTGAATTCATTATGGCAGGACGTTTAATTGGAAATGTGAACGATGAAGTCCAAAGGGCTTTGGAAGCCTCAAAAGGTGAGTTCGAATTTAAGTACTTAGGTATTATTGAAAATGCTTATGAGAATTTAGTGCCTAGTATTGATTTACTAGTTTTACCATCTATTAGTGAAGGTCTACCAATGTCTATACTTGAATGTCAAAGCATAGGAATACCAGTTATTGCGACAGATGTAGGAGGAATATCTGAAATCATTACAGACAATTATAATGGCTTTTTAGTTACTAGAAATAGTGAAAAAATTCAAGACAAGTTAGAATACATTTTAATGAATCTTGACCAGTATAGTATATTTTCTGCTAACTCATTGATTAGATTTAACGAAAAATTTTCTATTCAAGTAACAAACGATAAATATGACAATCTATATAATTTGGTGCAGAACAGGAGAAAAATATGAGTATCATATCAAGTGCTTTTATAGCAATATCAATTATTCTCTTTACACTAGTATCATTCCAAAATAAAAAAATATCTTTAAAGACAATAGTATTAATTATGCTTCCTTTTTTGGTTGGAGTAGTTATATACGGTTACAATTTTCAACCAATTGAAGCAGATGACTTGTTTCGATATTATTTCGAGATGAATAGATATATGACTCAGAATTTCAACGAATTTTATAGTAATTCGACATGGAGTTCAACAATAATATCTAGTGCTATTATGTTTTTAATTTCAAAAACTGGTGATATTAATTTGCTTGGCGGGCTGACTATAGTTCTCTATTTTTTAACTTTTGTGATTGTTATTTTGATTTTGGGTAAAGGCAAAAAAAGTTCAAGAGGAATCTTTTTTATATTTTTATTTTTTATATCTAACTTATACATTTATGAGTTTATTTCTATAACAAGATTCTCAATGGGAATATTCTTTATAACACTAGTAATATACTTAGATTTTTTTAAGTTAGAAAATAAGTATATTGTTTTGCTCCTCTATTTTGTTAGTTTTTTTATTCACACATCTTTAATTGCTTTTTTAGGTATAAGGCTGATTTTTATGATAAAAAACAATGTTGTGAAATATAGTTTTTTAATTATTACACCGTTTATAATTAAAGGATTATCTTCTCTCCTGACATTAACTCAAATACCGTTTTTAGTAGATTTAGCGATCAAAATTGCTGCAACCTCTACAACATCTGCTTTATTTACAAGTTGGATTAGGATAGTTATATACTTAATGATAATACTATTGATTTTAATTGTTATTATTGGTTATACAAGAGTTACTACGACACAAAAAATAAAAAATAATAATATTTCTTATAAATATATTAATTATTGTCGATTTTTATTAGCATTAATTGTATTTTTGTTAACTACTCCATTTTGGATGCAACTTGCATTTCATAGATTTATTCAAGTGATAATTGTTTTGTCATTGCCAATTCTTTATAACTATTTTTTTCACACGAGAAGATCGGCACTTAAATATGTACTGTTTTCTATAACTATTGCTATATCGATTTCCAATATTATTTATCAACTTTTGTTGTATGTATAAATATAGAGACAAGGTGTGTTCATGAGCGAACTAATAAAAAGCAAGAAGACGATTTTAAATACAGTTGCCAATTTGACAAGCAGATTATGGAGTATGCTATCAACATTCATTTTTTTACCTTTATTTTTGAGGTATTTAGATTCTGAAGCATACGGATTGGTGACATTATTTGCGACGTTTTTGGCGGTTATGAATTTACTGGGAATGGGATTGTCTGGTGCTTTAAGAAGAGAGTTTGCAGCAGGGAATGAATCTCTCTCAAGTAGACAATATAAGTTCAAACTTCTAAAATCTGTCGAATTTATATATCTATTTATTTTGATTGTTATACTGATTATCGGCTTTTTCATTTCACCTTACATTGCAAAAAATTGGTTAGTGTTTGAGTCACTAAATGTCTCAATTGTAACGACATCAATTACTTTAATGTTTATATCTATATCTATTATTATATTAAGTAATTTGTGGCATGGATGTATTTTAGGTTTGAATAATCAGGTAAGGGCAAATGTTTATTATGTTTTATGGTCAATAGGCAAAAATATACTGGCAATATTAGTAATACAAAGATTTCCAAATCCTATTTCATTTTATTTAGCGTATATAATTATTGATCTTTTATATGCATTTTTCCTAAGATTATTCCTTGTAAGAAGAATAAAGAAATCTGATAGTATGAAATGGAACATTAAAGACCTTAAATTATTATCAAGCGTTTGGAAATACACTGTTGGATTATTGTTTATTACAGGGTTGTCCATATTACTTACACAAATAGATAGGATTATTCTAAGTCGATATATTAGTTTGACTGAGATTGGAATATACAATTCAATTAAAACTATGGGGTCACTAGTAAGGATTATAGCAGCATCAGTTGGAATAACAGTCCTTACTGAATTTACAAATCTATTTTCACAAGAAAAGCATGAGAAGCTTGAAAAATATTACCTTGACATATGGAAATATGTGTCAGTTGCAACTATAACTCTTAGTGTTTTTGTCACAAGTTATTCGTACTCTATAATGTATGTGTGGACAGGAGATATAACTTTTGCAGAAGCATCGATTTCAGTCGCTCCATACTTGTTAATTGGAATATGCGGTTTAGCTCTACAAGAAATACCATATAGCTATTTGCTGTCGAAGGGCATCACAAAAATTAATATAAAGTTAGGATTACTTATTTTACCTATTTATGTGGTTTTATTATATTTTTTAATTAGAAGTTATGGGATTTATGGAGCTTCATTGGCATATGGAATAACTTTTTCTGCACATACAATTTTATATTTTTGGTTATCAAACAAAAGCATTAAATTGAAAGAAAAACTGTATAAAATTTATTTGGTAATGTTGCTATCTGCAATAATAAGTTTAAGTTTTTCTTCGATATCTAAGCAAATGGTTGCTAATATTTCAAATCAAACATATGTAGTTTTAATTGGGATTACATTTGGGATAATTGCTTTAGCAGTTAATTTGTTTGTGTTTGGAGCTTATAAGTTTGTAAAAAAGTACAGGGAGGTACATAATGAATAATAGTTACTTAAAAAATAAAATACTGCTCATTACTGGCGGTACAGGATCTTTTGGTAATGCTGTTGCAAGGCGTTTTTTAGATTCAGAAATAAGCGAGATACGTATATTATCTAGAGACGAAAAAAAACAAGAGGATATGAGAAAAACATTTAACAATGATAAGCTTAAATTCTACTTAGGAGATGTTAGGGATTACTCTTCTATAGAAGGGGCTTTTATAGGAGTTGACTATGTGTTTCACGCTGCAGCTTTGAAACAGGTTCCTTCATGCGAATTTTATCCTATTGAAGCGGTTAAAACAAATATACTAGGTAGTGATAATGTAATTACAGCTTCTGTTAAAAACAATGTAAAAAAGGCGATATTTTTGTCTACAGACAAGGCAGCTTATCCAATTAATGCCATGGGAATGACTAAAGCTGTAATGGAAAAAAATGTTATAGCAAGATCACGACAATTAACAATAAATGATACAATATTATGTTTAACAAGGTATGGTAACGTAATGGCTTCTAGGGGTTCTGTTATTCCACTATTCCTAAATCAAATAAAGGAAAACAAACCTATTACAATCACAAATCCAAATATGACTCGATTCATGATGACTTTGGATGATGCAGTTGACTTGGTGATATATGCTTTTGAAAATGGAGAACAAGGTGATCTTTTTGTTCAAAAGGCACCTTCTGCTACAATTGATACTTTATCTAAAGCAATCCTTGAACTAGAAAAATGTGATATACCACCTAATTGTATTGGAACAAGACATGGCGAAAAACTATTTGAAGTGTTAGTTACACAAGAAGAAATGGCAAAAGCGGTAGATTTAGGCGAATTCTTCAAAATACCCGTAGATAATAGGAGTCTAAATTATGATCAATATATAGATAAAGGTGACCAAAAAATTCAACATTTTGAATCATATCACTCTCACAATACGGAGAAACTAGATGTAGAGGGAATGAAGAAACTGTTACTTAAATTGAATTTATTTAGGATGGTGGATTAATTGAAAGTATTAATTACAGGAGCAAAAGGTTTTATTGGCAAGAATCTTTTTCAAACTTTAGCTAATCAAAAGAATATTGAAATACTGCAGTACGATATAGAATCCTCTCAAAATGAACTTATTAAGTACACTGAGTCATGTGACTTTATTTTTCACTTAGCTGGTATAAATAGGCCTGAAAAGGATGAAGATTTTATGAAAGGAAATTTTGGGTTTACTAATGAATTATTAGATTTACTTCAAAAGCATAATAATAAATGTCCTATAATGATTTCATCATCAATTCAGGCAAAACTTGATAATCCATACGGTAAAAGCAAAAAAGCTGGAGAAGATTTAATATTAGAATACGGCAAAAATACTGGAGCAAAAGTTTTAGTGTATCGCCTACCTAATGTTTTTGGAAAATGGTGTAGACCAAATTACAATAGTGCTGTAGCTACTTTTTCCCATAATATTGCAAATAATCTCCCCATTGAAGTCAACGATCCAAATGCCTTGATGAATCTAGTTTACATAGATGATGTAATTAGAGAGCTTGTCTTAGCTTTGAATGGAAAAGAAAATAGAAAAGGTGATTATTGTTATATCGAACCAGTTTACTCAATCAAACTTGGTGAAATTGCAAAGTTATTGTATTCATTCAGAGATTCTCGTCAGAATCTTGAAATCCCAAACACGAAAGATTCTTTTGTTAAGAAACTATATTCTAATTACTTAAGTTATTTACCAAAGAACGATTTTTTGTATGATTTAAAAATGAATTCAGACCATCGAGGATCATTCACAGAATTTATTAGAACAGCAGATAGTGGCCAAGTCTCTGTAAATATTTCAAAACCTGGTGTCACAAAAGGAAATCATTGGCATAATACTAAAAATGAAAAATTTCTTGTAGTAAAAGGTACAGGTTTGATTAGTTTTAGGAAAATAGATGAATATGAAATTGTAAAGTACTATGTAAGTGGTGAAAAATTACAAGTAGTAGATATCCCTCCAGGGTACACACATAATATTAAAAATATAGGTGACACAGAAATGGTTACCATAATGTGGGCAAACGAGAAATTTGATCCAGATAATCCAGATACATTATATTTAGAGGTGTGATATGAAAAAAATCAAAGTAATTACAGTAGTTGGAACAAGACCGGAAATTATTAGATTATCAGCTGTGATAAATAAGTTAAATAGTTTAGATGCAATTGAACATGTACTCATCCATACTGGCCAAAACTATGATTATGAATTGAATGAAATCTTTTTTAAAGATTTAGGATTGAATAAACCTGACTATTTTTTAAATGCAGCAACAGGAAATGCAATTGAGACGATTGGAAATATCCTGATTAAAATTGACCCAATCCTAGAAAAAATTCAGCCAGATGCTTTTCTAATACTTGGAGATACCAACAGTTGCTTAGCCTCCATAGCGGCAAAAAGAAGACGTATACCGATTTTTCATATGGAAGCAGGAAACAGATGTTATGACCAGAGAGTTCCAGAAGAAACGAACAGAAAAATTGTTGACCATATAGCTGATATAAATCTACCTTATAGTAGCATAGCTAGGGAATATTTACTTAAAGAAGGTTTAACAGCTGATAGAGTGATCAAAACTGGAAGTCCAATATTTGAAGTTTTACATAATAACATAGAAGCAATTAAGCAATCGAAAATTTTAGACAAACTTAAGTTAGAAGAAAATAATTATTTTGTTATATCCGCACATAGAGAAGAAAACATTAGTTCCGAAAATTTTTCTTGCTTAGTTGAAACATTAAATACTCTAGCTGAAGATTACAAGTTACCTATAATACTTTCTACGCATCCAAGAACAAGGAATATGATAGGAGAGAAACAAGTAGTTTTTCACCCTCTCATTAGAACTCTAAAACCTCTTGGCTTTATTGATTACAACAGACTTCAATTATCTGCTAAAGTTGTTTTAAGTGATTCAGGAACAATTAGTGAAGAATCATCAATACTTAAATTTAAAGCATTGAATATTCGCGAGACTCATGAGCGTCCTGAAGCTATGGAAGAAGGCGCAGTGATGATGGTTGGGGTTATGAAAGAAAGAGTGTTACAAGGTATAAGCATATTAGATTCAAATATGAAACCAGTTCATGATGTAGATGATTATACTTTAGATAACGTTTCTGATAAAGTAGTCAAAATAATTATTAGCTATACAGATTATGTTAAAAAAAACGTTTGGAAAGATAAAATAATTTAATTATTTTTATTGGAGGTGATACTTTGAATATTTTAGTTACAGGAGGATTAGGATATATTGGTTCTCATACTATTCTTGAATTAGATAGTACGAAAAATCAAGTAATTATTGTTGATAACTTAGCTAATTCAAAAATAGATGTTTTAAAAATAATTCAACAAATATCTTCTCAGAAATATGATTTTTACAAATATGATGTAACAGATTATTATCTGATTGAGAGTTTATTTATGAAGTATAAATTTGATACAATAATGCATTTTGCTGGCTTTAAGGCTGTAGGTGAATCTGTCCAAAAACCACTAACTTATTATAAAAACAATCTATTGGGGACAATAATCTTGTCTGAACTTGCTATTAAATATGGTGTAGAACACTTTATATTTAGTTCTAGCGCTACTGTATATGGTGATCAACAATCACCTCTATTTGAAACACTTGATCCGAAAAAAACAACTAATCCTTATGGTGAGACAAAAGCAATGTCTGAAAGAATTCTAATTGATACTGCTATTGCAAATCCAGGACTAAATGTTACTTTGTTGAGATACTTTAATCCTGTTGGGGCTCACAATTCAGGTTTAATTGGTGAAAATTCAAATGGTACTCCTAATAATTTGGTGCCCTATATAACTAAAGTTGCGAAAGGTGAATTGAAAGAATTAAGCATTTTTGGAAATGATTATGATACAGAAGATGGTACTGGTGTGAGAGATTATATTCACGTTGTTGATTTGGCAAAAGCTCATGTTGCTGCTATGGAACATATGAAATCAGGAGTAAATATATATAATCTTGGTACTGGAAAAGGTATCAGTGTTTTAGAGATGGTACATGCTTTTGAAAAAATAAATGCTTTAAAAGTGCCATTCAAAGTGGTTGGAAGAAGACCTGGTGATCTTGCTGTAGTTTATGCCGATGTATCTAAGGCGAAAAAAGAACTTCAATGGGAAGCGAAATTAACTCTAGAAGATATGGTTAGAGATGCTTGGAATTTTGAAAAAAACAGTTTATAGCTATTTTTAAAGTGGTGACTTTCCATAACAACTGACAGTTCAAAGTAAAGACTCTGGGCAAATTTTATCGCTTTTAGCGCCTTGACAAATCGCGAAAAGTATGATTTTGTCTTAGTTAAGATGCAATCAACTGATTGCAAAACACAAAAATTGGGTTAAAAAAATGACCTATTTTTCTTTAATAAATTGACAGTCCAATGTGAAGGGTTAAGAGACCCCTGACCCTTTAGATAGAACGATTAAGTTTTTGGGAATCATGTTCCACATCTTAGTTGAGACATTTCATAGCCACGTACATTGGGTTCATAATGACCGACAGTTCAAAGTGAAGGGTCGGGGCATGGAGTCGAGATGATTTAGAATTTTGATGGAATCAACTTAATATTTCCCACGGATAAGATGTTAAATAGTGTTTTATTTAACAGAAAAAACTCATAAATAGGCAGTCCAAAGTGTAGGATGTTATTCGTTGATCTATAAAGCAAGTCAATTTAAATGCTATTATGAGTTTCATAAGAGTTATTTTTAAACAGGAGGCTGATTTATGGATACAGTTTTTAATAAATTTATTCAAGGTACACAATATGTAACGATTGAAAGCGCCTTGAAAAATGAACTTTTCCATAAGGTTAAGTATTCAGAAGAAATAAACGATAATCTAATGATAAAAAAATTCATCCCAGCAAGTGGCGCAGCCACGCGCATGTTTCAATCACTTTATACTTATTTAGACGATGAGATTGAGACTGACTTTATTAAAACCTATAGTAAGAATCTAGATAAGTTTAGTTTTTATAATACATTAGCCTTAGAGGGATTACCTATTAAGGATGCGATTAAGAAAGTACTAGATACTTATTGTCATACACCCAAAGCATTAATTGATATTCATAAGTATAATCATCTTACCGTTACGCCTATTGAAGAACATATCAATGAAACATTAGAACTTAACTTAGACAATACGCCTGAACTCCATTTCACTATTTCTAAAGAACATGAAAAGTTATTTAAACAAAAGCTTAAAGAAATAGATACGAAAGATATGGATATTACTTACTCATTTCAAGAGCCAGAGACTGATACACTTGCTGTTGATATGAACAATACACCATTTTTAAAAGACGATGGTACACCACTGTACCGTCCTGGGGGACATGGTGCATTAATTCATAACTTAAATCAGCTAGACGCTGATATCATCATGATTAAGAATATTGATAATGTGTGTCACCATACGTTCTTACAAGACACCATAGATGCTAAAAAGACATTATTAAACACAGGTCTTTATGTTCAAAAGAAGATTCATCAGTATATCACTGACTTATTAAATGGTAATTATGATTTAGAAAACATCAATCAGTTCTTACAAGGCACATTAAATATTACCTATAAAAAAGATCTAACAAAAGCACAAGCACTTAAATTCTTAGATAGACCGTTACGTGTCTGTGGAGTTGTTAAAAATCAAGGGGAACCTGGGGGTGGTCCATTCATCGTAGATGATGGAGATTACCTATCACCACAAATCGTTGAAATGAAAGAAATCAATTTATCTAATCACCAACACATTGTTGCTAAAGCAAAGTATTTTAATCCCGTTGACTTAGTCTGTTTTGTTAAAGACTATCAAGGGAATAAATATAACTTATTAGACTATCTGAATGACAACCGTTATTTTACAAGTGAAAAGACCTATAAAGGAAGACCTTTAAAAGCCTTAGAACATCCCGGTCTTTGGAATGGTGCGATGCACCATTGGAATACCGTCTTTGTTGAAGTCCCTTTAACAACCTTTAACCCCATTAAAACAGTGAATGATTTATTAAGAGAAGGACACTTAGGGTATAAATTAGAAGAAGAGCAGAAGTAATTTTCAGGTTTAATTAAATTTCTGTGTATTTGATAGCATCACAAACTTTTAGCTAAAGCGGAAACTAAAACTTTGTGATACAATCATAGAATTTTCTTGTAAGATATCGTCAATATGCGTATAATATAAGTGATTGGTGTAGGGGATAACTTGAAGATACAACATAACATAAATAAGCACCTGATAGGTGCTTATTTTTTTATAAAAGATTATTATAGGAGGCAATGTATGCGCACATTATTTAAGGGATTCATTATCGTTTTATTGGCATTGATATTAGTGGGGTGTAGTGAAGACACGGCATCCAATGACAATATTAATACCCAGATTTATAGCATTTATGAAATAGCTCTAGAAGCAGACACTTCAGATATGACTTATGAAGAATGGCTTAAGACAGTTAAAGGACCTCAAGGGGAAGATGGGCGAGAGGTATCTTTACGTGTAGATGATGGAGCGATTCAGTGGCGATATGTCGGCGATGATCGCTGGATAAATTTAGTCAAACTGACGACACTGACTGGAAGTGACGGAAAATCCGTAGTATTTCAAGTCGCAAATGACCATATTCAATGGCAGTACGTTGGTGATGACACTTGGACAAATCTTATCGCCTTAGATACATTAACTGGTAATGATGGTAAGAATGTAGAATTACATGTAACAGAGGGGTTTATTCAGTGGAAACATACAGGCGATGACGTTTGGATGAATTTAGTCGACCTCACGACATTGACCGGCGAAGATGGTCGTGAAGTATCATTTCGGGTTGACGGGGGAATGATTCAATGGCAATACATTGGTAATAAAACCTGGAGAAATCTTATTGCTTTAGAAACATTAACTGGTAATGATGGTAAGAATGTAGAATTACAAGTAACAGAAGGATTTATTCAGTGGAAACATACTGGCGATGACGTTTGGATGAATTTAGTCGACCTCACGACATTGACAGGTAAAGATGGTCGCGAAGTGTCTTTTCGTGTTGATGAGGGAGCGATTCAATGGCAATATGTTGGTGATGACACCTGGACAAATCTCATAACCTTAGAAACATTAACTGGTAATGATGGTAAGAATGTAGAATTACAAGTAACAGAAGGATTTATTCAGTGGAAACATACAGGTGATGATACCTGGATGAATTTAGTCGACCTCAAAACACTGACAGGTAAAGATGGTCGCGAAGTGTCTTTTCGTGTTGACGAGGGAGCGATTCAATGGCAATATGTTGGTGATGACACCTGGACAAATCTTATTGCCTTAGATACATTGACAGGTGAAGATGCTAAAGACGTTACCTTTCAAGTAACTGATAATACCATTCAGTGGCAATACATTGGTGATAACACATGGACTGATTTAATTGACTTAAATAATGTTATTGATGTATCTGGGATTGAGTCAAGTATCACAGCCTTAGAAGATCGGGTTACGCAGTTAGAATCAGACTTAGAAAGTAGTGATTTGCAAGAACAATTATCTACCACTATAGATACAGTAACAAGTTCGGTTGTGGGTGTAAAAACCTATCAAAGTGATGAATATGTTGCGCTAGGTAGTGGTGTAATTTATAAGCAAATAGAAGATACATATTATGTCATAACCAACTATCATGTTGTTGAATCAGGTGATAATTTTAAAGTATACCTTCATGATAATTCAGAAAAATCAGCAACATTAGTAGGCTATGATTATTACAGCGATTTAGCAGTACTAACCTTTACGACAACAAATACCTATACAACATCATCCTTAGGAGATAGCAACTTACTTATGCCTGGTGATTTTGTGTTTGCGATGGGATCACCGTTAGGATTGGCAAATTACAATTCAGTGACATTTGGAATTATTTCAGGAACCAATCGGTTACTTCCATCTTATTTAGACGATACCTATTATGGAGAATTATTCATTCAACACGATGCGGCGATTAATCCAGGAAATAGTGGTGGACCACTATTTGACTTAGAGGGTAATGTGATAGGCATTAACAGCCGAAAATATGTTGGTGACTATGTGGATACGATGGGATATTCAATACCATCTAATGCCGTAAGTAATGTCATTAGCGTAATTGAAACGGGTGAATTTTATAAACATGCAGGGAATTGGTATGAAACCATGATTAGTGTCAACTATGTCAGAAATAATCCATCACTTTACCCTGAAATCACGATTCCCGACACGGTTATTAATGGTGTTTATGTCGATACACCAGATCCTGATGGTATCTTTGGCCTTGCCGGTATGCAAGATGGTGATATTATTTTAGCGATTAATGATACATTAGTAAACTTCTGGTATGAAGTTAAACACCAGATTTATTACCAAAATTTACCTACCGATAATATTACTTTTACCGTACATCGAAATGGTAGTGTTGTTGAATTAACATATAACCCAACGACTTACACCTATGGTTATTATTGGTATGAAGTTATTACATTTAGTAATAGGGATATGTATTATGGTGAGATGTATGATTACTACATGCATGGAGATGGTGCCTATTACTTTAGTGATGAAGACTATTATATTGGAGAGTTTTCGTTCGACGAACCAAATGGATTTGGTACGTATTATTGGCCGAATGGGGATTACTTTGAGGCAGATTGGATAGATTGGGATAATACAACAAATGGTATATATTATTATGCCGATGGTACCACTGAAAATAAGAATCTTCAGAACGGGTATTGGGTGTATTATTAATTAGAAGTTTATAAAATATATTTCGTTTTACTCTATAATTGAGGCATTTCAAGTGATAAAAAAAGGAAACGTTTAAGGCGATTCATGTCAAATGAATCGCCTTATGGTTAAGTTGTATATATAAGTGGAACTATATTATGGTGCTTCATGTGCTCTGATGATAATAAATTCTATTTTCTCAATATCATTGCTTGTTTCTAACTTGTGAAGTTGCTATTCATAATCTCTAATGTATTTCTTTACCGTGTGTCCAATTATACGAATTTGTCTTGCAATCTCACTTTTGTTGTTTCCTTCTAAATACATTCTTATTATATTGTGCTTTTCAATCAAAGTAATCACCTTCTCTTTCTTCCATATCTCTTTTTATTTGATATGGATATTGTATTATGTAGGTGATGACTTTTCAATTGCTATAGTGCCTAATTTTAAATTACCATAAACATTCACCTTGAAAATGCTATTAATGAACTTCTAAGAACAGAATTAAGTGGCTTTTTATAGGATGGTAAGTATGATCGCACTGGATTTAACACAGGCAATAGTCGTAATCGAACCTATGAACATACCATTAAGAGTGAGCTTGGGGAGTTGACACTTAACATTCCTTGTGATCGTAACAGTGAGTTCAAGAACCAAACGTTAGAGCCATATCAACGCCATGACGACACCTTAGAATCTACAGTCATTCATTTATACCGTAAAGGCATGACCACAAGTGATATCGGCGATTTAATTAAAATGTACGGTCATCACTATTCAAGAAAAACTGTATCAAACTTAATACAAGTAATGGAATTCCATGTGAAAGCCTATCATGAAAGACCGCTAAATAAGCGTTACACAGTCGTTTACCTAGATGCGACCGATTTACCCATTCGTAGGGATACCGTAGAGCGTGATCCGATCTATCTCGTAGTAGGTATTACAATAGAAGGCTATAAAGAACTCTTAGCCTACAATATTCACCTGACTGAATCTGCGTATAACTGGAAAAACATTACTTGAAGATCTTAAGTCACGTGGCGTCACAGATGGGCTTAAAAAAATTAAGACAACAATTGAAATAGTTTATCCAAAAGCTGCGTATCAATCGTGTTGGGTACATATCGCACGTAATATGAGCCATAAAGTACGTACAAAAGATCGAATGGTTGTCTTAGATGACTTAAAACGCGTGTATCGTTCAAAGATTAAGGCAGACGTGAAACAAGCACTTGAGGAGTTTTCCAGTAATAGGAAGAAAACTTATCCTACAATGGGTAGACATATACGATCAAAGGAGAGTCTTTTCTCGTTTAATCACTTTCCAGAAGTAATCAGACCAAGTCTTTATACAGCAAATCTCATTGAAGCATTTAATAAACAACTTAAGCGATTTACTAAGCGTAAAGAGCAATTCCCAAATGTCAACTCACTTGAACGCTTCTTAGTGACCTATGCGATGGATTACAATGAACGATTTAAGAACCGAATCCATAAAGGATTCAATAAAGCTCAATACGAAATTGAACAACTCTTTAATGAGATGCATCATAGCTAATAATAAGTAGATCTCTTGACTTACATATTGAGTTGATTCTATTTACACAAAATTCTTGACACTACCTTTTCAGTTGCTATAGTGCCTAATTTTAAATTACCATAAACACATATGGTGAATCATCGATGGAGATAATGTTAAATCTTTTTAACTTGCTTTATTCATACAGTTTTTTACCAAGCTAACGTGACTCATTTTAATTCATTCATCGGTTGACGCTGACAAATGGGTCGTATATGGCCTTTTATTAACTTGATAAATATGTCATAATTGGGAATGATGATGAGAGGGTGTTATAAATGGAAAGTTCAATTGATATTATTGTAGCCTTTATTGCAGGTGTTTTTACTGTAGTTGTAGCAACAAGTAATAATAATAGCAAATATATTACTGGAGAAAGAACTGGGTGGAGAAAATATGTGCGAGAATGGATTTCTGATATAGCAAGATTAAGTGAAACAATACCTGATATATCGAATTTTGATTATTGCTGTTCATTAAGCAAAAATATAAGAGTATTGTTGGAGGAGAAAAAATACGGATTAACATCAAAGTTAAATCCGATAAGAGATAAAGAGTTAATAAATAGTATAAAGGCAATTACATATAGTGATTTATATACATTTCGTTCTATAGGTCAAGGGAAGATTAGTGATATAATTGATAACCTTGAGAAATTACTAAAACATGATTGGGAGAGAGTCAAAAAAAATAAAAGTTTTCTGGGAAAGTATTATCTAACTAATATAGTAATTTTAACTACCGTATTTTGTTTTCTGATGAAAACGTATAAATATTTTTCTCCAACTAAGATAATTTTTGATTCAAATATGATTATCAGTTTGGCATTAATTATTCTAGGGAAATTCATTGTTATAGAAATAGAAAAAATTGTTATAATAAGAATTAAAGCAACTTTTAATCTTTTTAGTAGTTTTAACCTCGCCTTAGACTTCCATCATTAATCGAAGTTACTACATTAGTTATTGTTATAACCTTAAACTTATTAACGTTCAAATTTGAGATATATCTAATCTGGTTAATAATAACATTCTCTTTACTTTGTGTTGGATTGTTCTTGAAATTTAAGGAAGAACTAAAATGATAGTGGTTTTAGGGAACGGCTTTGATTTACAATGTGGGTTGAAAACTACATATAAAGATTTTTTTGAAAATAGATATAAAGATATGGCATTTAAAAAATTAAATAAAATACTGGAAAATAATGAATTATTTAATTTGAGAAAATACTTTGATGAGTATGATAAGAGTATATTTAGTGTAATAACATTCTGGGATCTAGTTTTTATGTACGAAAATATTTTGAAAAGAAATGATGGATGGAGTTATATTGAAGAGATTATCTCTAAATATCTAAGTGAGAATTTAGTGACTATTAATAGTATTAGAAATTATAAAGAATCGAACAAACTTAATTATTTAATAAGTTTATTAGGATATTTGTTTGAAAGTAAGGAAATGTCGTTTACACCTCTAGCATTTAATCAATGGCTTTTAAAGCAACTAAACTTACTAGAAGCTGATTTCGCTACTTACGTTAGAAAAGAAGTTGAATCTAATGAGATGTATCCTATAAAAGCGGATGGTCTTTTCACAAGACTAATTAGCAATTATCAAGATTCCAGAACAGCAAATACAATAATTAATTTTAACTATACAAAACCCACTTTTTTGATAAATTTAAGAAATCTTGGTAAATCTAAACTGTCTAACATTACAAATGTGCATGGGACCATAGACGATAAAGTTATCTTTGGAATAGATGAAAAAGATATTTCAAAAACAGGCCAATACATTAAACCAAGTGAGTCCAAATACCTCTTTACTAAAACTGCTAGAAAGTTTAATAATTTTGAAAGAGAAAGCAAGTTCAGATTACCCTCAAAAATTAAGACCATTGTTGTTTATGGGCACTCCTTAAACGAGCAAGATTATTCATATTTCCAGAGTATTTTTGACACATATGATATTTATACGAGTAAGATCAAGTTGGTTTTTGCTTATTCTAATTATGATAAAAAGAAAAAAATAAAAACAAAGTTAATAGAGAGAACAATAAAACTTTTAAAAGAATATGGTAAGACTATGGCCAATCCTGATCATGGTAATAATTTATTGCATAAGCTATTGTTGGAGAATAGGTTAATTGTTAAAGAGGTTTAAATTTCTTGATTATGATACACTCTTTACTAGTTTTTTTTACCAAATAATTGTATAATGTTACTAACATATTCTCTGAGGAGGAATACTATGAATGTTGCATTATTAGGTTTAGGTGTTGTTGGTAAAGGTGTCTATGATATCTTAACGGAGTTACATCCAGATATTAACATATCCTATGTGTTAGATAGAAATGAAGACTTGATAAAAGATCTTGATACAAAACGAGCTAAAAACATCGATGAAATTGTAAATGATAGAGATGTTGATGTCGTGATAGAGTTAATTGGGGGTAAAACGTCAGCCTATGACTTTATTAAACAATCTTTACAAAAAGGCAAACATGTCGTCACAGCTAACAAAGCTGTCATCAGTGATTACTTTGATGAGTTACATCAAATTGCTAAACGCCAACAAGTATCCTTGCGATATGAAGCCAGTGTTGGTGGTGGGATTATTATTTTAAACCCATTAAGTCAATTACGTAATGTCAATCCTGTCACAGAAATCTCTGGTATTATTAATGGATCAACAAACTTTATTCTTTCAAAAATCTTTTTAGAAGATTATACTTATGAAGATGCCTACGCAGAAGCGTTATCACTAGGCTATATTGAAACAGGCTCTACAGATGACATGGATGGGCTTGATTTAATGCGTAAAATCAATATCTTATCAATGATGTCATATGGTCAGTTAATCGATGAAAAAGATATTAACTTAGTGCCTTTATCAATGATCTCTAAAAAGATGATTGATTATGTCAAAGAACAAGGAAAAACCATAAAGTATACTGCCTTTTCATCATTGAAAGATGGGGATATCACAATATCACTTGAACCAGTCATTATGGAACTAACTGATCCATTAGGGATGATTAACTATGAAGAGAATGCCATTACCATTAAAGGCAAACATCATAAGTTCCAAACTTTTATAGGCCTTGGCGCAGGACGGTACCCAACAGGGAGTGCTGTTGTCTATGATTTACTGCAGCTACAGAATCATATACCATTTAATGTGAGCGCAACGGATTTAGGATATACAATTAATCAAAAACCGGTTCAAACACAATATCTCATTGAGACTAAAGATGGTTTTCATATAAAAGAAAAGACCACCTTAAAAGCATTATTAGAAGATGATACAATTATATCCTTTGCGGGTCTTGAATGGTAATACACAGTTTGTTTTTCCCTCTTTTGGAGGGTAAAATTATTAAGAAACCTCTCATAAAAACCTTTCTGTGAAAAACATGATTTTCATGATATAATACATCATAAGAAGTTATGGAGATAAGCTTAATACATAGAATATATATAAGCGATTCCTGTAGCGGAATCGCTTCTTTTTATTGTGGTGAGTGCACCACGTATATATTAAATTTTGGGAGGATATATATGAAAAAAATATTTGTGCTCATGATAACGATGTTAATGGGATTAATCCTTGTGGGTGTGCTAGGTTGTTCCCTATATCGTCTGAGGACATCTTAGATGAACTACAGTCAATGAATACTGTCTTGGTGGAAATATCCATCAATGATAAAACCGAGGACTATCTTATTCAATGTGATGATTTTTGTATATGGGGGACATTAGAAGAAGACCATATAACAAAAATCAATACACCGTTTGATACCTATGTGTATGATGACCCCTCTTCTACTTGGGAAAAATCTGATAGTAGACATACCTATTACGGTTACTTACACTATCCATTTGACGCATTTACCTATGATGAAGAGACTAAAACCTATCATGCAGAAGATGTCAATATGGGCAGTCAGTTTACTGAAGTCACGTTATCACTCAATGAGGATCATGAGATTATTGATCAAAGAGTTAAAGACACCGGGTTAGCATTAACCCTTACGTATAAGGACTTAGATGCTGAGTTTGATGTTGATTTAAGTGGCGTGTGCCCAGATACATATCAAGATGGCATGTGTTATACAGATTATGAGACCTTTTTTGATTTTACCCCTGACTATACAAAAACGTTAACTGATTTAGATGAAGTTATAAATGATCTAAACGTAATTATGAGCTATTACGACACAACCCAATTTAGAACACTTAGTGAAGAATTTGTTGAGACTTATCAAAATCGGTTATATCCTGAAGATGTCTATCAAGAAGCAACATTTGATAAAACCTATAGTATTGAAAGCAGCTTATATAATGATATTTTTTCAGTTCTTTCATTAATTAATACAGATAACATCGTACTCGGCCATAGTGGTCGTGTCATACAGGAATATGAACAAATTACGTGTTGTGAACAATACGGTGAGACAAAAGAAATGACACCATTTAATGGTGACATCACTGTCTTTATCAATGAAAATACCTTATATGTTGATTATCAGCTATATGATGAAGATGAACTGTCTAAACGTGAAGTGTATCTGATGACCTATGATGATAACACACTCACTTCTTTTCAATCATATCAGTTTGATAATGCACTTGATGATGTCATTTTAAGTAACCGTCTGAGTGTTATTGATTATCACCGGGGTGAAGAAGGAAGTATATTTACAACGTATAATTATTTGCGAGATACAGCCAGTATTAATTATACATCAATTGAAGAAAATGGCTCTTATACAACGTATCATTATAGTCAACGTACCGATAATAATAAACGGTATATCCGTGTTGATCAAAGTGATGAATATTTTTATTTAGATTTTACTGATAATCGGTTTGATAATGATATTTTATTAACCTATAAAGATGGTGTGTTTGTTGTCTCAAGACGTCGTATTTATGATAGAGTAACGAATGAATATTTAGCCGGCAATAACAATAACATTGCCTATAATTTATTATACCTTGATGGGTGGGACTATGTCTCTTATGGAGATCTTTATAAAAATGATGCGAATCTCACATTCTCAAACCCAATCGGGATATCTGTTGCCATCAGATCACCTTATTATAGTCAATATTTTACCAAAGATATGAATGGAGAAATCAGTCGTGCTACTTATGAAACGCCTTTATCAGGCGTGACCTTTGATGAGGTCAGTTATAGTGATTTTCAAAGTGTGTGGCAGAGCGTCGAAACTCTGTCAGAGAATTTTACGGTGAATGGCGACATCGTTGTTATGGGAGACATGACTTATGATTTCAGTGAATACGGTAGTGTCATCTTAGAAGCCACTTATGATGGAGAAATCAGTCGCTTCTTCGATCAAGTATTTAGTCAATGTGATGACTGTATTGTTGACTAATGAGAAGCAAAAATAAAATAGAATAGAAACGTATAAAAATGACAGATTAGATTGTCGAATCTAATCTGTCATTGTCTTATTCATTCCGTTTAAAGAGTATCTTTAGAATCTGATCTAAAGTATCATTGGTTAAGTCTTTGTAGACCAATTCTCTAACGTAACGCGGTCTGTCTGTAATAATCCCATCGACACCTAAGGTGTTCATCTTTTCAAGTTTTGTTTCATCATTAACGGTATATACAAAAATGCCCTTACCATGTTGCTTGAGTGTTTTTATGACAGAAACATTACCTTCTATCAAACGATAGCTAAGCCCGTAGTAATCAATCATCTCATTATTCGCAAGGACATCGATATTGCCTAAAAAAGTACTGATTAATTGGACCGTATCGATATCATTATTTACGGTCTTAATCTCTTCTAAGAGTAAGCCATTAAAGGATAAGATTTTAACTTGATGCTCTGTCCGTGTGTCACGAATAATATCTGTCAAAATCTCAGGGGTGTTCTCAACGCTCGCCTTTAATTCAATATACACATTAATCCGGCCTCTGGTTAAGGTTAAGACTTGGGCGAGTGTTGGAATTGGTTCACCAGCGAATTCATCAGAAAACCAACTGCCCGCATCTAAATGATCAATCTCATCATACCGTAAGTATTCTACAAAACGGTTAGAGGGATCATCGGTGGTTCGTCCTAAAGTGGCATCATGCATTAAGATAGGCACATTGTCTTTGGTGAACCTCACATCAATCTCAATGGCGTCTGCGCCGTCGTCAATCGCTTGTTCAATAGCGGCAATAGTATTTTCCGGTGCATCTAAAGAACTGCCTCTATGGGCAATTATCCGCGGACGATTAAATAATTGGACGGGGACATTGTAGTTTATGACCGAATCTCTCACTAAATATATATTAAAGGCGAGTAAAAGCGCCAACGCGCCAATGAAAAGGCGTTTTACATTACGACTTAAATGCCAAGGACTCGCGAATTCATAGGGTAATAAAGATTTTGCTAAACTGATGTCTTTCGTTTCTTTTAATTCAAAATATACCGCATGAATGAACGCATAATTTATTGGCATCAATAGAAGTGTTGCGATGAACCCAATCACTACATAAATGGTATAAAGTCCACTAAGCATGATCCCAAAGATGGCCAATTCTGAATAGATGAAAGAAACAATCAAAGCGACAATCCCGACCACAATCATATAGAGTATATATAAAAAGCCATTCATGAGCGCATTGATCATGATAAAATCTCTGATGGTTGTTAAAGGGGTTTTATAAAACAGTTTGATACTCCCCAAAAATGGGGAGTGTGTGTGCGTGTTGTCTGTTACAACAAGCAATTCATAAAATAACGTATGGAAAAACATGACAACAACACATATTACAAAAATCACAAAGAGTAGATCAAAATAGGGCATATCTCCGAGGCGTTCTTGAATTAAGTTTGGTAATGTCACCGTTGAAGCAATCCCTGATATATGAACAAGTTCTATCGTAAAAACAAATAAAGACACCGATAAAAGAATCTTAATGTGATACTGTTTTAAGACTTGACGCAACTTTTTCAGTCCTGCTAATAAATAGGAATAGAGTTTATGGTGTTTGCCATATTCACTTTCATGGAAGATAAAACTTAAGACAATCACTTCATAAAGTAAGTATAACCCAATCATGATGCCAAGAAGTAAACTCAAGAGTAATGTCCCTGGACTGAGTAAATAATCCATTAAGTCTGCGTTCGTAATATAGGCGTTGCCATATAGGGTAATAGAAAAATAAAATAACTGTCTAGCCATCGGAAAAATGATCGCGAGACCAATCAGGCGATAGAGGGTTTCAAACAATATGAGTGTGTTCACTTGTTCATGTAAGAGTCTAAAGGTATGTTTTAGCCGTATCATGATGATCCCCCTTTATACAAAACGATTAACCCTGGTCTTTTAAATTCTCCCGTAATAGATTTTTAATGTCAACTAAGGTATTTTCAACTTTACCTTTATTGTCAGATAAGTTGTCTTCTAAACGATTATATAATGTCCGTGTATGATTAATAAACGTCACCACTAAAAAGACGACAAACGCGATAATGAAAAAGTCAAGAATGTTTTGAATAAACGTCCCATAATAAATCGCATTTTCCGCAATCCCTAAATCAGGGTTCGCTTCAGTAATAACATACTTGTAGTTGTGAAAACCTTCTTGGCCAGTCGCCAAACTAATGACAGGCATGATGACATCTTTCACTAAACTATTGACAATCCCTGTAAACGCAGTCCCAATCACGACCGCAACCGCTAAATCTAACACATTGCCTTTGGTTATAAACGCTTTAAATTCTGTTAAAAATGATTTCATAATTATCCTCTCCTAATACTTATTTTACCAAACATTTCTATGAATAGACAATAAAAAAACATATCAATGTGAAATACTGTAAATGATGATAAAAAAGACACTCTATAAGAAATGACCCAACGTTATCTTTTGTATTTACAAAAGGACATTAACGTCAAATTATCCGGATGGGATGCTTTAATGAAGCATAATAAAAAGGGCAACATAGTTGCCCTTTTTGAATGACATTAATCAATGTCATCCCATCGTCTTGGATCGCCTTGAATCGTATCTAAGAAATCCATGTCTTCAGACGTGATCTCAAAGTCTAGTTGGCTGTTTTCTACCATTCGATGTTTATGGGTACTTTTTGGTAAGGGTGCGACGCCTTTTTGTAGTAAGTACCGAATACAAATTTGTGCGACGGTTTTGTCATATTTCTTTGCGATTTTTTTGATGTCATCATTATCGAGTAAGTACCCAATACCAAGTGGTGAGTATGCTTCAATAAAGATTTCGTGTTGATCACAGAAATCAATCGTTTTTGATTGGTCTAATCCAATGAAATACCCAATTTGATTCACATGGGGGACAATATCATTATTGTCGATAATATTTTGTAGGTGTTCTGGTTCAAAGTTTGAGACACCTATCGCTTTGGCTTTCTTTGCTTTATAGGCCTCTTCAAGCGCCTTATACGCTTGTACATTGCCTGCGCTACAATCTTTACCCATCTCACTCCATGGCCAAGGGGCATGGATAATGAATAAATCAATATAATCAAGGCCTAAGTTATCCAGTGTTTTTTCAAACGCTTTTTTAGCGCCCTCATAATCTTTAATATGGGACTCTAATTTAGATGTGACAAAAATCTCATCACGTGGGATACCAGAATCTTTGATGGCGCGTCCCACACTTTTTTCATTACCATAGCCTTCGGCGGTATCAATGTGACGGTATCCTACATCTAAAGCATCTAAAACAGCGTTATAGGCATCGTCACCTTCTTTGATTTGCCATGTACCAAATCCAACTTTGGGAATCTGTACCCCATTATGTAACGTGTATGTTTCATTTAATATACTCATCATGTCCTCCTTTTTTATCTTTCCAATTCTATTATATAATAAATAAGACATACGTTTTAGCTAAATACGATACTTTTTGTGTTTGTTTATGCTTGTATTATACAAAATCATGTGTTTACTGTATAATAGAATGGAGGTGGTGTTATGAGACATAATCGATGGGCAATGGTTGTTTTGTGGATGTTTGTCATCTTTTTATTCTCCCACCAAGATGCATCTATGTCTTTAGAGAGTTCCGATTTTTTATCTGATATCGTAAAGACGTTAGTGATTAATATCCGGGAAGATCAATTTATTGAACAATGGATCATTGAACACATCAGAGAACTCGCTCATATTGGTGTTTTTATGATCCTAGGCGGATTATTACTACACGCCTTAAATCACCATCATGATAGTGAACAATATACCTACACGAGTGTGATTGGGATATCTTACGCTATTATTGATGAAATCCATCAATCGTTTATTCCAGGACGCGCTTTTCAATTAACCGATATAGCACTTGATACATTAGGGGTTGGCTTAGCTATATTCGGGCTTATTGTTATGAAACACTTTATGAAAAAGGAGACGAAGAATGACACAACTACGACTTAATATTGTATTAACAAGTATCTTTGTAGTAATTATTGCTATGGTCATTGCACTAAGGTTATCACAACTCACATTGATGAGAGAAATCATGATTATTGTTAACCTAGGCATCATGGCTTATTTAATTTATGATTTATTACTTATTAAAGCCTTAACCATGCATACGGTGATGCTGAGAAATCCATATACACAATTCCCCACAAAGTATGAACTATTTCGCGATATGACAAAAGTGTCGTTAGAACACAAAACCGTTTATGCAATACAAGTTCAAAATTATGACGAGATTATCGAAGCATGCGGTATGTCGTTTGTGAACGTTATTGATCATAACATTAAACAGCGGTTGTTAGCACTTGCTAAGAGTGATCATATTTATGAAATAAGAGATCATACCTATTTAATTGTCAATAACAGTGATGTTTCAGAACAGGCGATATTAGATGTATTTGAGTCACCGATGCAAGGCCATGATGAGAATCAAACCTATCCGTTACATCCGAAAGTAGTGATTGTAAAAGACATGGCTAAAAGTGTATCTAATATTCGTAACTTACTAGGCTTTATTGATGTTGCGCTCGCAGACAATATGAATTATCATCATCCAGTGGTAATGTTAGATGAAGCGTTTATCACCAAAATCAATACGGAAAACTATTATAAAGCCCATTTACATACAGCCATTCAAAAAAAACAAATCAAAACCTATTTTCAACCCAAACTCAGTTTAAAAGAAAAGACGATTGTTGGCGCAGAAGCCTTGAGTCGTTGGGTTGAAAATGATCGAACAGTGAGTCCTGCTCATTATATTTATCTCGCAGAAGCGACTGGTTTGATTGTAGATATTGATTTGATTTCATTTAAAGATACCTGTGACTTATTAGAGCGTCTTAAACAACAAGAGACACTGACTGACCAATTTAAAATATCGACAAACTTTTCACCGATTACGCTAAAGAATATTAACGCGTCACAACTGGAGACCATTCTTGACCAACATAATATCGACCCCCGTCATATCAGTATTGAAATCACAGAACGTGTGGCGATGCGTTATACAGAACTGAAAGATATTTTAAGAGATATTAAAGCCTTAGGCATTCAAATAGAAATGGATGATTTTAGTGCGGGGCATGCGTCCTTATCATTATTGCCTGTGCTTGGGGTAGACACGGTTAAAATAGATCACAGTGTCTTACCACGTCAACCATTTGATCATGATGATATTGCCATTTATAAAGGCTTAGTCGCTTTATTAGATAGTTTAGATATTGTGATTGTGGCTGAAGGGGTTGAGACCACAGAAGAATACTTAATGATTCATGATTTACCGATCGATCTGATTCAAGGGTATTATATCTCACACCCTGGACCACTCGATGAATTTGTCAAAATGATGGCATCACTTGAAGAATTTGCAAGTGAGGATGACAAAGATTTAAATCCTGAAACATAATATATAGATGTCTTTGCCAACTGGCAAAAGACATCTTTTTCTTTCACAAAATATTCAAACCATTCAAATTATGGTATAGTATACTTAGAGTAATGCGTTACAGGGGGAGACACATGGCACTAAAACAAGACAAATTATTATATGAACTCGATCAATTAAGAGACACGTTACATTACCGGTATCACTTAAACACACCATCTGATATTTGTAAAGATGAAGCCTTAAGAGAGATCGCTGAAAAAAAGCCTTTAAAAGCATCGGATTTTCTTGCGATACCGGGGATTAATCAAACATTTGTGGAAACCTACGCCACAGATTTTTTACGTGTATTAAAAACCTTTCATCACGCCTCTGTGAAAGAGCGTGCTTTAACAAAAAATGCTTATCAGGTGCTCGATCATTATAAAGATCGCTTAACCAATCTGAATCGGCGCAATAAAAATCTCTATATGGGAAGAACGACCAAACGTCATAGTTTAGATATGACGACGCTCGTTGACCCAGATGAACTTACAGACTTTTTAGTAAATAATCGAAAAAAGATGATTGAATTACCAGTAAATGATGCATCGCTTTATCGCCACGTGACAACCCTTTACCGTGAAGTCAACAAACAAGAAAAAGAGTTGGGTTCTTATGAACTCTATCTTGCCTATCCTTATATAGAAGGCATTTTTAAACAAGACAACTTTGCGATTCGCGCCCCGCTTGCTTATTTACCAGTTAAAATTACCCGACATAAAAAGACTTTTAAATTACGGAAAGATGAGACCAAAGACATTGTGTTAAATCGGGATTTAATCTTAGCCACACAAAAATTCTTACAATCGGATGTAATCGACACCCCGCATATTAAAAAACTGGATAAAAAACATATCATAGACACCATCATACCTTTTTTTGAAGCCTCTGGCCTCACCATTAAACGGCCTAAAATAGACCATACATTTGAGCCGTTTGACTCGGTTAGAAAAGATGATTTTAGACATCAACGTAAAGGGGTATTTCATCTAAAAGAAATGCTTGTCTTAGGACGGTTTAAACGCCACTCATCGATGATTCAAAAAGATATGGATTACATTTTAGATCAAAAAACATACAATGACTTATTAGAGGGGTTAATTGAAGAAGAACACTTATATGATATAGAAAAACGTATCCCTTATGATCATCAAAATATCACAGTAGATGAATCAGAGTTAGCGTTTTTAAGTGAGGTAAACTATTCACAAGAACAAGTCATTCAAGCGTTAAACCATACAAACAAACTTGTCATCTGGGGACCACCAGGTACCGGGAAAAGTCAAACAATCACAAACCTTGTTGCGGCGCGATTGTTAAAAGGGGAAAATGTTTTAGTCGTGAGTGAAAAGAAAGTGGCACTAGATGTTATTTACTCACGCTTAAAATCACTGAGTGATTATACAATGTTTTTAGAAGACGCTGAAGATAAACAAACCTTTTATCATCAACTCAGTCAGTTTATCGATCCTTCTCCCCCTATTCGAACGATTAGTAACGATATCGATACCTTAGAAGACGATATCAAAGAGACATTATCAAAACTAGATCAGGCCTTACAATTAGTGTATAATACCAAACTTGATAATGTCCCCGTTCATAAGCTATATCACCGTTACATTATTGATCGCAAAATGAACATTGATTTAACCCCAAAAACCGTGTATAACATCTTGCAAAAAGCATTTAAACATCCGACCGTGGCATTGTTTAAAAAACTCGAACGGTCCTTTAAACGCAATAAACGGTTAAGAGAACATATCGCATATGATACAATCATTCAAACCTACGGAAATTTAAAAGGCTTTAACTTAAAACTTACCCGATCTGAACAAGTAGACTTCAAACAATTTCATCAAGCGTTTGACAAAGCAAGAAGAAAATATCAAGACGCTTGGGTATTTAAAGGCCGTGTTAAACGGCGGTTTATTCGTGAACATCGTGATAAACTAAACGTCTTTATTCCAAGTTGGTGGAAACGCAGACGCTATCTTAAACAGTTATTCAAAGATGATACGTTACAAGAATTTTTTATCACACACATTGGTAAATGGCATTTATTACAGAAGCATTATGAGGCGTTAGATCAAGAAATGAAACGCTTTGTCAGACTCTTGCATACACATGAGACATTTACACAATTTGAGGATATTGCCAGTCACCGTAAATACATCTTTGATGCTTTTTATACAGGTTTCTTAGAAGCCTTTGAAGCACAACATAGTGGCGTGATTGACATGATTGAACATGTCCATGACGCCCAACAAGAGTTAAAACGATCTCATCAAGATAAACAACAAATGGATTATGAAAGTGTCGCAGTTAAACTTTATGAAGACGCTCTACACTTAAGTCATTCAAAACGGATTATGGACATTAAACGCCTGCTTGAAAGCAAACAAAAAATGAGTGTGCCAGCTTTTATCTCGCACTTTCAATTAGAAATCTTAAACCATATCAAAATCTGGCTAATGACCCCAGAAACCGTGAGTGCGATTTTACCACTCGTCTATGGCATGTTTGATACCGTTATTTTTGATGAAGCATCACAACTCTATGTTGAAAAAGGTATCCCAAGTATTTACCGGGCTAAAAAAGTCGTTATTGCTGGGGACACCAAACAGTTACGCCCATCGTCATTAGGGATGGGTCGTTTAGACGATTTAGATGAGTTTTATGAAGAAGATAGTTTGACAGATCTTTCCCTTGATGCGAAAAGCTTACTTGATTTAGCCCGTTATAAATATCAAGAGATTATCTTAAATTATCATTATCGATCTCGCTATGAAGAACTGATTGCCTTTTCAAATCATGCCTTTTATCAAGCCAATCTATTTGTGTCACCGAACAACGAAATCAGTGAGAAACCCCCAATTGAATATGTATATGTTAAAGACGCAATTTATGAAGACCGCCAAAATGACAAAGAAGCCAAAAAAGTGATCGCCTTAATCCGAAAAATCTTTCGGGAAAGAAAACACAATGAAAGCATTGGCGTCATTACCTTTAACAGTACCCAACGTGATTTAATCGAAAACTATATTGATGAAGAACTCTTTAAACGGGGGAAATACCGTAAACTCTTCGAAGAAGAACTCTACCGTGAAGAAGATGGGGAAGATCAAAGTTTATTCATTAAAAACATTGAAAATGTTCAGGGGGATGAACGCGATATCATCATCTTTAGTATGGGGTATGGGAAAGACACAGAGGGCAAAATCTATCGCCGCTTTGGTTGGTTAAACCAATCAGGTGGAGAAAACAGATTAAACGTTGCGATTACCCGAGCCAAACAAAAAATCTATTTTGTTTCCAGCTTAACCCCAGAAGAACTTAAAGTTGACGATTTAAACAGTACCGGACCAAAACTGTTAAAAGATTATATGCGTTACTGTAATATGATTAGCCGTAACAACCATGACCAAGCGGAACAGTTACTGAATCAGCTCTATCAAAAAGATAGCGCTAAAGACCTCGCAGAAAGTGTATTAGTAGATGATATAGAAAAACGGTTATCGCGTACAGAAACGGTTCACACATCCATAGGGATTGGCCACTTTAAGATTGATTTAGCGGTATATGATAACGACAATCAAACCTATAAACTCGCAATCTTATGTGATGTCACTAGTACGAATGCAAGAAAAGATCTCTATCATCAAACCAATTACTTAGAAGCCAGAGGATGGCAAGTTTATCGTGTCTTTTCAAGTCAATATTTTAAAGACCCGAATAAAGTAATTAGAGAGATTCGTAAACAATTGTAATGAGTTGTTCATGTAACAGGTAGCTTGTCTACCTGTTTTTTTGCAAGGTTTTGTGCTTGTTGTTTTATCTAGATGTGGTATACTATCTCTGGATTGAGGTGACTTGATGAAAAAATTATTTGCATTTGATGTTGATGGGACACTCTATGATCACGTCACAGGTGAAGTGCCTAAAAGCGCACTCGATGCGATTAAAATATTAAAAGAACAAGGACATATTGTTGGTATTGCGACAGGTCGCAATAAACGCCAACTCAGTAAAGCGTTACGTGATACCTCACTATTTGACTTTGTCATATTAGTCAATGGTGGCTATTGTGAAATTGATGGTAAACGCTTTTATGACCAACAATTTTCATTTGATCAAAAGAAACGGTTATGTGATTTATTCGATGACTTAGGGTATAGTTATGGGATTACCACAAACCATCACTTATACGCCAAAGACCCGCAGTCTGAAGGCGTACAAAATGTTATTAACGCCTATCATGTGTTCACCCCAGAACAACATGATCGTTTATACGAATTGCCAGTCTATCAGTTTTCTGTCTATGAACCTTCAGAGGTGATTGAAAACTTCCGCTTTTTAGAAACGGAATATCAAATCCACTCTTTAGGAGACTATGGCTATGATATGGTGATTCCTGGGGTGAATAAAGCATCGACATTAGAGGCTGTCGCAAACCATTTTCATATTGATCAAGCGCATACTATTGTCTTTGGCGATTCAGATAATGATCAAGATATGGTCTATCATGCCGGACTGGGTATTGCGATGGAAAGTGGCACAGAAGCAACCATCAAAAAAGCTAAAAAAGTCGCAAAAGCACCACATAAACATGGTATATATCACATGATTAAAGAGTTAGGATATATTGACTAAGATGCTTATTAAGCATCTTTTTTTGTTGACGAAAACTATCAAAAAAGGGTAAAAAATGCTATACTATTAAGTGAAGAGAAAGGTGGATAATAATGGAAAACAGAACATGGGTCCCCTTTGATGATGTGGCGAACTTTATGGTTGAAGCATTCGTTAAAATGGGGGTACCAAAATCAGACGCAGTCATCTGCGCAGATGTCTTAATTGAAAGTGATAAACGCGGGATCGAGTCACACGGTGTGAATCGTTTTAAGCCAATTTATATTGATCGCTTAGAAGCAAAAATTCAACGCCCAAAAACAGACATCGATACGATAAAAGAAGGCCCTACAACGGCTGTATTAGATGCTAACCATGGTATGGGAATGGTCGCAAGTCATAAAGCGATGACAATGGCTATTAACAAAGCAAAAACCTATGGTATGGGGATGGTAGTTGTGAGAAACTCAACCCACTACGGGATTGCTGGGTACTACGCAACAATGGCAACTCAGGCGGGAATGATTGGTTTTACAGGGACGAACGCTCGCCCTAGTATTGCCCCTACATTTGGGATTGAACCGATGTTAGGAACAAATCCCTTCACAGTTGGCTTACCAACAGATGAAGCCTTCCCGTTTGTTTTAGATTGTGCAACAAGTATCACACAACGGGGTAAGATTGAATACTTTGATAAGATTCATAAAGATACCCCAAAAGGGATGGTTGTAGGTAGTGATGGCAAACCTAAAACAGACTCCCATCAGATTTTAAGTGATTTATTAAATGGTGAGGCTGCCCTCGCACCTCTTGGTGGTATTGGCGAGGAATTAGCTGGGTATAAAGGCTATGGGTATGCAACGCTTGTTGAAGTCTTAAGTTCAGCTTTAAGCGCAGGAAACTTTTTAAAAGCCTTATCTGGGTATGATGAAGATAAAAACAAAAAGCCTTACGGATTAGGACATTATTTTATCGCGATTGATCCAGAAGCATTTATGGGTCTTGACGTATTTAAAAAGACGACCGGTGACATTTTAAGAGCCTTACGTAATAGTAAAAAAGCCCCTGGTGAACAAAGAATCTATACGGCTGGTGAAAAAGAATATATCGCCCATATGCATCGTCAAGATAGAGGTGTCCCTTTTACAGAAGGTGTAAAAGAAGATTTTAAAACGGTGAAAGACATGTTAGATTTAGACACAGTTTTACCATTTGAATAAAGATAGTGAAAAAGTTTATATAGTTTGATATAATATAAATAACAAAGCGGTTATGACCTGATGAATAGTCATGACCGCTTTAATTATTTTTTGGGAGGGAAATAATGATATGTAAACACTGCGAGGCACCCATTTTAGATGATACAGAAAAATGTCCTGTTTGTGGATATGTCTATGTTAACGAGGTAGAAGAAGCCGATTAGGTTGATCCTCAAATGATTGAAGCCCAAATTGAACAAGAACAAGATCATCCGTTTTCATGGGTCTTAGGCGTGCGTAAGATAAGTAAAGCATTGACACCGTTTTTCATTGTGATAACTATTTTCATAGTGGGACTTCAGTTAATCGGTATTATTATCGATGAACAGACGGTGACTAACGTCGAGTCAACCATCCCTATCATCACATTTAGTGGAGAAACTATTGTACTATCAAATAACCTGAGTACCGCAGGGCTAACCGTAAATCAATCAGGGGGTAATAGTATTATAACTAACGCTTCTACTGGGGTAAAGACGATATCGTTACCTGATGTTGTCATTGATTTAGCACGTAAGAAAAAAATCACGCTTTTTCCAATAAAAAAATCATATCAGATTGATATGATTTTTTAATTGATTACTTTAAACACATTCCGTCTAATCAGTATGAACGATAATAAGAATCCACTGATAATGCCACCGACATGACCTAATATACTAATGCCAGGATACAACAAGGTGAAGATCACATTGATTGCGATTAAGCCTCTAATTGAGGAAATATCACTTTGGTTAACCAAATCTTTACGGTAAATGGTAATATATAATAACGCACCAAGGATACCGTAAATAGCACCACTTGCGCCAAGACTAACGGCATTTTGTGGGCCAAATAAAATGAATAATCCCGCTAAAATACCACTTCCAAAGTATATGGCACTAAATTTCAAACTCCCTATTAGCCGTTCTAAGGCAGTCGATAACACTAAAATTCCTATGAGTAAGTTACCAATTAAATGAAATGTTGAGCCATGTAAAAACATCGCGGTTAATAATCGATAATACTCGCCACCTTCAGTTACTAAAGGCGGTAAAATCGCCCCTAATTTAATAAAATTAGTTGTGGTAAAACCACCGGTTACTATGGTAATAATAAACATGATGATATTTATCCCAATAAGGACTGCCGATACAGGGGAATCTTCCCACACATAGTTCAATCCTTCCCGTCGTCTGAATACACTCATCAGTCTCACTCCTTTTTTACTATCATTATTATATCACAATAATCATTTTAACATATCAATAAACTATGATAAACTAATAAGTAGAAAGAAGGTGTGTCATGAAATTTTTTGAATTGATTGATCGTAACATTTATCGACGGGTGATTAATATTGAATATCACAATGACCAAGACGTGTTAATTCATGGGATGAAAGAAAAAAAGAAAATGAAAATAAATACGAAAGATTCGTATCTTATTGATAATATAAACGAGCATTTATTCAGTCTCTTTTTCAAGCGCCATGTATATTCAGAAGGGATTGATTCACTCGATGTTGAAATGACGATTCGAATTAAATGTGCTATGCGGCGAGATAAACGTCAGTCATATTCCTTTTTAAATATGGATGTGAATGATATCATCAAGAATAACACAAACATCGTATTTGCCGGAGTACCACATACCTGTAGTGCCTTACTTAGTAATATAATGATGAGTTTTGGTGAAAACCCACTCATTTTACCACCCAAATTGAATTTAACCAATGAATCGTAGATGATTCTCATCTACGTTTTTTCTTAGCGGGGTGATTCCATGCCAAAACCATCGTTAACCTATGCGTTAACTAAAGCCTTTCAACGGTTTATTCCACTCGTTATAGTATATGCGATAATGGTTATGCTTGAAGAGTTGAATACACCGTATAAGCCTATATTCGATGATATAAATACAGTCATTGAATGGTTACTTACACCTGTATTAGCAGTTTTAATTGGGTATTATTTAGATCGTACAAAAAGTCTCATTCCAAATCTACTCGTAGGGGCACTTGCTGGTGTGTATGGTACCACATTTTTAGGGGGATTACTGGTTGCGTTATCTTATCATATATTATATACGCGTTTAAAACACGTATTTAAGATTGAAGGATTACCATTACAACTTATCGTAACTGTATTACAACTTGTCTTGTTTTATGTTGTTATGATTCCTGCGATTCTATCATTACTACAGGGCTTAAACAGTTTTTTAAGTTCAATGGCAAACTATGGGGTTGTCATATTAGTTATGATTCTTGCAGGATTTACGGCACTTGATTTAGGTGGACCGTTTAATAAAGCTGCCTTTAGTTTTACTATGACAGCCTTTTTAGAAGGAGAGTATCATATTGCAGGACCTGTTTTATTAACCACAGGCATACCAGTCTTAGCCATGGGCGTGATCCATCTATTTCATCCCGCCTTTAAGGAGGCCTATTTATTAGGACATCCTTTAAAAACACTTGTTTTAGGGATTGTTGGTTTAAGTGAAGGTGCGTTACCCTACGCCGCGAAAAAGCCCTTACCCGTTATACTATCCGGTGTTATTGGGTGCATGATAGCAGCGATGACAGCCGCTTTATTAGGGGTGACTAATACACTATTCATCAGTTCAGTGATTGGTGTCGTTGGATCGAATAAGCCCATCTTATGGCTTATGAGTATTGATATTGGTATTATCACAACAATCATCAGTTATTATCTTTTACATATAATCCAAAGAAAAAAGGAATCGTAATCTAATTTGATGATTCCTTTTGTTTATAATAAAACTCTTTTAATGCGATATCTTTCCGTTCTGTTTCACATGCTTCTTCAGATGCATGATTATCATATTTCACAGAACATGACCCAGCAGCATGACAACTTGCACATTCAAATAATGGTTTATCATCATTTGGTGGCTTTGTATCATTATTCCACTTGTAACTTAATATATAGAGTGTAATCACCACGCCAAGGAGTAATGCAACGATTAAGAAATTACCCATAATTATCACCTCGTAATTTGATTATAGCACTAAAACTAGCAATCATTAACTGAGATGCTAAAAAATATGCTTTATAATTTATATATTTTCTAAATTATAGTATAATACTAATGTATTCAAATAAAGAGATATTTTTTTATTTTTCTCTTAATTATAAAAAATCTAATAAGGAGGCAGTTATGCTTACAAAGAAATTTGATCCATTGAAAAAGAAAATTTTTCAAGTATTAGATCATGAAGGGAATATTACTGATGAAAAACTCGTTCCCAAGATTGATGATGAAACATTGCTTAAAATGTACAAAACAATGTTACTAGGACGTATTGCTGATACAAAAGCATTGCAATACCAACGCCAAGGTCGGATGTTAACATATGCACCGATTAAAGGACAAGAAGCGGCGCATACAGCGCCTATTGCAGCATTAGATAAGAAAGACTGGATGGTCCCAGCGTTCCGTGAAATGGCGGGAATGCTATATAAAGGAGCCGACTTAGAAAAACTATATCTTTATTGGTATGGGAATGAAGAAGGAAATCATTTTGATGAAGAGTTAAGAATCTTGCCAATTAGTGTGCCAATCGCATCACAAATTAACCATGGTGCGGGGGTTGCGTATGCGGCAAAATATAAAGGTGACAAAGAAGTTGCGGTTGCTTTTGTTGGTGATGGTGGAAGTAGTCATGGTGAATTCCATGAAGGATTAAACTTTGCGGCAACAACACAAAGTCCACTGATTGTCATTATACAAAATAATCAATGGGCAATCTCTACGCCACGTGAAGCACAGTCAAAAGCACAAAACCTAGCATCTAAAGGGATTGGATATGGTGTCCCAAGCATCTTAGTCGATGGGAACGATCCATTGGCGATGTTTGCGGCTGTTAAAGAAGCACGTGAACGTGCTATTAATGGCAACGGACCTACTTTAATCGAAGCGTTAACTTACCGGTTAGGACCACATACAACCAGTGATGACCCAACGATTTATCGTGATGATGATGACTTAAAATATTGGGAAAAACGCGATCCTATTATCCGTTTTAAAAAGTATTTAATTGATAAAGAATTATTAACTGAAGAAGAAGACGAAAAACTTCAAAAAGAATACAAAGACTTTTCAAATAAAACATTCAAGAAAGTTGAAAAATCAGGTCTTGTACCACTTGAAGATGTCTTCAATTATACGTATGCAGAATTACCAAAAGACTTAAAAGAACAGCTTGCTTTGCATAAAAAACTTGCTGAAAGTGAGGCGAAATAACATGGCTGTACAAACAGTATTAAGCGCAATTAATCAAACGCTATTTGAACAAATGAAAAAAGATGACAGTGTTGTTGTCTTTGGTGAAGATGTTGGATTTGAAGGTGGCGTATTCCGTGCAACAAAAGGACTCCAACAGGAATTCGGTAAAGACCGTAGTTTTGATTCACCCCTTGCAGAAAGTGCGATTATCGGTAGTGCTATTGGGATGGCAGTTAATGGTTTAAAGCCAGTTGTCGAAATCCAATTTAGTGGATTTATGTTCCCAGGGTATAACCAAATCGTTGCTCATGCAGCACGGTATCGTAACCGGACACGGGGATTATATAACGTCCCAATGGTTATTCGTATGCCATATGGTGGAGGCATCCGTGCACTCGAGCATCATAGTGAAAGTTTAGAAACGTTATTTGCTCATATTCCAGGGTTAAAAGTGGTTATTCCATCAACCCCATATGATGCGAAAGGCTTATTAACAAGTGCGATTCAAGATCCAGATCCGGTTATCTTTATGGAACCTAAACGGATTTATCGAGCATTCAAACAAGAATTACCAGATAAAGAATTTAAAGTCCCAATTGGTAAAGCAAAAACACTTAAAAAAGGTGAAGACATTACTGTCGTTGCTTGGGGCGCATTAGTACGTGAAACTGAAAAAGCAATCAAAGGCTTAGAAGATGAAGGTATTGATGTTGAATTAATCGATTTAAGAACAATTCAACCCTATGATAAAGAAGCAATTGCCAACAGTGTCAAGAAAACAGGACGTTTACTTGTTGTGCATGAAGCGGTTAAATCATTTGGGCCTGGTGCTGAAATCATTTCGATGATTAATGAAAAAGCATTCCTTTATTTAGAAGCACCACCAACACGTTTAACGGGACCAGACATTACTGTCCCGCTACCTAAAGGAGAACATCACTTTATCATCTCACCAGAACGGATTCGTGCTAAAATCAAAGAAGTCATGGCATTTTAAGGAGTGATGACAAATGAATTTTAAATTTGCAGATATTGGAGAAGGGATACACGAAGGTGTGATCCTTGAATGGAAATACAAAGTTGGTGACACGATTGAAGAAGGTGAAACCTTAGTCATCGTTGAAACAGACAAAGTTAACGCAGAAATTCCAAGTCCTGTGACCGGTGACATTAAAACACTCGGACCTGATGCAGGCGAAGAGATACATGTCGGAGAAACCTTAGCTATCATTGATGATGGCGAAGGTGATGACGAGGATGAAGCAGCAACTGTTAAAGATTCAGATCAGAAAGATGATACATCAAATGATGAATCATCTAGCGAAAGCGCTGAAGAAGAAAAAGGAGCAGGCGTTGTTGGATCGATTGAAGTCTCAAACGATGTGATCGCATCATCGACTGAAGGTGAAGAAGAAGACGAAGAAATCGTTAATAAACGTGTCCTTGCTACACCTGTCGCAAGAAAACTCGCCAAAGATTTAGGAGTTGACATAAAAACGATTAAAGGCTCAGGTAAAAATGGTCGTGTCATGAAAGATGACATCTACCAAGCAGCTGAGAAAAATGGACCGCAATCTGATAAAGAAACCTCATCAAAAGGGTCTAAGCGTATCCAAGTCGATGCGTCTTTACCAAACTTTGATGAAAACCGTACACGTCGTGAAAAAATCTCTAAATTACGTCAGACTATCGCCGACAATATGACCACATCTAAAACAGTCATACCACATACAACGGTTATGGATGAAGTCATTGTAGAAGCGTTAGTACAGTTTAGAGAAGAGAATAAATCCTTAGCAAAAGAACGCGATGTCCATATGACTTACATGCCATTTATTATTAAGGCATTAACGAAAACATTAGAAGAGTATCCACGTTTTAATAGTAGTTTTGATTATGACAAAAGTGAAATTATTTATAAAAACTATATGAATATTGGTGTCGCAGTTGATACCCCTGATGGGTTAATTGTACCTAATATTAAAGATGCCGATAAACGTGGTGTCTTTGGTCTTGCCAAAGAATTAAGTACGCTTAAAGAAAAAGCAAATAATAAGAAAATTCAATTAGAAGACTTACGTGATGGCACCATCAGTATTACCAATTATGGTGTTTTCGATTCAACATTCGGTGCCCCTGTCATTAAGTATCCAGAAGTGGCAATTCTCGGAATCGGACGTATTTCTGAAAAACCTGTTGCGGTTGACGGAGAAGTCGTTATAAAACATGTCTTACCACTTTCATTATCCATTGATCATCGTGTCATTGATGGTGGCGACGCAGGACGCTTCTTAAGAACCTTTAAATCGTACTTGAAAAACCCAATGTTACTCTTGTTGAGTTAGGTGATTGTATGAAATCTTATGACATCATAATACTTGGTGGTGGGCCAGGAGGATATGTGGCCGCCATCAAAGCAGCGCAAGAAGATATGAAAGTCGCCTTAATTGAAAAAGATGTTGTTGGCGGTGTGTGTCTGAACTGGGGATGTATCCCAACGAAGGCAATGCTTAAAACAGCGAAAGTGTATTCACAATTTATGCACGCAAGCGACTATGGTTTAAAAATTAGTGATACAAGTGTTGTTGAAGTAGACTTAAAAGCCATTAAAAAACGTAAAGATAAAATCGTTAAACGGTTAACAAATGGTGTAAAAGGATTACTCAAGAAAAATGGTGTAGATGTATATAACGGATTTGGCGAAGTCAAAGATCCGCATACCGTGACTGTGAATGATGAGACATTAGAAACAAAGAAACTCATCTTAGCAACCGGGTCACATCCATTTATACCACCGATTGAAGGATTAAAAGATGCTGTAGAAAGTGCTCGTGCAGTCACGGCTAAAGGTGTCTTAGAGCTTGAAGAACTCCCGAAAACAATGACTGTTATTGGTGGCGGAGTTATCGGTGTAGAATTCGCAACACTCTATAGTAATCTAGGGACAAAAGTCACTGTGGTTGAAATGGAAGACAGGATTTTAACATTAATTGATGACGATATTCGTGATCAATATATGAAACTCTTCCTAAACGACAATATTGATTTGAAACTAAACGCGAAAGTGACAAAAGTCAACGATGACCAAGTGACTTATGAATTTGATGGTCAGGAACATACCGTACAAAGTGATAAAATTCTTGTATCCATTGGTACCCGTCCTAACATGAAAGGTCTTGAAGCATTAGACCTTGAAATGACCGAAAACGGTGTCAAAACGAACGATAAATTAGAAACCAATATTGAGGACGTTTACGCTATAGGTGACATGAATGGTAAAGCTATGCTTGCCCATGTTGCCAGTAAAGAAGGCATCGTTGCGGTTGAAAATATCGCTGGTAAAAAAACCCACATTGATTACTTTAAAGTACCGAGTGGCATTTACGGTTTCCCTGAAATCGCTTATGTTGGGGTAACCGAACAACAAGCAAAAGCACAGGGGATCGACTATATCGTTTCACAGTTCCCACTTAGTGCGAATGGTAAAGCATTAGCAGAAGGGGAAAGTGATGGACTCATTAAGTTGATCGCAGCCAAGAAATATAATGAATTAATTGGGATGCATATCTTAAGTCCAAATGCGACAGATATGATCAGTGAAGGTGTGATTGCGATGGAATTAGAATCTACTGCAGACGAAATTGCAGCAAGTATACATCCGCATCCAACACTCTCTGAATCAATCATGGAGGCAGCTCACGGTGTGGTAGATAAACCAATTCACTTATAAATATATCCATCCTATTCCCGTCGGGACGACCCGATACGAATAGTCTTAAAACCAGCTTGTAAAGAGCTGGTTTTTTTATGTAGACGTTCTAGTGTGAACGCTTGATGTATGATTAAGTTAGGAAATCTTTCTTCTTATGATATGCAAAATGTGGTATGATAAACTTAGTTTATAAGGATAATTTTCACAACTTTATCACATGGACAAAGAGCAAACTGATATAATTAAGATATATGAGGTGACCACAATGCATAAAACGATTTTGATTATTGAAGACGAGGTGTCATTATTAGAAATTTTGACATCATATTTTTCAAAAGAAGGGTTTCACGTATTAACCGCAGAAAATGGGTTTGAAGGCATTCTGTTATTTAAAGAAAACACTGTTGATATTGTCTGTTCTGATATCATGATGCCAAAAGTAGATGGGTTTGAAGTAGCGAAAAAGATTCGTGAGACTAGTGATGTACCAATCATCCTTTTAACAGCTTTAGATACAGAAGAAGACCAGTTAAAAGGATATGAATTGCACATTGATGAATATGTCACAAAACCGTTCTCACCGAGTATTTTGGTCGCAAAAGTTAAAGCAATTTTACAACGGATTTCACCTAAAAATACGGCGTCTGATGACATCATAAAATATGCTGGGTTAACCATTAATATACCAGCACACAGTGTATTGGTAGATCAAACACGCTTGCATCTATCAAAAACAGAATTTGATATGCTTACTTATATGGCGAAACGACCGAATCAAGCTATTTCTAGAACAGACTTTTTAGATGAAATATGGGGTATGGACGTGTATGTCGAAGAGCGAGTTGTTGATACCAACATAAAAATGTTACGAAAAAAAATAAAACCGTATGATTATTTCATTCAAACGGTATTTAAAGTAGGGTATAAATTTGACATTTCTCAAGATTAAACATAGCTTTATCAAAAAATTATTCATCTCGCTCGCTTTACTCTATCTCATCGTATTTCTTGTTATTGTATTATTTCAATCAACCATATTTGAATCCTTTTACACGCAACGCACCATCGATTCGACACTCACCGAGATTGAACATACGTTACCTATCACAAACGAAGATGACCTGTCTCGCCGTATTTTAGATTTCTCACAAAGTACTCAAACAACCACATCATTGGTACCGGCAAGTAGTTTGCAAGAACAGTTTAATGTCTTGCAATTACAAATTATTACAGTTCTAACTGATCGTGACACGTATGATATTTATGTTCCTAACCTAAAAAATCAAACCTATAACGTTGATGCATCAGTAACAGGCACCTTGGTTTACCATGATGCGAGTGCACGTTATATTCCACTCGAATTACAGATTGATGATCACAATATTATGCGTTCTGGTCGAAGACGCATGAATCCGATGTATCAAGAATTTTATCCGGATTTAGATACCAGTAATACCATCACCATCTCTGGCAATATTACAGCCGTTACTCAGGCCTTAGAAACCCCTGAAATGGATCAGGCGATTAATCCGATTATCTCAAACGAGATATTAAACATTGTGACCGAAAATTATGAGGATGTATCATCATTTCAAGAGAATGGATTTCTTTACTATAGCACCAATCCAAACTCTGAAGAGAAAAACATCGTTTATGTTGTCAGTACAAGTATCGATGATACACCTTATTTATTTATTTCAGTTTTTCCCTATGCACATATTGAAGCCGTAGTTGCTTCTGTCAGGCAAATTAATACCTACACATTTATCCTTATTTTCATTGTATTGTTGATTGCGGCATTTGTGTATTCAAAGGCATTTTCTAAACCATTACTGACATTAAATACCGCAACTAAACAACTATCAAACCTTGATTTTAGTGGGGATCAGATACAATTGGACACTGGTGATGAGTTTAGTGAACTTGCGGATAATATCAACGCCTTAAGTGCCAACTTACAAACAACATTATCCCAATTAAATGAACAGAATAAGCAGTTATCAAAATCACTCGATCTTGAAAATAAAAATGAACAACGTCGTCTTGATTTTATTCGCGGAATGTCGCATGAGCTAAAAACACCATTAAGTGTTATCCAAGCCTCTTCAGAAGGTCTAGAAAAAGGTGTCTTTGATAACGAAGAAGACAAAAGAAAACACTTAAAACTCATCCAACAAGAAGTTGATAAAACAAATAAAATGATTAAAGATATGATGATGGTCTATCGCTTAGATACACCAGAGTATCAATCACAGTATACTCAATTTGATATTAAAACACTGATCGAAGATGTGTATCAACGGTTAAAGATACTTGCTTTAAACAAGAATTTAGAGGTCGTTATTAATAGCGAATCAATCGTGCTTTATGCTGATCGGGATAAACTCGAAATTGTGATCTCAAATTTATTGAATAATGCCATTAAATATACACCAAAGGAACAACACATCATCATTGATGTGAATCAAACGTTACAAAATATTGAGGTATCAATTACGAATTATGGAGTGCACATTCCAAACGATGCTTTGGATCATCTGTTTGATCCGTTTTATCGTGTAAACAAAGACCGTAGACGCAAAGAAGGATCAACCGGTTTAGGGTTATATATCGTAAGTCAAACACTTAAACAATTAAATACACAGTGTCATGTTGAAAATATAACAGATGGTGTTCGCTTTTTCTTTACTCTTTCACAAAAATAACACAGCGTTATCACAACTTTATGTTTGATGCATTATACAATTAAATCATCAAATAAAAAAAAGGAGCGATGCAAATGAAACTATTATTATTAGGAAGTATGTTATTTACTGGAGGTAGCGCAGTAGCGATGCAAAATGAAGATGTTAACGCGGCTGTAAATGAAGGTGTTGATCATGTTGTACAAGCAGTACAACACCGTTTAGGTCGACGCCTAGCAGATACGGTAAGTGAAACTGGATTCCCATATCCAAACGAAACTGTACTGGCACAAATGACTGAAGAACAAGCTTTTGCGATCACATCAGAAATTGATCAAATAAATGCTGAGTATGATTGGGTCAATATGTCAGAAGAAGAGATTGCTGTTGCACTTGAGGAGATTCATGAGAGATTAGACTTACTCTATACTGAACTTGGTCTTGAATTACCACAGATGCAACGTCAGTATCGTGGTGCTAACAGAAAAGGTCAAGGTGGATACAGAAATGATGGAAATCAACCGTTTAATGGTGAGTGTCCATATGATGATGATACCGCTGATGATAATGCCGATTCTGCTTAATGTATTCATTTTTTCTCTTAGTAAATAGACGATTTATTCGCCAAACAAAAACCCTAAAACTTAAGTTTTAGGGTTTTTTATGGATAAAAACATAGTTTTTCAATTAATGTTTCACCGTTTATATGATGTTTATTTAAAGGAGGAATCATTTGTTTTAATTTAGAATACCGAAGGGGTTTATCGATTAAAATATCACTTAACAAAGTATTTAACGCATCATTATTTGATGTGATTGTTTGAATATATCCTTTACGAATATGAAACGTTACCATGGAGTGGTTTACTTTTTTACGGGTCTTAAAGTTTGCCCCACTACCATAATTCCAATCCCATTGTTGATATTTGTCCTTTACCATTTGTTGGATAATAAATTTATCTTTATCTGTTAGATGAAAAGTATTTAATGCCGTGTCATTATATAAAACTTCATCAACCAAAAAGTTCATAAATGATTCGGTGGTGGCTTCTATAAATAGTAACGCTTTGATATTTTTAGTTTTAGCTGGTTGTGATTGTATCGCATGGCCTTTTTTGGTCGGTGTTTTTAGTAAATGGTTGAGTGCTTTTAAATTGGTATCAAACAACAAGGTCCCATGATGTATCACGCGGCCTTTATGAAAACTTTGTGCGTTACCACTAATTTTATGATTACCGACATAAATATGAGTTTTCGGCTTAAATGTAGCGTTGATGCCTAGTTTAGAGAGTGTTCTTATCACTTTATTGATGAAATATTCATAGTTACTTAAGTGTTCTTTAGGATGATGACTAATAAAAGTATAATTAATATTCCCTAAATCATGGTACACGGTTCCGCCACCACTAATACGTCTAATAACAGGAATCTTTTGGTTACGTATCCGTTTTAAATGCACTTCTTCAAAGGCATTTTGATTTCTTCCAATGATGATACTTGGGGTGTTACGCCATACATAAAAGAGATCATCATCTAATGATTTATGTTTAAGTAAATATTCTTCTAACGCTAAATTATATTTAGGATCTGTCTTATCATGTCTTAATGTTTTCATCGCACCACCCTTTTCATTTATTGTATCTTAGGTGTGCTAAAAAAGCAATCAAACACTTTTAGCACTCATTACTTGACAGTGCTAACATGATGCGATATAATACGATAGGAAAGTCATTTAATTTTGTTTAAGGAGGAATTAAAGATGGCAAAAACGAAACAATTTAAAACAGAATCAAAACAACTTTTAGAACTGATGACTCATTCGATTTACACCCATAAAGAAATCTTTTTACGTGAGTTAATTTCAAACGCAAGTGATGCGATTGATAAGCGTCATTTTATGGCATTAACCGATACGGATAAAGCCGCAGATTATGAAATAATCATTGAGCGTGATGAAGATAATCGCACATTAACGATTCGCGATAATGGAATTGGGTTAACCGAAGAGGAGTTAATTAACAACTTAGGTACGATTGCGAATAGTGGTACAAAAGAATTTAGAGAAAAATTAAAAGAAGCCAAAGATATAGAAATCATTGGACAATTTGGTGTCGGGTTCTATAGTTCATTTATGGTCGCAGAAAAAGTCGTTGTCAAAACACGAAGCATTGATAGTGATCAAGGATATAAATGGGTAAGTAAAGGAACCAGCCGCTATACCATTAGTGAGATTGATCGCGATAAAGTCGGGACTGAAATTACCCTTCATCTCCGTGAAAATGATGATGAAAATGAAGAAAATTATGATGAGTTCTTAAAAGAATTTAAAATTAAGAATCTTGTCAAAAAATATAGTGATTATGTCCGCTACCCAATTAAAATGGAAGTGACAAAATATGATACACCAGAAGACGAAGACAAAGACCCGGTTGAATATAAAGAATTAGAAACACTGAATTCGATGGTACCATTATGGCGTAAAAACAAAAGTGAAATTACAGATGACGAATACGCCGAATTTTATAAACATCAATTCAACGACTATGAAGACCCAATGAAAGTGATTCATACAAAAGTTGAAGGGTTAACACAATATACTTCACTATTATTCATTCCGAAAAAAGCCCCATTTGATTTATACAGTGATAAATATGAAAAAGGATTACAACTCTATTCTAAAGGCGTATTTATCATGGATAAAAATAAAGATTTACTGCCAGACTATTTCCGTTTTGTGAAAGGATTAGTTGACTCTGCGGATCTCAATTTAAACATTTCGCGTGAAACTTTACAACAAGATCGACTGGTAAAAACCATTGCGAAAAGTGTTGAAACAAAAATTAAAACAGAACTTGAACGCATGATGAAAAATGAGCGTGAGACATACAATGATTTATATGATATTTACGGAGTGAACTTTAAATATGGTGTCTATGATGGATTCGGTATGAATAAAGAAAAACTTCAAGATTTAATCATGTTTAAAACAACTAAGCGTGATGACTATGTTTCATTAAAAGAATACGTCAACAACATGAAAGATGACCAAAAATACATCTACTACGCATCAGGTAAAAATAAAGAAAGCATTTTATCATTACCACAAATGGACTTAATCAAAGAAAAAGATTATGAAGTCTTATTGTTCACAGATGATATTGATCAGTTTATGGTCAATGTGATGCAAAGTTATGATGATAAAGAGTTTAAATCAATTAATCAAGGTGACCTTGATTTAATGGATAAAAAAGAGGAGAAGAAGCTTAAAAAGTTAAACAAAGAGAAAGAGGAATTCTTAAAAGCAATCTCTGAATCCCTCGGTGGAAACGTTAAAGAAGTTGTCTTATCAAAACGTTTAAAAGACAGTCCCGTCTGTTTAGTAAGTGGTGAAGGTATCTCTATGGAAATGGAAAAAGTCCTTAAGAACTTACCAAACAATAACGATGCTAAAGCAACACAAATCTTAGAAATCAATCCGAACCATGAACTCTTTAGCACATTAGAAAAAGTGTATGAATCAAATCCAGATAGTATGAACAAATATGCGAAGATCTTATATAATCAAGCCTTATTAATTGAAGGTATGCCACTCGATAATCCTGTTGAGTTTTCTAACTTAATGGTTGACTTGATGGTTGAAGCTAACAAGAAAGCATAATTAAAAAACCAGAATTCAAACCGATGATGATTTGAATTCTGGTTTTATATTTGCGCATCTTCTATGATAATTTTAATGTTTCCATCTTGTATACATTTAATAGCGATATCAACTAACTTTGGATTGAACTGCGTATCCTTGTACAGTTGCAGTTCGGCAATAATTTCCTCGTGCGTTTTACGTCTTGAATAAGGTCGTTTTGTTGACATTGCACTAATCGCATCAGCAATACAAAGAATTTGTGATCCAACAGGAATCTCGCCTTGTTTTAAGCCATCGGGATAACCATTTCCGTTATACCATTCATGATGATGTTTGACTAAGTTAGCGATAGGGGTTAAATCTTTTGATTTCACCAAGATATTATATCCAAATACAGGATGTTGCTTGATCGCTTCATATTCTTCTTTTGTTAAAGGGTCTTTTTTATTTACAATCTGGAAGCCAACACCAATTTTGCCAATATCATGAACAATACCTGCCCAGTAAATATTTGTTTGTTCTTCTTGTGATAAGTTTAAGTATTTTGCGATATGTAAGGCAATATCAGCAACCTGTTCACTATGACTACCAGTATACTGATCAAAGAGTTCAAGGGTTCTAATCAAACTTAGAACAATGTCATCCTTTAAACTATTTGTCCGGTGATTAAGCGCTGAAACATTGTACACTAAGTTGACCATCTGTTGGAACAATTGAATATTTTTAATCTCTTGATTGTTAACATAATAATCACTGGTTTTATAGGTTAAAAAGATTAATGCCCCAAAACGGTCTTCACCAGTACGAATAGGAATCCGTATATCTAGTGAAACGTTATCTAAAAACTTTTCTAAATATTTGTAGTTACCTTTATAAATAAAGCGGTAGTTTTCTTGAGGTTTCTGATACACGATAGGCTCATCGGTCTGCCAGTTAAATAAGTTGCTCAGGACAGGAAATTCTTTAAACATGGCGATATTGATTCCTTTTGCGTCTATAAAGCGTGTCACATTCCCTGATTTATGGGCAAGTAATACCGCATCAAACCGATCAAATAGCCTTGTCGCAATCGAAAATACTTGATCAAGATATTCAACTTTATTCTTTGAATTATCTTGATCAATCCATTCTGTTAACTGCATTAAGCCTATGGTTGATGTGAACATGTCTTTGAGTTTTGTATTGGCTTGATTAATCCGTTCTTTTTGTGAATGAATCGTATGCACGTATTTTTTTGTAATGATAAATAAAATACAACTAATAAATAAAATTAAATCAATACCAATTAAATCAAAATGAATCTCAGTATCAATAACAATATCATAAAATGCCATTCGTGAGACTAATATGAAACTTGCATTCATAGCGATTAGAACCTTGAAGTTGAATAAATAAGCGCTTATGGAAAATAAAACGATGATGATGACAGTAAAGAAATTATCTGTAAGATAATGGTTAACTGTACTAAATAATAACAATAAGGTTGCCAAATAAAACATACTAAATATAACAGCGACTAAATGTCTTTTTAACGTTAATCGAATCGGATATACATGCATTAATAATATTGGTAATGTAATCGATACAATCGATACAGTCATAGCGGGTAAGAGTTTAATCACATATCCTTGAAAGGATAAATTACCATACAAATTTAAGTAAAGCGTTCCTAAAAGAACACTCCCAACAAACGCAGATATGAAGGCAACAACTGTAAAAACAATATAACTGTATAAATTTTCTGTTCGATCAAAGTATTTCTTGTTAAAATTTTGTTTTATTAATATACCAAGACTAAGGTAAATAATAACTGTTAAAGAGGCGTAAATGACCGCAGGGAGTAATGTAACCCCAGTCAATCCATAATAGATTAATGTCCCAGATAATAAGCCCCCGATAATCCCATAGATTCCGCGATATTTAGTAATATAAATACTCGCCATAATCATTGGTAATGTAAAAAAGAATGATAAATGATTTTCTGGGGAGGTTAGAACAGTCAGTTCGATGAGTCTTACCACAAGTAAAATACTTGCGATAACTACATTAAATAACCATTTAGGAATTGATTTCATCTTTCAGACCTCCTTATATTATTCTTATTATACAGCCTTTTGTTGTTTTGTACAAGATTTCATTATTAAGAGGAAATAATAATAAATTCAATAATAAAAATTAATTTCTTATAGACGTTATATCTTGTCGGTCTCTATGGTATAATAGACTGACTACTTAAAGAAGGTGAAACCATGTTAAAACTGAAAAATGTTAGCAAGTATTACCATAGTAACGATACGGTTGCGATGGGATTAAGAAAAGTGACTGTGGATTTTGAATTGGGAGAATTCGTCGCAGTAACAGGGGAAAGTGGCAGTGGGAAATCAACACTACTGAATGTCATTAGTGGTCTTGATACCTATGAAGATGGGGAATTATATGTTAATGAGGAAGAAACGAGTTACTATAATGTCGCTGATTGGGAAAATTACAGGCGACAATATATTGGCTTTGTTTTTCAAGAATATAATATTATTGATTCCTATAGTGTGTATGAAAATGTTATGATTGCTTTAACCATTCAAGGATATGATAAAGATCAACGCTCTGATCGCGCAAAAGAATTAATCGATCGCGTTGGACTTACTTCCCATATCCATCATAAAGCGTCTAAATTATCTGGTGGACAAAAACAAAGAGCGGTTATTGCTAGAGCACTTGCTAAGGATTGTCCAATCATCGTCGCAGATGAACCAACCGGCAATCTTGATTCAACATCAAGTGACACCATTATCAAGTTGTTAAAAGAAATATCCAAAGACAAGTTGGTCATTGTTGTGACGCATAATTATGACGAAGTTGCTGATTATGCGACACGTAAAATTAGACTGTTTGACGGTGAAATTGTTGAGGATAAACAAATTAAATCCTATGATCCTGTCGATGACCCACAAGATATAGTGGATTATAAGATGACTCGGTTGAATAGTTTATGGATTGCGACCAAGAACCTTTTAAGAACACCAAAACGTACCACATTTACCTTAGTTGTGGGGTTATTTATTGCCCTCATCTTTATGTTTAGTTTTGGGTCTTTTGTTCAGAACACCACGCAAACGACAAACTATTATGGTGGGGGTTATTTTAACAATATCAGTGAAAATAGAATCATTGTCACCAAATTTGATGCGTCTATGTTTAGTGCGAATGAAATAAATGAGATTCATGCGTTGAAACGGGTTCGAGATGTTGTCAATCATGATGTACTATTAGATATGCAAGTATTCTCATTCAACCAACATGCCAATCAAGATTGGGTTGAAACGCGAGAATTTTATGTAAACCCTGCGACAGCTCTTTCTATTAGTGACCTAGCAGACGGTAGACTACCGAATAACTATAATGAAATAGTCATCAGTGAATCAACAGAGTATATGGTTGGAGATACGATTGATATTGCGTATCGATATATGTATGAAACCTATAATGAAGACACTGGTGAAGTAGAAAGACAAATGCCAGAAACGGACACGTTTACAATTGTTGGTATGACAAATCAACGGTCACGAAGATGGCAAGAAAATCTTTACTTCCATAATAGCTTTTTACAAGATGATGATATTATCAAACACGCGTATGTCAGTAATACTTTTGGCAAGCAATATATAGAACTCAGTATCCAAGCAACTAACACCACAGCTGATCAGGAAAGTAATACCCAACTATGGGGTAATTACCAAGTGGATGATAGTTTACCAGACAATACATTGTTAGTGCATCAAGAGTTTATAAACATGTTTGCTGATCAATTTGGGTATGATGTTGAAGCAACACCAAGTTGGTTAGATAACATCGCGTTTCAGTTAGTAACAGAATCAAGTTTTGAAGACAATACAATTGACATTACCCTTCAAGCTGGTGCGGACGTCAATAAAGAATCTAATATTATATATTTAAGTGACAACTTATTTGATCAAATTGTTCCAGATGATTACTATCAAATTAGTGTCATTGTAGACAATGGGTATGATGCGAGTATTGTTATGACGGCATTAGAAGATGATGGATTCAATACGATTTATCCAGCCGATGTCACAGACATGTATGGCCAAGTGATCCAGTTAATCCAGACAATTTATTTTGGCTTTTTAATGGCACTGTTGATGTTAGTCATCTACTTTATTAGCTATATTGTCTTAAGAAATGTTCAAAATGCAAAGAAAAAAGACTATTTAGTCTTCAGAAGTATCGGTGCGAGTAAAAAAGCATTAAACCGGGTGACCATTTATGAATTGATGATTACAATGGTTGTTGCCTTTATTATTACGTTAGGGTTCTTTATTATCAATCAATATATCAACACATTTATACCAAATTACTTAGGCTATTTTACATGGACAACCTACGTTGCGATTGGCTTTATATTGTTACTACTCGCTTGGCTACTAGGGAATCGATTTAATAAGAAAATCTTTAGTCGATCTGTTATTACATCATTGAAACAGGAATAGAGGGATCATCATGATAAAATTAAATCATTTACACAAATATTACAATAAAAATAAACAGAACGAAATCCATGTTATAAACGATGTTGATATAACATTACCAAACAAAGGGCTTGTCATGTTAGTCGGTCCAAGTGGGAGCGGTAAAACAACACTCTTAAATGTTTTAGGTGGATTAGATAAAGTTCAAACTGGCAGTATTCAATTTGGCGATACCACCATCGAAAAATATAAGACAACGACATGGGATATTATCCGCAATCGCGAAGTTGGCTATATTTTTCAAAACTACAATTTGTTAAAAAATTTAACAGTATACGATAATATTGCGTTAACACTAAATATGATTGGGATTTACGATACTGATGAAATCGATAAACGGATTGATTATATTCTCAACTCGATGGGGATGATTAACTACCGAAAACGTAAAGCATCACAACTGTCAGGCGGCCAGCAACAACGGGTGGCAATCGCGCGTGCCCTCGCTAAAAATCCAAGCGTAATTATTGCCGATGAACCAACAGGAAACTTAGATAGTAAAAACACCCAAGACATCATGAATATTATTAAAAGTATTTCATTTAATAAATTGGTGGTGTTAGTTACCCATGAAGAAGCACTTGCAAGTCAGTATGCGGATCGTATTATTCGCTTAAAAGATGGACAAATAGTGAGTGACGATACTCATCGCGCAACCGGTGCTCACGCGATCAAGCATGACACCGATATCTATTTAAAAGACTTACATCAAACCCATCATCTCAGTAATGATAACTTAACGGTGACAACCTATACCGACGAAACACTAGAAGATACGCTTAAAGTCCGGTTAATCGCAAAGAACGAAACCCTTTATATTGATGTCTCAAGTCAAATCTATGACAAACTAAACCTAATTGATAAAGACAGTGAAGTGCGTATCTTTAACGAACATTTCATGGCAGATGAAACGAATATGTTTGATGAAGATGCCTTTGATTTAGAAAGTATTATAACACCAAAAGAAGATACCGTTAAACATAGTGTTATTTCATTTAAAGACAGTATAAAAATGGCTTTTAAACGGTTAAAAGATACCAGCCGTATTGGTAAGTTGTTCTATGTAGGGTTTGCCTTAGGCGCAGTCTTGATTGCACTTGCGGTGGGAATGTTAAGTGGCATCTTTAGAGTAGAGCCAACCGATTTCGTATCACATCCTGTCGAAACAGTCACATTCCCAATTGGCGATAATACCTATGAAGATATCCAAGAGATTGCCAATGGGGATGATGTGAACTATATTATGGGACCACTCAACATCCAAATGGAAATTCTCTTACCACAACTGTATCAAGGAAGAGATCTCACACAAGGCGTTAACGCTCAAGTTGTATACAGTGACTATTTAGATCAAGACAAAATCATCAAAGGGCGCACGGTTGAAACGTATGATGAGTTTGTGATGAACGCCTCAGTAGCGAATAATTTAATTAACGGCTCGCAACTGAATTACTTAGGAATTACAGAACTGAACGACTTAATGAATTTACAGTTTCGGCTTAATCAAGGGAATAGCAGTTATCTTATGACCCTTGTTGGGATCATCGATGATGATAACCCAGTCATTTATATGAAAGAAGATACCGTGCTCCTATCAAACAAAAATGTCGGAACCTATGAGATGTTTAAAGATGAAATCACAGTTACAGGGAATGAGTTAACGAAAAATAGTGTTTACTTGACAGAAAAACTGAATCCAACGATTGGCGATACGTTCAGTATAGGCAGTGAAGACTATACAATCGCAGGCGAATTCTCAGGTGATGTGTCTGTGATTGCGATAGCATCAAAAGCGAGTCTCACAGAAACCATCTTCATTGATGGACACAACAATGCTTATTCAACTGTCTACCTCCATTCAAATAATGTTGATGAGACAATCGACCGATTACAAGACCTAGGAATTGAGGCAACCTCTACTTATGAAATAGAATTAGAGCGATACCGTGCCAGACGCTGGGATGACTCACTCGCCACGATTATTTTTACGATCGTTGTGTTATCAGCAAGTGCGATTAGTTACTACTTTATTATCCGTTCAAGCTTAATGTCACGAATTTATGAAATGAGTGTTTACCGTGCATTAGGGGTTTCTAAAGGAGATATTCGCAAGATATTTGTCACAGAAATAGCCGTGATTACGACCATCACATCACTGATAGGGTATCTCGGGATGACCTTTATTCTTTACCGGATTCAAATCTTGAGTGAAGACTATATGAGCTTAATTTATATTTCACCACTAAGCATTTTAGCCGGGATTCTTTTAATCTACTTAGTCAACACCTTAAGTGGCTTAATTCCTGTCAGTAACTTATTACGAAGAACACCTGCTGAAATCTTAAGTAAATACGATTTTTAATCACAAGATGCACACCCTTAGGTGTGCATTTTTTTATATCAAAAGATTGGCAAATGTGCTATAATAGGCTTAGGTGATACGCATGGTTGAACACATTTATATTAAAAACTATAAAGCATTTAAAAAAGAGAATATACCGCTTGAAAAACATACATTACTTGTTGGAACCAACAACTCTGGAAAGACAACGGTCTTAGAAGCACTCGATCTCTTTTTTAATCATAGGATGCGCCATGATTTCATTATTGATCGCACTTCACCTGTGATTATTGAATTACAAGTCGCAGGTAAACGGTACCGGAAAGCGTATAGTCCACCGTATTTTGATTTAGACTATAAACAGTGTATTGGTGACTTATATGATATCAATGATTATGCCTTTTTATATATCCCTAAACATATTCATATTGCTAGATTACTAAATGATATCTTAACGGTCAATATGACTAGCCAACTGAATAAAGATATCCAACGTAAAATCTTTAAAGTCGCGGATTATATTGATGGCGTGCCAGGGAATACGGATTATCCGTTTTTTACATATCATACCATCTATCAAATGGACATTAAACGTCCACCCGAGTTTGATGCGGTTCAGATTGCCAAATGTATTGCGAATGTGACCCATGATAAAACCATTATCGGGATTGATAATTACGAAGATACCTTTTCAGTTAATCAGCTAGATACCCTTAAAAACTATATGTTCCAAACCATCTTTGCGACAGACAGTGAAACGGTCATCCAAGCCAGTGATGCCTATATCGCACAACTTCTCACAGGGGATAAAGAAAAAGACTTTAAGGCGATGCAAAAACGGGTAAGCCATTCTGAAAAAGCCTATATCTTAGTCGAAGGTAAATATGATGTAAGTTGGTTTGAAAAAGCCTTAGAATTACTTGACTTAGACGATGCGTATACGGTCTTGCCATGTGGTGGATTTGGTAATATACAATATGTAAAAGAACAACTTGATAAAGAAGGATTTCAATCGATTGTTGTGACCGATGGGGACACTTTAACCGCAAGCTCACTCAAACGTGATGTGATTGAAATGTATGTCGATCTTGATTTCTTGAAGACACATTTCGATGTCTATTTTGAAGCGCTACCAGACACTAAACAACAATTTTTCAAACATATTGATGAAAAAGAGGATGTGATTAAACATGTCTTAAGTAAATGGGCGAAACATCAATTATCTAAGGATAATCCATTTGTTAAAGAACTTAAACATTTGCTTTCTGAAAGGAGCGACTTATGAAATTTTATATTAAACAAAAAGTCTTTTCACTCAAAGACAATTTCAATGTCTTTGATGAAAATGAAAACACAGTGTATACCGTTGAAGGACAATTTTTCTCTCTAAAAAACAAGTTAACATTAAAGGATGCTAGTGGGAATAATTTACTGTATAGTGAGAAAAAGATTTTTAGCTTGCGCCCAACGTATTTTTTATTTGATGTCGCAGGTTCGAAAATTGGTAAGGTCAGACAACGCTTTAGTTTACGACCTAAATTTAATGTCTCATTATATGATCAAGAACTCGATATGCAAGGCAGTTTCTTTGCCCATAGTTTTACGATTGAAGGCCCACAAGGGATGCTCGCAAGTGTGAGCAAAAAAGTCTTTAGCTTTGGCGATAGCTATGAAATAGATATCCAAGCAACAGAGAACCAAGAAGCCTATTTATTTTTAGTCATTATTTTAGATCAAGTCTTACACGAAAACAAAAATAATCACCAACATTAATTGACAAAGAGGTGACGTATGAAATCACTCAAAGTCAGCGTTAAAGATCTCGTCACCTTTATTCACCGGGGTGGCGATTTAACCAATGAGTTTAAAAGTAATGCTCGGGCTAAGCAAGGCACTGAATTACATACCTTCTTACAAGAACAGTATCTTGAAGAAGATCAAAAAGAAGTGTTTGTCAAAGAGACTGTTACCCAAGATGATTATGAAATCACACTATCAGGTCGTATTGATGGTGTGCTTTTACGTGATCATCAGATTATCATAGAAGAAATCAAAAGTACCCAGGTTGCCTTAGAACTCTTAGATGAAACAAGTAGACCAGAGCACTTGGCGCAAGCAAAAATATATGCCTATCTATATTTACAAACGTTATCGCAAAAATCGATTACAGTTTATTTAACCTATATCCATACACAATCTAAAGCAACTAAAATCATTAAAAAACGGTATAATCAAACGCAGCTCAAACGCTTCTTTGACAATACCATTTTAGAATATACAACGTGGTTAGATATTTATGAAGCACATCATGAACAGCGTCAAGCCTCAATTGAGGGACTGACCTTTCCTTTCCCAGATTACAGAGAAGGACAGTATACCTTTATGGGCGCAATTTACCAAACTTTAATGCAAAAGGATATTCTTTACTCTATTGCCCCAACAGGGATTGGCAAAACAGTCGCAGCGCTTTTTTCGAGTTTAAAAACAATGGATAAAGAGACCGATAAAATCTTTTATCTCACAGCGAAAAATCAAGGCAAACACATTGTGATTGATACCGTTAATTTACTCAAACAACATGGCTTAATCACCAAAAGTGTTGTCTTGCATTCTAAAGAAGCAATGTGCTTAATGGATAAAGTCGATTGTGACCCCGATATTTGTCCTTATGCAAAAGGCTATTTTGAACGTGAAAAAGATGCCCTAGAAGATATATTTGTCCATGATGATGTCTATGACCAACGTTTAATCAAACAATATGGAGAGTATCATAACATTTGTCCTCATGAATTTAGTTTATCTATTTCTAATTATTCAGATATTGTTATTTGTGATTATAACTATGCCTTTGATCCACGCGTACACTTAATTCGGTATTTTGAAGAAAGTTATTATACTCCAAAACTCTTAATCGATGAAGCCCATAATATGATTGATCGCAGCCGTAATATGTATTCAGCGGTATTACAAGAATCCTCCTTAAAGACGCTAAAAGCATCGATCACCCGCTTTAAGGGGCCGATACACGCCGCGTTAAATGCAGTATTAGGGCGTTTGAACGCATTGAAAGAGACACATGAGTTAGCTAAGAATCCGTTTTATTATCAAGAAGAAAATATTCTAGATTTAATCGAAAAAATAGATTTTTTAATTGTTCAACTCGATAAAATATTAGTAGAACATAAGCGATTTGAAGCGCGTAAAGATGTCTTAGATGTCTATTTTGAGTTAGTGCAATATAGGCGTATTGCTGAATTTTATAATGAACATTATCGCTTATTTATGCACTATTTTAATGAAGAGATTACTATCACAGAACGCTGTTTTAATGCGGCTGATTTCATCACCGAAATTATCGAATACCAAACCGATGGGGCCATCTTTTTTAGCGCTACGTTAGAACCGATTGATTATTACGTTACATTAATTACAAATGGAGAAGGCAAAACGATTCAAATTCCATCACCATTTGACCCGAAACGACTTGGGCTCTTTATTGAAGGATCTACCTCTACCCGTTATCGCGATAGAGATTTAAGTATCAGTAAGATTATTGATACGATTTATGCCATGTTAGAAGCAAAACAAGGAAACTATATTGCCTTTTTTCCGTCTTATGCCTATATGAATAAGGTCTTAACACAATTTGATACGTCTGGCTATCATGTCGTGGTTCAAGAGAGAAATATGCGCTATAGCGAAAGAAAGTCCCTTTTAGAAACCTTTCAATCAGATCAAGACACTTCAACAATAGGCTTCTTTGTTCTTGGTGGCAGTTTCTCTGAAGGAATCGATTATGTTGGCGATTTATTACATGGTGTTTTAATTGTAGGGGTCGCCTTACCAATGTTTAATAAAGAAAATGAGTTGTTAAGAAGTTATTTTGATCATCATCATAATAATGGGTTCCATTATGCCTATACGTACCCAGGCATGAATAAAGTGATTCAAGCTGTTGGTCGCGTGATTCGACAAGACGATGATCAAGGGATAGCAATTTTATTTGATGATCGGTATTTACACCATACTTACACATCGTTATTCCCGAAACATTGGGCGCATATTAAAACGATACCACATAATGATATCATCATTGATTACTTAAATCATTTTTGGGACAATAAACAATAAAAAAACCAATCAATAAATGATTGATTTTTTGTATAATACTGTATCTATCATCAACACTTCTTGATGATAGAAGAGAGACTATAACACATGCGTTGAGATGATTTTATCAAGTTCGCGTACATTTACGCCTTTTTTCAGATTCAGTTTCAACATCCCAAGACGTGTCCAAATTTGCATTTCACCTAAGTCAAATACACCACGAGCATTCTCGCTAGAATACATTACAATTGATTTGAATGGAATCGTATATAATTCCATTTTCTTTCCTGTAATCCCTTGTTTATCACCAAGGATAAAGCGGTAATTTGTCACAATCGCAAAGTCACGCAATGTTTTGTAACAGGCTTCAATTGTTTCATTTTCGATGAGTAATTCATGTAGTTCTTTTGGGGGTTTTGTTTCCCTGACAAATGTAAATTCAATGCCATTTCTAATGTCTTCCATAATGACCTCCTTATGTATAGTTTACCAAATTATTCACGCTTTTGCTACTGGAAAATTGCTTGTAAAAGTATGAATCTATTGTATAATAAGATTAAGTGATTTTTTAGGCTAATAGGAGGTGCACAGTGAACGTTTATACAAAACATAAAAAGATGGAAGAGGCATTAAAGCAATATGACTTACCGAGGATCACATTTGTAGACGACTTAAAGGATGCACACTTTATCATTGATGGCCACTTTGATCAACATGATTATCACCCTGATTTAAAAGGTGTTATCATTCCTTATACAGGCCATAACGGCATTGATCTAGATGCGATGAGAAAACACGATCTCATGTTATTTATTACGCCCACTAGATCACGGTATGTGGCTGAGAAAGCGATTGCCTTAATGTTTGCCTTGTTAGGAAGAGTTGTGCATTATCATACATTACTTCAGACCGGTAACTGGGCTGAACGTAATACACAAAAAAGACAACCTTGGACCAGTATTCAGGGTAAAACAGTCGGTCTATTTGGGTATGGCAGAATCGGTAAACGGATTCATCATATGTTACAAGGTTTTGACTGTGATTTTGCCACCATTGATCGGGGTCATGACTATGAAGACAATCTATTACTTGTTAAAAACTTAACGAACTTAATTCAGGTAAGCGATGTTATTTTTATCTCAACACCATTAAATAAAACGACTGAGGGGATCTTTGATCAAAATAAATTCGCACGGATGAACAACAAATTTTTAATTAATGTTGCGCGCGGCGCTATTTGTGAAGAAGAGTCTTTATATCAAGCCTTAAAAACAGGCACCTTACATGGCTATGCTTCTGATGTGTGGTATCAATACCCTAAAGGAAAAGAAGCACAATTGCCAAGCACCTATCCTATTTATGACCTAGATAACGTCGTGTTATCAAATCATTCAGGTGGGTTTACTGAAACAACGAACAAAGAAGTCAATGAAGACTTAATAAAAACGTTAAAACAATTAGAACAAGAAGACTATAGCAAAAAACTAAATCTAGATACATTATTATAAGGAGTTCACATGAAAAAACTATTACTAACAGTTTTACTAACACTAAGTGTTTTTACACTTACCGCATGCAACAACGAAGAGGAGGAACCATTTGTGCACAATGTCCCCGAGGCAGGTAACGTCTATTTAGATAATTTAGGGTATTATGAATATATTAATTTTACCAATCCAGTCGTGACCATTACCGTCAAAGATATTGGCCAGATTGAATTACAACTATTTGAAGAAGTTGCTCCGAATACAGTTTATAATTTCGTTCAATATATTCAAAATAATGCCTATGAAAATAATCAATTTCATCGGGTAGTGACAGGCTTTGTCATTCAGGGTGGCCGGATTGAAAACGCTGAGTGTAAAATACGAGGTGAGTTTGATACCAATGATTTTGATAACCCATTGAATCATACTCGGGGGGTACTCAGTATGGCAAGAACCAATGATCCTAACAGTGCCTCTAGTCAATTTTTTATTGCGCATCAAACCAATCAAAGTACAGCGAGTTTGGACGGAAAATACGCAGCCTTTGGCGGGGTTGTCTCAGGTTTTAATGTCTTAGACTATATTGCCAATTTACAAGCAGAGGGATCTCAAGAACCTCAAGTTGAGATAATTATCGAAAATATCACAATTGATTTAAAAGGAAACGATTATCCGGATCCTGTCTGTTTACCAGTTGAGTAATCAAGCTTAAGTATTCGGGTTTCCGAATACTTTTTCATAACAGTTAAAAAACGGAATATGATATACTATAAATGGTGATGAAACATGAAAAAATATGATGAAAGAGAGACCTTGTTTTCACGTATTGGTCTTGAAAAAGGGACAGAAGCATACAATACATTTTATAACCAACATCCGGAATTAAAACATCCTGATGATCTTTTACGTGGCAAATCGTTTCGTCATAATTCGAAAAAGTCACCCCGCTTTAAAGAACGGTTTGAACCAATCTTTAAACATAATAAAACCCACATCAAAGCGCTCTTTGATATGGCTAATGCGTATCCTAAAAAATCAACCCATGTTCCTTTAAAGGATAGTTTTAAAGCAAATATCAAAGAGATTACTAAGTATTACGGTGCGACTGATGTTGGTCTCACAACATTAACAGATTATTCATTTTATCAAGTATTTGGTGGCGTGAATAAAACGTTAGGGATTAACAATTATGGTGAAAAGATTTTACCCAAATATAAAACGGCGATTGTATTCACCGTCTTAATGGATAAGGATATGATTAACCGTGCACCCCAGTTTGAGGAATTACTAGCGACCGAAGAAGGCTATTTAAAACTGGCTCATATTGGTGCGCGCTTGACGATGTATTTAAAAGATTTAGGCTATCATGCGATGTTTAATAATTCAGAATATTATCTCGCACCACTCGTGCCCTTAGCGTATGATGCTGGGCTTGGTGAAATCGGGATGGCTAACCATTTAATCACCCGGAAGTATGGAAACAGAGTGCGGTTAGGCGCTGTTTTTACAACCCTAGAGTTACCCCCAGATCGTCCCGATGACTTTGGGTTAAAAGCATTTTGTAAATACTGCGGACTCTGTTTAATGAACTGTCCTTCAAAAGCTATATCACATCGTCCACGGATGGTGAATGGGCGCCAATTTTATAAATTTGATGAGAATAAATGTTATGATATGTGGATCAAATCAGGCACAGATTGTGGCACCTGTATTCAAAGTTGTCCATTCTCTCAAGAGATTGATCAAGACTTAGTCAATAACATGAAAGATAATGAAGCTATAATGCAAAAGATTTTTAATCAACATCTAGAGACATATGGTAGACGCCACTATCTTAAAAAGGCTTTACCGATTGTCTCACTAAAGGAGGAAGAGTAATGGTAGAATTTGATGTACATGGCATGACCAAAGATCAAGCTAAAGTTGAAATTGAGCGTTTCATCGCAAAATTAAGCAAAGAAGTAAAACAAATCCGTATCATTCACGGGTACCGTAGTGGGACATCATTAAGAGAAGCCATTCAGAGTACGCATTTTATTAAAAGTAATCGGATTAAACGAAAAAAACTCACGATGAATCGTGGCGAAACGATATTTGAGTTATATTAATAGTTCGTTTTTCCCTGATGTAGTCATCACATGTTGTAAGGTAACTGTCCAGTTATATTTAAAACGCATGGATGGTTTTTTGTATTGAATGTACAATGTAGATAAAGAGGGATACCAATGAAACAAATTAAACGGTATTTAATGATCGGGTATATTGCCATAACTTTATGTGTGATTGCGATAATAGTGAGTTATATTATGCTTTGGCTATATGTTTTACTTATCGCTATTTTCGCATTATTAATCAGTGTATTTGGACTTATTATAGTCCATTCACTCACACCATTTATACTTGATAAACAACTTGATATTGCCGCGTTAAAAGCTGAAGGGCTAACGATAGTTACCTGCCCTAAATGTCATAAACACAATGTCTTAGAAGATCAATACTGTATTTTTTGTCATAGTCAATTAATAGGAGACAAACGTGATGATACAAAAGACACGGATACAACGTAATATACCACTAGATTATGCCCATACCTTTGTGAGAAACTTAAATGTCACACACGGAATATGGGTCATGTATTTGTTATCGCTAAAGTATACCTTATTTGATATCGGCGTATTTGAATCTGTCTTCCATCTATCCAGTATGGCCTTTGAAGTGCCAACGGGTATGGTAGCGGATTTATTCGGCCGTAAGTTATCCCGCATCCTAGGGATAGTGGTTGCGATGGGATATATCGCCATAATGCTTTGGTTTGATTCCTATCCCATGATGATCCTCGCCTTTACCCTCTTAGGATTATCTTATACCTTTGAGTCAGGTAGTGGGGAAGCTTTAGTGTATGACTCGCTAAAAAGACTGGGTAAAGAAGAAACATTTATCCGTTTTAATGGCCGGAAAGAAGCCTTTTATCAACTTGGCACAACTATTTCTCTTTTTGGTGGGGGCTATATCGCAATGATTTCTTTTGATTTAAATTTTCAATTAATGTTCGGTATTTACTTACTTGCAATAATACTGATAACATTGATGACAGATATCCCAGTAAATCATCAACACACAACCGGTGTTACTCAACGATTTAAACACCATTTTATTGATTCAATAAAAACGGTCTTATCCAATAAACGCTTATGTTTATTAATTGTCATGAGTGCACTGATCGCTGCCCCTGTCACAACCATTTTCTTCTTTGCTCAAGATTATTTAATACAATTGGCCTTTACACGCGGAGAAGTCGGTCTTTTTCTTGCAGGACATAGTTTATTTGCGGCACTTGGCGGCATCTTTGCCCACAAAATTGAACGTAAGTGGAAAGAAAAAAAGATCCTCCGGTATGTTCCTTTATTCAGTTTAGTCATGTTTTGGCTCATGGTTATTGAGCCGATTTATGTCATTCCATTTATGGTTATTGGGTTCTTTGACAGTATCTTTTATGTTGTTATGGCGGATTATGTCAATAAACTCACACCAAGTAATAAACGCGCAACAGTACTCAGTTTTGGTGCGCTTACCTTTAGTATCATCATGATTATACTTTTTCCATCAGTCGGATTCTTCGCAGAACGTGTTGGGTATCAATCAACCACATACTTGCTTGCGGGAATCACCACAGTCGTATATCTGTTGTTACTATGGATATTATCGACTGAGCATTTTAAAATACATGGATCAAAGTAGGTGATAAAATGGCAAAAATAGTATACAAAAAAGGATTAAGTGACATGATAGATTTAATGGAGATTCATGCGCCTCATATCGCTAAAAATTATCAACCCGGTCAATTTGTTATTGTCCGGGCAAATGCCTATGCGGAACGGATCCCATTAACGGTTGTAAAAACAACTGAAAAAACGATAACTCTGATCATTCAAAAAATCGGCTTTTCTACACAAGAAATTGGTAAATTACACGTCGGAGATGACATTTTAGATGTCGTTGGTCCATTAGGACAAGCAATTGATGATCATGATGTGTCACGGATCCTCGCAGTTGCGGGTGGTGTTGGCGCAGCGCCCTTATATCCTCAACTCGCGTTTTATAATGCTAAAGGCGTTCATATTGATTGTGTTCTTGGCGCTAAAACAAAAGACGCCTTAATTTTAGAGGCCGAGTTTAATGAGGTATGTGATACCCTTTATATCACGACTGATGATGGCACAAAAGGACACAAAGGGTTTGTCACAGATCAGGTTAAAACCCTATTAGACAATCATTCCTATGACCACGCCATTGCGATAGGTCCGTTGATCATGATGCAACATGTTGTCAATCTAAATAAAGCGTATAACGTATCAACTGACGTCAGTCTTAACCCGATTATGATTGATGGGACTGGTATGTGTGGTAACTGTCGTGTTTCAATTGGAGATAAAACGTATTTTGCGTGTATTGATGGCCCTGACTTTTTAGGTGATGAGGTTAATTTTGATGAATTAATGGCTCGTCAACGCTATTACAAAGATGAAGAACATGTCTGTTTATTAAAGAAGGTGACATCAGATGAAAAATAGGCCAGAAATGCCAACACAAGATCCTAAAGAACGGATTAAAAACTTTGATGAAGTCCCCTTAGGTCTGACCAAAACGCAAGTCATCTTAGAAGCAAATCGCTGTTTACAATGTAAACGACCACTCTGTGTAAAAGCTTGCCCAGTCTCTATTCGGATTCCTGAATTCATTGATTATTTAGCTAAAGAAGCATGGGATGACGCGTATGATATTTTATATGAAGACAATGTATTACCGAGTATATGCGGGCGCGTTTGTCCTCAAGAAAAGCAATGTGAAGGAGCCTGTATCCTTGGTAAAAAATATACCCCAATAGCGATTGGGATGTTAGAACGATATCTTGGTGATTATGGGTTACACCACACCAAAACGCAAGATATCAAAGACAATGGCATCAAAGTAGCTGTCGTCGGGAGTGGCCCTGCAGGGTTAAGTAATGCGTATAGTATGCGTAAAAAAGGCTATGATGTGACGATTTATGAAGCGTTGCACGCCTTCGGGGGTGTCTTACAATATGGGATTCCATCCTTTCGCTTACCTAAGTCAATTGTCAAAGAAGAAATAGATAAACTTAAAGCAATGGGGGTACACTTTGAAAAAAATACAATCATAGGCAAAACGATTACGATTGAACAATTATTTGACGACACAAAGGTAGAAGCCATTTTCATCGGAAGTGGCGCAGGCTTACCTAGACGGTTAAATATACCAGGTGAAAACCATAGTGGTGTTTATTACGCAAATGAGTTTTTAACCCGTGTCAATTTAATGAAATCAAACACATTTCCTAATCACAGTACCCCAATCAAAGTCGGAGACAATGTGGCCGTGATTGGTGGCGGAAATGTGGCGATGGACGCAGCGCGTACAGCGAAGCGGTTAGGCGCTAAAAATGTTTTTATTTTATATCGTCGTGACATGTCAAGTTTACCAGCTAGACAAGAAGAAATTGAACATGCCAAAGAAGAAGGCATTACCTTTAATCTATTATTAAATCCTGTCGAATTTAAAGGCGATAACTACATCGTTAATGAAGTCGTCTGTGAAGTGATGACACTTGGTGAGAAAGATGCCTCTGGCAGACATCGTCCAGTGGGCACGAAATCCTATAAAACACTATCCATTGACAGTGCCATTGTATCTATTGGTCAATCACCGAATCCGATTTTAAGTCGCACGACAAAAAACTTAAAAACAGATCAATGGGGACGGATTGAAACCAACAATTATGAAACATCAATTCCAGGTGTATTTGCTGGGGGAGATGTGGTAAGTGGCGCAGCCACTGTCATTCTTGCGATGGGTGCTGGAAAAGAAGCAAGTTTAGCGATGGATAGCTATATTCAATCAAAAAGTATTGACAAAACGCCGAAAAACTAGTATCCTTTTGATAAAGAAACTTTGATATTCAAAGAAGATTGTAGGAGGCTTGTTAATACATGTCAAAGATTGGGTTATTAGTTTGCGGGAATTCAGGAATTGATTATATTGATCATTCATATGATATTGAAGTCATTCGCAGTATTTTAATGGCGGATGGGAAAGAATATACAGATTATGTTGACATCTCCGCAGATGCATTTTATCAACTATTAGAAGAGAAACCAGAACTGACACCATCGACGGCACAAGCAGCGACAGGTGTCATCTTAGAACAATATGAAAAAATGGTAAAAAAAGGCTATGACGAATTACTTGTTATTACGATAAGCCAAAAACTAAGTGGAACGTATGAAGGATGTCTACTTGCGGGTAAAATGTTAGACGGAACCAAAGTTACCGTGTTTGATTCACAAACGGTTGCCTACCCTGAAGCAAAAATGACATTAGAGGCAGCACGTATGATCGAAGCGGGAAAAACAGTCGAAGAGATCTTACCAAGACTCGAAGAATTACGGGATAATCACCGGATTTTATTTAGTGTTAAGACATTACGTTATTTGGTGAAAAATGGCCGGTTAAGTGGTGCAAGCGGATTTGTTGGTAGTATGTTGAAAATTAAACCGATGTTAGAAGTAACTAAAGACGGTCGTGTTGAAGCATTAGAAAAAATACGGACATTAAAAAAAGCAACACAGCGGCTTGTCGATAAGTTTTTAGAAGAACTTGGTGATCAAGATGTTGAAGTCTTTGTCATTCAAGCACATGCTCAAGACCGCGCGAACAATGTTATTGCGTTGATTCAAGAAGTCAAGCCAGAGATAACACAGATTAGTGTTTATCCATTAACTCCAGTTGTAGGTGCCCATAGTGGTCCTGGTGTGGTTGGTGTTGGTTATATTATTAAATAAATCAAGGGGGAATTTCGATGGATACACCCAAACAAATAATTAATGAGCTACTCGTTGAAGTGTTTAATCAGATTTTAAGTATTGAACAAGAAAACCTTAAACAACGAGGAATCACATTATCTATGAATGAGGTTCATGTGTTAGAGGCAATCGTTAAAACAGAACCACCAACGATGACCAACATTGCGACTCGACTACGGGTTACTACAGGAACGCTAACTACCGCAGTTAATCGTCTTGTTGAAAAAGGGTATGTCGAACGTGAACGCTTAGAAGAAGATAAACGCCGTGTTATGGTTTCCATCACAAAAAAAGCGTATGATGTTTTACGGATACATGATCAATTTCATGATGAAATGATTGATGCGACCATTAAAGATATGAAATTAGATGAAGATGAACTATTACTGCAATCACTGTATAACTTAAAAGAGTACTTTAAACACAAATACTAATCACTAAATACCTTTACTATCTACTCTATGTTTGATACAATAAAGACATCATTTAGAGTAAGTAGAGGTGTTTTTTTTATGATTCAGTCAGACCTCATTCGTGGTCATCTTGATACGATTGTATTAAAACTTATACAAGAAAAAGATCGCTATGGATATGAAATAGCAAGTTGCATTAAAGAACGGACAAACGGTGCTTTTTTACTCAAAGAAGCAACCCTTTATAGCGCCTTAAATCGACTTGAAAAAAAAGATATTATCGAATCATATATCGGTAAAAAAACCCATGGTAAAAAACGACGATATTATAAAATTACGGCCTTAGGTAAAGCGTACTTCAAAGAAAAATACACCGAATGGAATGCGTTTAAAAAGATTTTAGAAACGTTATTGGAGGAAGACCATGAAACAAATTGATAATTTTGTGAAGCACACATTTAAACATGTCCCCATTGAAGAACGTAAAGAGATTATTGAACAAGTGACAGAAATTTTGAATGAAAAAGTAGATGATTTAATGGATAAAGGTTATTCGGAACAAGAGGCAATCGATAAAACTGTCTTAGAGTTTGGGACAGCTGAGGATTACTATGATGCGGGAGATTACAGTTTTAAAAAACCCAAAACCATCGCGCGCTATCGGAATGATTTTCTATTCAGTTTATTTGGTGCGCTCATTATTATCGCGATGCTTGTCTTCACTGATTTATATTATACTCGGCAAACCATTTGGTTTGTATTACCAACATTAGCAGTACTGTGGTGGCCACTCGCAACCTTATATCGATTTTTAAATAGGAAAGATCAGGGGGAATAAAAATGAGTAAAATAGCTGTTATTGCAACGTCTACAAGTTGTTTAGATTATGTTGATATCTCAACAGAAAACCTACGTATTTGGCGGATGAAAATCACGATTGAAGATGATTCGTACAATGATTTCACAGAAATTACAGCCGATGCTTTTTATGACAAATTATTACAAAACAATAATTTAGTACCCTCGTCATCGATGCCATCGCCTGGTGAACTTCATCTATTATTAGATGATTTAAAAAGTAACGGATATGATGAGGTTATTATTATTACCATATCCAGTGAATTGAGCGGAACATTCAATGCAACAAGTTTAGCACTTAACGCCTATGAAGGCGATATAAAGACACATGTAATAGACTCTAAAAACGCAGCCATAAGCGAAGGATTCTTATCCCTTGAAGCATTACGTTTAATTGATGAAGGGAAAACAGCAGAAGAGATAATTAGTTATCTAGAGAAATTGCGGATCAATCGCAAACAGTATTTTATGGTGGATAACCTCCGTTTATTTGTTGCGAATGGGCGTTTAAGTGGCGCAAGTGGATTTATTGGTAGTATGTTTAAGATTAAACCGATTTTAGAAGTTAATGACGACGGGAAAATTGTGCCGTTTAAAAAAATCAGAACGCAGAAACGTGCGCTCAAAGAAATGGTTGAGTTGGTTATTAATGATTTAAGAGATATTGATAATTTTATTGTGACCTATGATACCTCGAATAATAAAGAAGGATTTGCGTATATTAAAGAGCGGATGGAAGAAGCCTTTCCAAATTACCGACATATTGAAGCACCTATCACACCAGTGATTGGTTGCCATACCGGTATTGGAACGGTTGGTATTGCCTATTTTGATTTAGATATTTAAACATAGGGAGACGATGTTATGAAATCAATTCGAAAGATTATATTTGGTCCGATACTTTATCGTTTATTGCTAATTTCATTATTGCTTTTTATTGTTTTTGTACCAGCGTTTTTATTCTTTAAAATATCGTGGCTGTTGGTCTTTATCCCAATAGTCTATGGATTTGTTTTTATCCCTATGTGGAGACAGTATACTAACGAAATACGATTCATGCTTAAAGTGAATCAAACAGCTAAAACTGATCCAGAATATGCACTTAAATTAGTTCATAGTGAAATGAAAGATATTACCATGTTAAACAATGTTGGCAAAACGGAGATGGATATCCATTCACTTAATGCAACAGACGAAGCCAGAGCATTACGGAAAAGCAATTATGGTGCTGATGCACAATATGCGCTTTATGGACTATATGAACGGATCTTTATTCAGTTGAAACAGGCAGTTAAAAAGATGAACAAACAAAATAATGTTGTCAAAGATTTATTAGAAGAATTTGATCAAAGCAGCATTGAAGAATATGAAAAAAACAATTAGCGATTATGCTAATTGTTTTTACTTAGACTGTTAATTGAGTTGGTTCAGTTACCTTATCATACGATTGATCCTGCCGATTACTAGGGTTATCATCAGGTTCATGCCCAGGTGAATCATCATTATCACTTTGTTCAGATGATGTGTCATCGTCTGTCTCATTATCTGAATCCTTTTCTCTTTCTTTATCAAAGTCTGGTTTCCCAACTTCTACATCGCGTTCGATCCCCTCTTCACTAATATGATATTGATAGACAGCGTTACCGTTTATGTCAGTTGTTTCGGTAATTCGTGCTTCGCCTTCTTTATGACCAACTTCATACTCTAACTTGTATTGCCAAATGCCATCCTCAAGTTCTTTTTTTAATTCATAAGTATCATCATTGTCAGTCATTTTAACTGTCCATTCATCACTTTCTTTTTCGACAGTAATGTCTTTTTCAGAGACCACATTGTTTATGTTGGTTTCGATTACAAATGATTTTTCACTTTCATTGTTGTCAACTTCCGTTTCATATTCAATTGAGATGGTGTCAGTACCATTTGTCGCATCAAACTCAAACTTAGTTTCTGTATTGCTTTCTTCAATGCTTCCTGTCACGTCAAGCGTGATCCCATCAAGGGTCATAATACCAGTAAATGCACCGTCTTCACCTGCGTTTAAACGTAACGTATAAGTGAGGTTTTCTTGTTCAAAGATAATCTCATATTGATATTCACTATCAGACAATACATTGAAGGTTGTTGCGTCTTCAAACGGGGCATCATCTAAATATACACGTAACATATCAAAGTACTGGTTAAATTCGTGCATATTATCTTCTAAGGCAGTCGTTGTTGTATTGGCTAAGAAGAGAATGTCTGTGTTAGAAACCGTCATATCCATAGCCACTAAATGACTTGAGATATAAGAGAGTTCGGCTAGTTGATCAGAAGTTGTTGTAGAGATTTGGTAGTCCTCTGTATCAATCGGTGGAGAGTCCGTACCAGGATTGAATAAGATAATCAGTGCAATCACAATGGCTGATGCGACTAAGGCGAGACGTTTCGGTTGGAATAAAGCATGGAAGATATGTTTGTATAAAGGAATACGTTCTTTATCAATCTCATCCATAACAAATGCCATTGTTCGTTGTTTACTTGCTTTTATTTCTTCTGGATCAATTGGTCGGTTAAATTTAGCCATTTGCTTGCACCTCCTTTTTGATTTTTTCGATACTTGTTTTAATTGCTTTATAAATGGTTTTGTCTGGGATATCTAAGGTTTGACTTATTTCTTTAACAGAAAGCCCACTTAGAAAATGTAGTAACATAATTTTCTGATGTTTGGGTTTTAATATTGTTTTAATGATGTCTAAGATACGATCGAGTTGATCTTCTTTAATCACATCATCGATAATATCTTCATCGGCTGTTAATAAAGATAAGTCGACTTCGATATACTCATCAATATGCTTTACAGCTTTTCGATTAAAATAATTATATGTGTGATACATCGCAATCCGGTACATCCATGTTCTAAAGGATGCCTTATCAGCATCAAAATCACTTAATGCCTGATAAATTTTCATGAAGATTTCTTGTAATAAATCTTCAGTTGTCTCGACGTTCCCAGTCATATTATATACATACTTAAATAGCTCATTATGATAACGATCCATAATCAGCGCAAAGGCATCTTTGTTGTTCGAGAGAACCTCGTGTATTATCTCTTGATCTGTCACTGTATCACCTCGAAATTATTATAACACAAAAATGCTGCTTTTGCGTTTGTCATTTATATATACAATGTAAAGCGTTGTTTTTCTCCTTTTTAAGAGAAATAATTTTTTTTTAAGAAATTTTCATAAAAAGGAGAATTTTGTATCACAGTACTGTATATATGGGTGACAAACAAAAAAAAGGAGTGAGCGTTATGAAAAAATTAGTTGTATTATTTTTAACTGTATTAGGTATTGTTACCTTAAGTGGGTGTTCAAATTTAGACACCAACACATTACAAACAAGTGCGATGTCAGGAACTGAGTCCTTTGCGGTATTATCATATGTATCAGGAAGTTTACTAGATACGAGTGCATCAGATACGACCGTAACGAATCAATATGCTTTTTTAAATAATCATCAAGGCCCAGAGATTGGTGATGAAATTGATGATATCAACGTGTATATTGATCGATTAAAAGTGTTTATTGAACAAGGATCAGAAGGGTTTGGCAGTGCGACCTTAGATGTAAGTGACCGACCTGAATATGCCTTTTTAATGACATTCACCATTGAAGAAGAAGTTTATAATCTATATTATAATGTATCTGATCTTGGTGAGATTTCAGGTATCTTAGTTATTGGCGAAATCGAGTATACGATCGAAGTGTTAGATCATCGTTATGGTATGAGTGATGAGTTTATTCCTGAAATTGCTCGTGAAAACCGAGAAAATGCAGACGATGACACCAACACAGAAGATGAAGTAACTTCTCAGGATGCAGGCAACACAGAAGATGACGCAAATCAAGATACCAATACTGAAGAAGGTGACATTGTTACAGAAAACGACGATGAAACCGAAGCAGAAGATCCTAAAAATGATGACGATGTCGAGGAAAATGAAACAAAAATGACAATTTTAGCTTCTCATGGGGCAAATACCATTAAAGTTCACTATAAACAAGAAACAGAAGAAGATGAAGAAAAAACTGTCATAGATATCGAAAAGCAAATCGATGGTGTGTTGTCAGAAAGTCGTTTAGTTATAAAACAAGAAGAAAATGAATATAAAGTAACCATTGAAGAAGAGGGGAACACGTATCAATTTAAAGCTGAAGAAGAAGATGGCGAAACGGTCTATAAATTAGATTACCGTGTTGATGGTGTATCGGGTCATGTCAAAATCAAAGCAACGATAGATGAAAATGGTGAATTAGTATATGATTACATAATCACTGAAGGTGGACACCAATACCGTGAAGAACGTGGACGCCCAGAATCCGCAGGCCGACCAGATGAAGACACTGAAGAAGAGACACAAGAAGATCCTGTAGAAGATGAAACACAACAAGAAGACAATACAACAACAGACGGACAATCAGCCTAAGAAGATATCAAACGCGAACATGAACGTTCGCGTTTTTTTCTGTATTGATTTAAACTAAAAACAGTGGTACAATATGTTCGGTGATTTTGATGAAGACAAAACGATTAACAATGCTCGCAATATTGTTGTCGATTAGTATTGTCTTAGCAATTGTAGAAGCGTTCTTGCCTGTGATTCCTGTACCGGGGGTTAAACTTGGCTTAGCGAATGTCGTGACATTAATTGTTATGTACTATTTTGGAGAGAAAGATGCCTTTACATTGTTATTAATGCGAATCGTATTAGTGGCGTTATTGCGTGGTAATATATTTAGTGTTACATTTTTCTTAAGTTTATCTGGGGGTCTTATGGCCTATCTCATGATGTTTTTAACGAAGAAAGCACGTATTTTTAGTATTATAGGTGTCAGTATCATGGGGGCATTTGGACATAGTCTTGGACAAATTATGATGGCTATTTATATCTTAGACACTTTAGAACTCGTCTTTTATTTCCCATACATATTATTATTAAGTGTTATTACAGGAGTCATTACAGGATTCTTAGCTTACCGGTCTTATAACATTATGCAGACAATATAAAAGAGATTTGATGTTTGACAATCAAATCTCTTTTTTTTAATGGTTAATTATTGGTTGAATAACTCTATTAAATACATCTCTTCAAAGTTCTCACTAAAGTGAATCGTGCCATCATTGCCATACCAAATGGCTTCTAAGTTGTCGATATTATTCACGAAAGTTTGTCCTTCACTAATAGGCATGGTGAAGATTGCTGTTGAATATAAATCAGCTAATCCAGGATCACTCGTCACAATACTTACTGAGCGACTATAACTTTCGGGCATTAAGGTATTTGGATTAATAATATGATGATATCTTTCGCCATCTACCATATAGTATTTTTGATAATCACCACTCGTCACAAGTTGGTCACCATCTGATAAATAAATTGTAGCGTAGTATGGATATGCTCCTGAAAACGTTGGATCGGTAATGGCTAGAATAAACTTACCATTATCACGTGATGGATGTTCACCGCCAATTGAGATATTTGATTCCCCATTATTAAGTAAGTACCCATATAAGTCAAGCGCATCTAGATAATCAGTTAAGACACCAGAGATAATGCCTTTACTCACACCACCTAAATCAAGCGACATACTTGGTCCCATTTGAATGGTTAAGTTTGTCTCATTTAAGATGATATCTTCTGGGTTAGTATAATTATCTGCGGCTTCGAGCTCACTCATTGGGGGGACTAAACAATCATTATCAATTTGACAATCATCACGATAATTGTGCCAGACATTTAAGACGGGTCCTAGTGCAATATTGAATAAGTTATCCACATCATCTTGATGATCTAATGTAAACTGAATCATATTAAATAGCTTTTCATCAATTGTGTGCACCGCAGTTGGATTGTTGTTAATTGTTTTGACGTTGGTGTAGCCATCATAGACATGGTATTTATCACTTAGTTTATGATAATCTTTCAAGATATTTTCAACGTTATCAAAAATGTATGATGCTTGATCATGATAGGTATCGTCTTCATAGTAAAACTGTAAGGTAATATACGTATCAAGGTACTCTGTAAACTGAATACCACAACGTGTTAAGTTGGTTACAACAACTTCTTTATCACTATTTTCATATAGGTATTTTTGGCATCCGTAATCGCGGTAATACACATAGCGCGTTAACGTTTTGGTAATGCCCTCATAATTGAGTGTATAGGTAACTTCATAGTCACCTGCGGCTGTTTGATCGACAGTATTATCAATGGTGACATACTGACTGATATCTTTGCCTTCACTTTTAGCGATAAATCCTTGTTCACTATAAGGCACACTTACACTTAAATTGTTATATGTTTCACCAATCAAATCAAATGTCACATCATTTTCTTGACACCCAGTTAAGACTAGTGAGAGTGTTATTACACTAATCAAAAGTATTATTTTTTTCATGATTATCATTCCTTTAACAGTAGTATAGCAAATTAATTGTCATCAGTCCAAAAAAAAGAGCAAAATCTTTGCCCTTTTTATTGACCGTAGTTTTCGTTGTGATATTCCATCAATGATTTGACAATACGAATCATATTGTTTGTCGATACACTGCTTCCTGCAAAACTATCAATTAAGTTTTGATTCTCAATTGTTGTATCATTTGAAATACCATAATAGTCGTCATTAGTAAAGACCTTAATTCCGTTTAAATCTTCTTGTGATTTTCCAACTAACCAAGGGATAAAATCATTTTCAAAATCTTCTAATGTTTTTCCAGACGGTGTCGGGCTTGAGTCTCCCCACATTCCTGCTGTATAGGGATGATCGGAACTTTCATCATCATACCCAAACGAGATTTTTCTGATATCATTAGTAAATTTATTAATTTCAATAAACATGACTTGCCAATAGTTATAATCAGCTGGACGACATGTACAAGATAAGTAAGTGATTTGATATTTTACATAATCTCTAACTTCATATTCATAAAGTAAATACCCATACTTATCCGATTCTTCTCCATGTCCATTAATGTGTGTAAATGGGATCATGAAGTTAGTTTCTGCTTGAGTACCGTCTCCTGCACCATCAGTATAACATTCTGGTCCAACACAGACATCTTCACAAGCTGTTAGCGTAAGGACAGTAAGTAGCAATGTGAACATTATTACAAGTTTTTTCATAACTCCTCCTCGTATTTCACTTCGCAATTCAATACATATTATAAAAGAAACATATATCAAAAGCAATAGGTTTTCCTTAATTATTTAATTCGTAGGCTAACAATTCTAATATTGCTGTTTGGGTCGATGAGTCTAGCAAAATAAATACATCATACATTGGTCCTGTTTGCTGAATAAGCGCTTCTTGCAACTCATATAATGTGACAACAGAACTTAATATTTCTTCTTCAAAAGCTATTAATCTGTAGTGATAATCAAAGGCATTATTATCTTCGTTTGAACGTAGACTAAAGTCGTTCGCATCTGTGATATCAAAGCGAATATCTGTAATTTTTTTATCCATATCTACATGACCATACATGTAATAATGATAACTACTGTCCTTGATGATGTCTTGGTAAAATGTATTACCAAGTGTGTACTGTCCATCACCAAGCATTTTATAAACACCATCATACTCATAAAATCCGCCTAGTACAAAGACACGCGTATATCCTAGGTGTTGGAGCACATCTTTCATATAGCCACTGCGGATACACCCATCATCAAACATGAAAATCGCTTTATTTTTATCAAATAAGCGTCGGATTTCAGTCTCATCGATGATGTGATCTGGTTGAAATTCAAATGTGTTATCACGTTTTACAACACGGTTATCAAGATAATCAAAAAACGGTATTTGTGTGAAAGATTCAATATAACCACTTTGAAATTTTGCATCAAAATTTCGTAAATCAACATACTGGACATCTGTCCGGTACATATACTGATCTAAGTTTGCCATTGTAATTTCTGATGCGGGTGTAATATCTTCAATCTCATCATTTTGGTTATCACACGAACTAATTAGCATAATTATAAAAACTATATAAACGACTTTTATAGGCATAACCCTACCTCCTTTAAACACGACTATTAGTAGTATAACACTTTTTTTAAAAGATTTGAACCAGACATTTTTAGATGGCATAAAATGCGACATTAATTGTTTATTTTTCAACCTACTTTTGTTATAATTATATAGGTATGTATTATAGATATTAATTACTTAAGAGAGGTGACCGATTAATGAAAGAGTCTCAAGTTGTCAATGAGTTGTTCGAGAAATGGATAGAAGATGCCAAAACGAAATTAAATGAGGACAACTTCTTTTTAAAGATTAACGAGTATTTAGAGAGTACACATCCCGAGATTTGTGGGAAGTGTGCACCGTGCCGTGATGGCGTACCTCGTTTAGAAGCATTACTCAAAGAATACAAAGAAGGTAATGCCACTTTAAAGACATTAAAAGAAATTGAGGATATCGTGAATAATTTACGATCAAGCCGATGCAGCGTCGGGTTAGATATAGGTAAAAACATGGAGGTTGTACTCGAAAACAACTACCACTTACTGTATAACCCTGTCAAAAAATATTAAGGAGGTTCTCTATGGCTAAGATTACAATAAATGGTAACACCATCAAAGTTAAAAAAGGAACATCAATCCTTAATGCTGCAAAAAGCATAGGTATTGATATCCCAACCCTATGTTATATTGCAGAAATGAATGAGATAGGATTTTGCCGTATTTGTGTGGTAGAAGTAGAAGGTGAACAAGATTTGGTCTCTGCTTGTAACACAGAAATTACGAACAAGATGGTTGTTTATACTAATTCAGACAAAGTGAAAGAAGCACGTAGAGCATCGCTTCGATTACTTGCACAAAAACACCGTTTCGATTGTTGGAACTGCCCAAAAGACGGCATGTGTGAATTTTACGACATTTTAAAAGAACACGATATCGTGTTTGAAGAATTTGGTCCAGGGAAAGGCCGCTATCAAGAATTTATTGATGGTAGTGCAATCAATCAAGACCAAACAAAATGTATTTTATGTAAACGATGTGTCGCTGTGTGTAACGATGTTGTTGCAGCGCGCGTATTAAAATTCAGAGATGATGATGGACTTAATCCAATCGTCTCACCAACTCCAGAATTATCATTTGATGAGTCAGGATGTATTGGCTGTGGGCAATGTGTGAAAGCTTGTCCAACCGGAACATTATTTGTCAAGGACCACGCGACCGATGTTGAAGAGATGTTATTAGATGCTGTTCCAGTCGTGGCGCAAATGAGTGAAGAAGCAGCGATGATTATTGCTGAAGAATTACAACAGTTTAGTGAAGATGTTAATGTAAGAGAAGCCTACAACACGGTTAAACAAATGGGATTCAGTGATGTCTTAGATGTCAATACTGCCAAAGATATGGTTGTACTAGAAGACGTTAATACTTTAAAAAATCGTCTAAAAAACAAACAGGATATATCACTTATTTCATCCCACTGTCCAGCTGCTGTTCGGTTCACCGAACTATATCATGATGACCATTTAAATGCGTTATCAACAACAAAAACAGCGCATATGGCACAAGCTAAACTCATCAAAGATGTATTAGACCATAAAGCTAAAGTGGTTTCTATCTTACCGTGTACTGCGGCTAAAATGGAAATGACACGTGAAGAGTTAGAAGGACATGTTGATGCCGTCTTAACAGTTAACGAAGTAATGAAAATGATTAAGCATCGTTATCTAGATAAAGAACGTCATGAAGTTGATATCGATACCGGGACATTGCAAAGTGTCTTATCAGTCGCGAGTCAATATCAAGGATCTATCTTACAACTTGAGAATGTTTTACACAAACTGTCATTAGATATTGATAATAAGCCGCTTCAGCCAATTGACTACAAGGTAATCGCCGGTGATGAATCAAAAGCATCAAAAGGTGTTATTAAAGAAGCAAAAGTTAAAATTGGTGACCACAAATTAAACGTCGCAGTTGTACGTGGTGGCGCACAAATTAAAGCTTTTTATAAGATGTTAGATGACACAAATAAAACCTATGATTATGTGGATATGATGGCGTGTCCAGAAGGATGCACAAATGGTGGTGGAACCCCATTTGAACACGACATTACAACGCATGAAGTGATTAAAAAGCGGATTGAAATGTTGTGCCAACATACCGATATGGCCCAGTATGATCCAAGCGTTTCTACGAGCGTACTTTATGAGAAACATTTAGATCATCCAAGTAGTGATGACGTGATGACACTTCTTCACACATCATTCAGTCCAAAAGAATCAACTAAGGAATAGTGGTGAGAGCATGATAACTGAAAACAAAACATATCTTGATCCCAACAATGTGTATTTGCCAATCACCGATGAAGATGCGAAAATCGCATCACTTCAGGTAGAAGAAGGCGACACCGTTAAGGTTGGGCAAATCATTGCCAATAAATATCGTGGTAAAAAAGCAATCCCTGTTATTTCAACCGTTAGTGGAGAAGTAAAAGGTGTTGAACAACGGGTTAACCGCTATGGTTTATTTGTTGATCACGTTATTATTGAGAATGATGGGAAAAATACATTAGAATCATTTGATACGTATGATGATGAGGTTCCAACTCAGGTCATTCGAAATCAATTATTACGTTTAGGAATTCATCAAGTTACTGTCGATGGATTATATACAAACATTTCATTTGAACAACCAATTAATCATTTAATGATCGATGCGGTATATACCAACGAGCCATTCATTAGTTTAGATTATGATTCGCTTGTTGAAGAAGCAGATGAAATTACCGAAGGGATTGTATTGCTTGCTAAAGCATGCAAAGCAAAGACCGTGACGGTACTTGTTGATAAGTATATGAATCAAGAAGCACTAGATGAATTAGGTAAATCAATCAGTGACACCATCATTGAACTTGACGTTGTTAACTCAAAAAAAATGAATGGTGCTGATTATAAAGTAGCACGTAAATTACTTGGACGTAGACCATCCATTAATTTACTTGATGATGGCATCATGTTTACCAGTGTCTTCACCGCAAAAAGTGTCTATCAAGCAATCCATCAAGGATTACCTCTGACAACACGTAAAGTAGCGATCACAGGAGATGCCTTCATTACCAATGCCTTATATAATGTGCGCATTGGAACATTGTTTACAGATTTAGTAGAAGATTTAGGTGGATACAACGATACAGAAGCGCTAAGTTGTCACATAGGAAACTTCTTAAGTGGTAATCAGGCAGAAAGCGATGCCTTCAGTATTGACGCAACAATCAATTCGATTGATGTGAGTCGTTACCGTAAGGTTGAAGAAGATGTCTGTATTAAATGTGGTGACTGTAATGATGTCTGTCCAGTCGACATCCTTCCGCAAAACATCATGGATGCTGAAATTAGAAGCGTTGGTGAACGGATTGTGGAACTACATACAGATGACTGTATTGAATGTGGGTTATGTACCTTCGTTTGTCCATCAAAAATCAATGTCTTAGAATGGGTACGTCGTGCTAAACGACGTGTTGGATAGGAGGTTCAACATGAATTTTACAACTACAAAACCACCTGTTAAATATAATCAACAGCGGTCATTGAAACGCGCCCTTAACCTTCATATTGCCTTAATTGTTTTGGCTGTAGCATCGATTGCTTTACGCGCTGTATCACCCGTTGCAGCAGACGCAACGGTGACCAATCTTGATATTGCATTTAAAGCATTCTTAATGATGTCAGTCGGAATTGTGACCAGTGTCATGGTCGAAATATTTTATGCGTTAAGTGAAGGAACGATTAATAAGTTTGAATCATATGATCGATGGATTGATCCGATCAATACAGGATTATTAATCGCATTATTACTCCCATCAACAACGCCAATTTATGCCTTAGTCGTATCCGTTATTGTTGGTGTATATGCAGGGAAACTCGTTTTTGGTGGAAAGGGATACTACATTTTCAACCCTGTCTTAATCGCTGTCTTATTTGCAACCTTAACCTTTGGTGGGCAAATGTCAGTCGAGGGGACACCATTACTGTTAATGAAAGATGCGATTTTTAGTGGTAGTGTTAATTTTGATTTAACACGGTTACTAATAGGTAACTATACAGCCGTCGCTATTGGAAGCACATCTGTTTTATTACTGCTTGTTGCGTTTATCTATTTAACGCTAACAAAGGTGATCGATTTACGCATTTCATTAACCTATCTATTAACAATTTTTATTGTGTCACTTGGTATTGGGTTGATTAATTTTACAACGCAAGCAACCTTTGTGTATACCTTTGTTAATATGATTACAGGATTAACCATGTTTGGTGCTGTATTCTTAGTTGGTGAATCAGTCACGAGCCCAACATCACGCGAGACCAAAATTATTTATGCGGTCATTGTCGGGATCTTAGTGATGCTTATTCGCGTCTTATCGGCAGAACCTGAAGGGGTTGTCTTTGCGATATTATTTGGAAATATGTTAACACCATTTATGAACCGTACGGTAAAACGCAGTGATAAAAAAGGTCTTATTAAAACCATTGCCTTTAGTGCACTAGCTGTCTTAATAGCCTCAGGAGCGATTGGATTTATTGTGCAATCACGCTTGATTGATAACCTCAATGAAACAGCACAATTATTAGGAGGGATACTATGAAGTATATGCGAATAGTTTTCTCTTTAATGCTTGTGGTAGTTGCCGCAATGGTTGGTGTATTCTTTGTTGAGAAATTAACCACACCTGTTATTGAAGCCTATCAATTAGAACAAGCGAACCAAGCGAAATATGCTGTATTTCCTGAATTAAGTGACTTAACCAGTGGCAAAAGTGGGGATGAAATTGAAGCATTACTCGCCCCAGAAGAAGGACTTGATTTAGAAGGTACAGGTATTAATGAAGTAATTAATTTAGATAATAAAGGATATATTTATACCGCAACATTCCAAGGATATCAGTCACAAATTAAATACATCATGGGAATTGATCCAGATGGCAACATCACAGGATACCAAACCTTAGAACAAGGGGACACACCAGGTCTAGGGGCTGAGATTGCTAATCCAGATTACTGGAAGCAATTTAACGGTATGCCGACAGAACAAGTGATGGAAGGAAATATTGATGGTATTTCTGGTGCTACTGTTACGACAACCGCATGGATTAACTCAATGCAAAAAGTCATTGAGTTTCATAATGTCACTTATGGTGGTGCGCAATCAGAAACCCCTGAAGAACGCTTAGCGCGTTTGAAACAAGAATTGTTACCTGAAGGGATTACCTTATCAGAGTACACACCACAGACAGCAAGCCTTGATAATACTGGTATTACCAATGTTGAAGTCGCAAGCGATGGTTCAACAAACACACATGTTGTATACACTGTTGAGTTCACAGGATTTAATACCGATGATGTCATAAGATACCTCATTGCCTTTGACTTAACTAGTAATGAAACGATTGGATTCACCGTTTTATATGCGAATGATACACCAGGTTATGGTCTTAAAATTACAGAAGAAGATCGCTGGTTACAATTTGAAGCCGGTAAAACAAGTGAAGAACTCTTGAATGGACAAATTGATGGTATTACAGGTGCTACCGTAACAACGACTGCATGGAAAGCATCATTACAGGCAGTGAGTCAGTTCCATCAAGTTGAGTTTGAAGGAAAAGAACCTTCATTAACATATGAACAACGTTTAGAACAATATAAAACAGATGTATTCACTGAGGGTGAAACCTTCACAGAAGTGACTACTGAAAAACCAAACCATATTCAAATTAAAGCAATCTATGATGTCTTTGATGATAGTGATACATTACTTGGTACCTTATATCATGTTGTTACGATTGGCGCAAGTTATAGTGAAACAACCTTCATTGAATACTACTTGGCAATTAACGTAGATGGCTCATTTGCCGGTTTTAGAATGTTACGTGATACTGAAACAGAAGGTCGCGCTGATGCATTCTATGGCGCAAGTTATGATGATACCTTTGAAGGTGATGATATTGAATCAGACTATACGATTGATGATGTGAGTGGTAGTACCATTACACAAACACATATTGCAACATCAATTGAGGATATCGTATCGTACCACCTAACGAAATACAATGTTAGACCAGAACCTGTTGACGTAGCTACATCAGACTTATTTGCTGCATACTCGTCAGCCGCAAGCTTCAATAGTATTTATTCAGAGTATGAATATGAAGGTGCCATTGGCAATGTCTATGAAGCACTAGATAGTGGTGGCGCGCATATTGGATATGTGTATTATGGACAGTTTGCTGGATACAACGATGGTATTACTTACATTGCTATTGGTGTTGATTTATCCAGCATTACACAACAAATTACCGTTGTCATTAATGGTGAAGATTGGACTGGTGCAGAATATGCAGGCTATGATGGTAGCGCAGGACTGAACTTCCCATCAACATCATGGTTAGATCATTTTGAAGGTATTGATTTATCAACTTATACATTATCAACTGTTGATGATGTGGCAGGGGTATCAACAACTACTGGTGATTTACGTACTTTAATTGAGACCATTGCTAATTATCATGCAAATCAAATATTAGGAGGTAGTAACTAATGGCTAAAAAGCAAAAATCATTAGGAGAGATTTTCTCCGCAGGGCTATTTAAACAGAACCCTACCTTCGTACAATTTCTAGGAATGTGTCCAACACTTGCCGTAACCGGTAGTGTTGAGACCGCACTAGGAATGGGGGCAGGTGTCCTCTTTGTCCTCGTTATGTCAAACATTATTATTTCATTAATTCGTAACTTTGTACCAAACGAAGTGCGGATTCCGATTTATATCGTTGTTATTGCATCGCTCGTTACGATTTTAGAAATGGTTATGAAAGCCTATGTCCCAGATTTAGCAGCCGATTTAGGTACATTCTTAAGTTTAATTGTTGTTAACTGTCTAATCTTAGGACGCGCAGAAGCATTTGCTTCAAAACATGGTCCAGTCAAAAGTGCCTTAGATGGACTCGGGATGTCACTAGGATTTACCGGTGGGATCACTTTACTTGCTTTCTTCCGTGAATTATTCGGTGCAGGAAGTATTACCATTTGGGGAGAATTGGGAATTCAATTAATCCCAGAAAGTTACCAAATGGGAATCTTAGTTCAAGCCGCAGGTGCCTTCTTAGTATTTGGTATCTTAGTCGCACAAATCAATAAAATTAAATTCGCTCGTGAAGATGCACAAAGTGAGGTGGCCTAGATGGAATATATAGCAATAGCATTTGGTGCAATCTTTGTTAACAATGTTGTTTTAAAGCAATTCTATGGACTATGTCCATTCTTAGGGGTTTCAACGAAGAAAAGCAGTGCCTTATCAATGGGTATGGCCGTGACATTCGTTATTACCTTCTCAACAATGATTGCTTACGCGTTATACTCGCAAGTCTTAGTACCAAACGATATAACGTACTTATCAACCATAACCTTTATCTTGGTTATCGCAAGTTTCGTACAACTTGTTGAGATGTTTATTAAAAAGTTCAGTAGTTCCATTTATAGTGCACTGGGTGTTTATTTACCATTAATTACAACCAACTGTGCCGTACTTGGGGTTGCGATTGATACAACCGTTAACTCAAGCAAAATATTCAACACAACCACTCCAGGTTTCTGGCAAGTGACTGTGTATGCTGTTGGAATCTCGATTGGATACGCATTTGTAATCTTCTTATTCAGTGCGATTCGTGAAGAGATGGATGCTTACCCAATTAAACGTAACTGGCAAGGTATTCCAATTGCGCTGATTGTCGCATTCATTATGGCCATGATCTTTTATGGATTTGGAGGGATTGTCTAATGACGACAGTAATATTACTCGCACTAATCATTAGCGCCAGTCTGGCTATCTTATTGAGTTTAGCTAGCGTCGTCTTCCATGTCGATGAAGACCCACGTTTACAAGATGTTGTTGATATGTTACCGAACCAAAACTGTGGGCTTTGTGGTAATCCAGGATGCCGTGCCATGGCACAAGCTATTCTGAATGAAGACGCAAAGTTAACGCAGTGTAAGCCCGGTGATCAAGCAATGCGTGAAGATATTAAAGAGTACTTAGAAAGTACACCTAATGAAGATGGCGAATTTGTTAAAGTTAAAATGTAATACACAAAAGGTCAACCGTAATGGTTGACCTTTTTTAATGCATAGAATGATATGACAAGGTTTCATCATCTTATTAGACTGTTTAAAAGCATGCGTAATAAGAGCTTACCGTTGTCATCAAATGTAGCTGAGAAGCATCATTTAATAGCGATGTAAAGAAACTATCAGACTCACTTGATAGAAATAGTTACGACAATAGGTATACAAAAAGCTTAGATGCCTTTTTAACGTGCTAAAATAGAATGGGAATCAATTTTTATCTGTTAAGATAATATTTATCATATAATCAAAAAAAAGCACTCCGAAGAGTGCTTTAAGTGTGTTAATGAATATAATTATTCAGTTGGAGTAGCTTCAGTTAATGCTTCTTCAACTGCAACTTTCCAACCATCTACACCGATTGTTACACCAGCAACAGCATCGATTGTACCTTCAGTAGCGTCAACTGTCCATTCCCAAGTTTGAGCATCTAAAATGGCAGCTTCTAATGCATCAGCTTGACCCCACCAGTCAAGTTTTCCTGCATCTAATTCGTAGAAGTCATCACTAGCATCATTAGGAGTTCCGTTATCGTTAAGTGTATAGTTCATTGGATAGTCAGCAGGTACATCATAATCACGTTTCATTGAGATAAAATCAGTTGTGCCATATTCAAAATGTGCAGCATCTAAGAATACGTCAACAATCATTCCATCTTCAATCGTAATTAATGCAGTATATCCAGCTTCATGTCCGTAGTAAACACCATCTTCATAATCATAAGGAGCTTCGTGAGCAGCAGCCCATTCTTCAGCTGTAATAGTTGTTTCAACAACACCTAAGTCTGAGTCACTTGCTTGAGCGATTGCGTCGTTCCAAGCGAATACGAATCCTTCAGCACCAACTGTAACACCAGCAACTGAGTCTGGATTGTTGTCTGCGTCAAACTCAATAACATGATGAGGCACAGTTAAAGCAGTCCAAGAAGCATCGAATGGAGTTTCAGTAAGGTCAATTCCTTCCCAACCTTGATTTTCCATTACATAACTAGCTAGCATGTTTGCATGTTCGAACCATTCCATAGTGTCTCCACCTTCATCAGTGTCTCCCATACCATACCCATATCCTAAGTTTTGCTTAGTAGTACCATGAGATAAGGCATCAAAGATTACGTTTGCAATGCCACCTTTGTCATTAATAACAACGATTGCCATATAGTCACCAACAGGATCGAATCCGTAGTAAGTACCTGGCTCGTAATCACCTTTAACATCAGGGTTAAGTACGTAAGAACCATCACCAACAACCATGTTTGCACCATCATAGTCTGAGATTCCGCCAACGTTAATGACGTTTTCGTATCCTAAACTGTCTAATGCAGCTTTAACGTATCCAGCGCGAGTTCCGCTACCACACATTAAGAAGATTGTTTTCTCTGAATCAAATAAACCTTGTAAACCAGCTTGGCTTACGATATCTTCAGCAGCAAAGTCCCAGTTACCATCAGTACGAACTAAGATATTTTCATACTCAAGATAATCAAAGAAAGGAATAAACTCAAATCCACTAATATAACCAGATTTCATTTTGTCATCCCAGTTACGTAAGTCAATGTATTGAGCATCTTCTCTATTTAAATAGTCATCAATCTCAGCCATCGTTACAGTGTCAGGGATTTCAGGTAATTCTTCTTCTCCACCACATGCAGTTAACGCGAACGTTAAAACTAATGCAGCTAATAAAGCAAATAATTTTTTCATTGTTTCCTCCTAAGTTTTTTGTTTTTGCGAATCTAACTTATTTCACATTTCATATTATAGGATATAATATTGAAAACACAGTATTAAAAAAATAAAAAAAGTAAAAAAAGCATAAATTTGACCCTTTTTCGTATCATTTCTATTTTGTAAATGAAAAACGTGTGATATAATACAACTAGATTAAAGGTTTAGGTGGTTTAAATGAAGAAGTCTGACTTGATTTTAATAGTATTTTTACTGGTTGTTGCGGTCGGGTCATTTGTCTATTTTCAAAGATTGACCAGTCAGAATTCAGTAGTCGATGGTACAGCCAATGTCTATTATAAAGATCAAATTATATTAACAATAGAATTAAAAGATGGCACATATCAAATTCATAATGATACATTAGTCGTTGACGCATCACTTGGAGAGTACACAGTGGTGGGATCCAATGGTGATGTCGTCATCGAATATAAAGATCATCGTGTACGTGTTATTGATGAAATTTCGCCAAAAAATATTTGTCAAATCCAGGGTTGGAGCAATTCGCCCTATCAACCCATTACGTGTCTACCGAACAATATAGTGATTTTAATTGAAGCGGATAAAGGTGATGATGCACCAGATGACATTACCGGTTAGGAGATAAAAAATGGATATTCTTTATAAAAATATACTAGAGTTATTGATGTTTTTTATACTATTTCCCTTTGTTTTAAAGTGGTTCAATGCTTTACGGTATGAAACACTTTTTAAAAAAGGACATGTTAAAGAAATACAAATCTTATTTATTATGACTGTCATTATATTTACGTATTTTTTTACCCAAGCAATTATGCGCATTATTGAATTATCAACATCGATTATTGGTTAATATAACAAAAGCAATCCGCTGGATTGCTTTTTTAGAGAAATTTATGTGTCGTTTCAGTAATAGTGATCTCAGCTTTTCCTTTTGTATTATTGATAAAAAATTGTTTAAAGCTATCGAACTGATCAGCTTTCATTATGATATGATACGTTACATGTGTGTCATAGGTTGTATCAACTAAATGATAGTCTTTACGAATGAAGTGTTCAACATGACCAATCTCATCAAAGGGAATTCTTAAACGCACCTTATGAAGTTCTGTAAGATACGTAAAGGTAGCTGATTCAATGTTTTGACTAACACCCTTTGCATATGCACGTACCAGCCCTGAAGCGCCAAGTTTAATTCCGCCAAAAAAACGCACAGATATCGCAAACACATTCGTGAGATCATTTTTCTTTAAGACATCTAACATGGGTAAGCCTGCAGTCCCTGAGGGTTCGCCATTATCATCGTACTTTTGAATCGATTGAAGCGGTTTAATAATGTAGGCAGTGCAGTAGTGATTTGCCCCAGGATGCTCATCTTTAATTGTTCTAAGATGTTTTTCTACAGCATCCACAGATGCAACAGGGATTAAATAGTTATGAAAGACACTTTTATTAATGACAAGCCGATTATATGTTGTTTTCTGAATACTTTTCATGGTATCACCGAGTGTATTATACCACATTTCATAAGCGATAAAAATACCTTAATTATTGGAAATATTGACCTAAATAGTGTATAATCAACTTGGTGATGATATGACTGACTATGAAGCAAATGCAAAACATGTATTAAAGACCTTAAACGACGCCGGTTACGAGGCGTATTTTGTTGGCGGATTTGTACGTGACACCTTATTAAATTTACCCACAAAAGATATTGATATAACAACCAATGCTACACCACAAGAGGTCATTGACTTATTTGATCGCGTAAAAGAAACAGGTATGAAGTATGGTACTGTCACAGTACTGTTTAATAACCTTGCCTATGAAGTGACCACTTTTCGAAGTGATGGCACATATACGGATAATCGAAGACCAGACACCATCCAGTTTTCAAAAACGCTAGAAGAGGATGTCAAACGTCGTGATTTTACAGTCAATGCGTTATGCATGGATTATGATGGAGATATTATTGATTTGGTCGATGGTCAAGCGGACTTAGCTAAAGGAGAGTTACGCATGATTGGTGATCCGCATAAACGCCTTAAAGAAGATGCCTTACGGATGTTAAGGGCAATTCGGTTTGTGAGTAGTCATGGGTTTCATCTTCAACAAGAGACACATGGTGCGATTACAAGCCATAACGCCTTAATTCCGACCATTGCGATTGAGCGTATTATGCAAGAACTTGATAAAACATTTCGGGGTCAGTATCTCAATGAGGCGATAAATGTGTTGCTTGAAACAGATGTCGCTGATGTCTTATATGGGATTAAACCAGGGCTTGAGTATTTGAATCGAAAAGGGAAACAACTCAATAATCTTTCACCGATAGAAATCTTTACCATCTGTTTTATTCTTGGTGAAGATAATGATATTTGGCGCTTTTCGAATCGGCAACGCCGGTTAATTGATCAATTAATTTTACTCCATGAAGTGACAAAAGAAGATCAATTTAACACCTTTTTAGTGTTCTCATATTCGATTGAAGTTTGTGACATAGTTAATCGGATTAACGTCACGTTAGGGTATCGTGATCAATCGCAACGGTTAAAAGAAATTGATCAATCCATGCCGATTAAAGATGTCTGCGATTTAAAGTTTAAAGGTGAAGATATCATTAAGTTAACCACATTAAAAAAACACAGTTTAATAGGTCTCATTATTGATGATTTATTAGAAGGTGTTTTAGAAGGGCGCTTAAACAATAATTATCAGGAATTAAAAGACTATACATTAAATAAAATTAATGCCTTACAGAAAGACACGGGAGATAAGAATGAGTAAATTTTATGCCTATTTAGATGATTTTACAGAAATCACGGTGATTGTCCCATTAAAATATCGTGAGGACTTTGTAAAATCATTTAGAGTAATAGGGAATGAAGAAGAAATCGATTTAGAAATCATTTCAACACATACACTCGGTAATGAACGAAAATATGTGACACGCTTTGATGGATATATTTTACTGAATAAAATGTATCATATTTTCGATGATTTAGGTGAGAGCGCTGAGTTGTTTACCGGTAAAATTGTTAGAACAGAGTTATTTGATGATATTTATTATTACGAACAATCTGATTTAGGATCAAGTTATCGGCGTGACCGAACAAAGTTTAAAATTTGGACGCCAGTTGCAAAATATATGAAACTTGAATTACTTGATAAAGAGGGTAATAAAGAAGTTGTCCCAATGGAATATGATAACCAAGGTGTTTGGTATTTACGTCTTCGAGGAGATTATGAAGGCTATCAATATCGCTATATTTCATATGTCAATGGGAAAGAACATAAATTGACTGATCCGTACGGGAGAAGTTCAAGTGCAAACGCAGAATATTCTTATGTCATTGATGAGTCAAAATTGGTTAAACAGCGTGCACAACGCCCTAAGTTTAGTGGGGTGTATACGGACGCGGTGATTTATGAAGCACATATACGGGATTTTACGATACAAGCGGAATTAAATGCGAAACACCCAGGGAAATATGCCTCTTTTACAGAAGAAGGGTTAACCACACCAAAAGGCAACCCAGCTGGGATTGATCATATTAAAGACTTAGGTATTACCCATGTTCAGTTACTTCCTATTTATGATTTTGGGGATGTCGATGAGACAAATCCGGATCGTAAATATAACTGGGGATATAATCCTGAACAATACAATGTACCAGAAGGGTGGTATGCGAGTGACCCAGATGATCCGTATACGCGTATAAATGAGTTAAAACAATTGATTGATGACTTACATAAGAATCAATTACGTGTCGTGATGGATGTTGTATTCAATCATGTATTTGATATTGAATCATTCCCATTTGAAAAAATTGTACCGGGTTATGCGTATAGACATGATGACCAAGGTATGTTAACGAATAGTTCAGGATGTAATAACGATTTAGCGACTGAACGTCGGATGATTCGTAAATTTATTATTGATAGTGTCATGTACTGGGCGAAAGAGTATAAAATTGATGGGTTCCGATTTGATTTGATGGGGCTTATTGACATTAGAACAATGAATACCTTAAGACAAAAACTCGATCGGTTCCGTAGTGATATGATTGTATATGGTGAAGGATGGAAAATGCCAACACAAATTGGGTATGACCGAACAGCTCACATGCACAATAGACACTTATTATTTAATATTGGCCATTTCAATGATAAAACAAGAGAACGCATTAAAGGCGCTACCTTCCAAATGAAAGACTTAGGATATGCCCTAGGCAGTAATGCCCATTTAGGTGATATCAAAAATATTATCAAGGGAAGTTGTCTCAATAAATTTTTATTCAGATATCCTTTACAATCTGTGAATTATGTTGAGTGTCATGATAATAATACATTCTTTGATAAAACCCAAAAAGCGTTACCAAAAACATCATTAGATGAACGTAAAAAACGCCAACGTTTAGCGTTATCAATGGTTGTATTAAGTCAAGGTATTCCATTTATACATGCTGGACAAGAATTTTATAGAACCAAAAAAGGTGTGGAAAACTCGTATAAATCAGGCGATGAGATTAATCACATCGATTGGTCATTAATCGATGACAATATTGATGATATTGAATACTTAAGAGAAATATTAAGACTACGTCGTAAATATGATTTATTCCGTTTAAAAGCCCCATCTAAAATAAAAGACTATGTTGAAACACATGTCTTTGAAACAGGAACAATCCATTACCGGTTAAATGATCCAGAAACTAACTTACTGGTTATTTTTAAAAACAATACAGCGAAAGAAACCTTTGATTTAGATGGACGATACACCCTGATTTTTGATGGAAAAAAACGTTCGCGTCGAATCTTAACAAAAATTAATGTCGATGACATTACAACATACATACTGAAAAAGAAATAGGTGAAATCATGGAAACAACAACCTTTTTTGCAAAAATAATATCGGTAAATCAAACTTCATATGAGACAAACACATTACGAATTGAACATGAAACCCATGATGGCGAAACAATTCGCATCGACCAAAACAGTGATGTTTTAGAAAATGCCGTTTATGAGTTTGAATGCCAAACGGTCACATTTAAAGAACAACCACAATTACAAGTCGTCAAGTTTACTCATATTGATGCATCAGATATTCCATTTAAGAGACGTCAAGAATTAATGGAGACATTTTATGAGTATGCCCCAGTCTCAATGGAAAAAGTCAAAGATATCATTGAAAGTTATTTAAAACGGCTAAAGAACCCAATCATAAAAGAACTCGTATTGACATTATATGAGCGTCATGAAAAAGACTTTTATTTATACCCTGCGGCGACAACGTTTCATCATGCGTATATTGGTGGACTAAGCTATCATACCTCAACCATGTTAACATTGATTGATGGCTTTTTAGATGTGTATCCATTCTTAAATGAAGACTTACTAATCGCAGGTATTTTCTTACATGATATTTGTAAAATTGAAGAGTTATCACATTATGCAGGCCCTGAATATACCAAAGTCGGTAAACTCATTGGTCATATTACAATGGGAGTAAAAGAAATTGAACTCGTCGCCCATGAGCTCGGTTATAAAGATACAGAAGAAGTCTTACTTATTCAGCATATGATCTTGTCTCACCATTATTATGGGAATTATGGGTCACCGAAAAAAACCAATATCCCTGAGGCATTAATCCTTCATTTTATTGATAACATCGACTCTAAAATGACCGTATTACAAGAAACACTTGATCAAACTGAAAAAGGAGAATTTACTTCCCCAATTCGTGTTTTAGATCGTGAAAGATATTATAAATCTAAGCTTTAACTAGAATATAAGGAAACGGTTATATCCCAGTTTTTTCGAGCTAAAATAGATAGTACTTTACAATAATACTAGACCATATCATACTAAAGTGGCTTCATTGTAAAGGACACGTTGACACAAAGACATAGTATACCTAAAGTGCTGATTCTCTAGAGGAATCGCACTTTTTTATTTTATATTAACGGGATTCTTATATTACCATTTATATCACGTTATGTAAGACATTCTCGATGGCTGTGTTATGATTTAATTTTATATAAAATTTGAATCTTCCAAAGAAGGATTCGGTTGATGGGATGTTTCAATAAGTCCAATAACGAGACAGGGTTGGGTAATATGTTCTAATGCATTCCATTTTCCTTATTATGTTAGAGAATAATCGATGTTTTGTTATGTCTTTAGGGTCACCATCACAAAATATATCTTGAATTATCTAGACACTTCTCTAGTGACTATTTCCTTTGTTTGACTAGCTTTAAACATTAAAGTTACTTCTCTTATATGATCTTATCTAAACTGGATATAAATAATGTCAGTGATACGTACAGCGAATTGTCTCCCTAGGGTAAACGCTCCCTTCCCTCTGTTTTATGTATACAAAAAAGATGCTAGCAAACACTATTTTTGTGTCTGCTAACATCTTAATATTTCAAAATATAGACCTTTTATTTTACTGTGTTTATTTGTATAGGCTTTCCCCTATACTTTAAGCGGTCCTTTTGTATGAATTATTCTTTATTAAATTCTTCTGGGAAGTTAATCTCAAATAATACATCAATAGTATTTTCTAAGAAGCCAATATGTTCAGCATGTCCTTCTCCAAATTGTGGATTGTTATTTAAGATGTATTCTGCGCTTTCTAAGTTGTAACTAGAAGTTGAGAAGTAAGACGAGAAGAATGAACCATAATAGGTTTCAATTGCCTTGTTCACAGAAGATGGTAGTAATAACTCAGTTGATTCACCAAGTTGTTGTGCCATTTTAATCTCAATGTAAAGTTCGATTTGTTGTTGGTTCGGCGCAACAGTCGTTCCACCTGATCCTTCACTATATGGACGTTGTCCATCATCATTAGGACTGTTATCAAATTCAGCACTAGGCTGTTCGAATTCTGCCCCTTCAGTAGCTCTGATTAAATGAATCCCTTCATCTGTTTCAATTAAACGATCATCATAGTATTCCTCAATATCGTCAACACTGTTGTCAATTGCTTGATGGTAAGCGGCATAAATACGTTGTAAGTCTTCAAGTAAGTCTTTATTCTCATCAGACTCTTTAACTGTATTGTAGTTTAGTCCACCTTCTTCAGAAATAGTTTGCGTTTTTATGAAGAATCCATATTCTTTAAATGGCGCCCATTCATTGTCAGGATCACCAATTAATCCTTCGTTATAAGCGGTAACGATATCTGCGAATGATTCACCATCATCAATTTTAGCTAAGATAAGTGTTTCTAAATCAGCTTTTAATGCATTGTAATCAGCTAACTCTTGATCTGTGAAATCAGCTTTAATATCAGTAAATGTGTCTGGTTCAAAATCACGATCAAAGTCAACATAAAGTAATAACTCAGTTGCATTTAAACTAAAGTAGTTATCGACTTGGTCTTGAATATAATCTTCAGCATGTGAATATTCAATATCTCCAATTAATAAGTTTGGACGTAATCCATTTAATACATAAACATCACGAATAACAGTCGCTTCGTTATAACTTCTAAATGCAATAACAATAAATTCGCGCCATGTATAATCTTCTGGGCTGAATCCATATTGTGTAAATGCCCCATTACTAAAGTTTGTTTTCGTTGTTCGTAATGTTTCACGGTGTTCTTTCATTTTATCATTGTTTGAGTCTAGGTAATCATAACTGTCACCATAAAGCTCAGTATAGGCATCGCTATTTAATAAGATGTTACGTTTAGTTAACTCAAGTGAATAATACGATCCGATTGAATCATTCATGTAGTTGAATAAGTCATCAGCAGTGATGTCAAAATCACCAAACTCAGCAATTAATGTTTCATGACCACGGTTATCAAATGTGTCTCCATAATTTGCTTCAGCTTGTAGTTTTAACGTTGGATCATAGATTTCAAAATCAACATCTTCCCAATACGTATCCATGACTTTATTAATGTTTGCTTCAGTTAAAAGCGTTCTTAAATATTCTTCATGTAACGCATCGTAAGCTTCTGTCGATAATTCATCATAAGCCGTTAATGGATTCGCTTCAACAAGAAATGATAATAATTCAAAGTTTCCAAATGATTGGAAAGTTGTCGAATAACGTGCATCATCTTCTTCGAATCCTAAGATATCAAAGATATATTTCGCATAGGTTACACTAGTTGATCCACTGTCATAATCATCTGTCATATCAGTATAACTACGTGTTCCTAACTCTGTATAATCATTACAATACGCATCTAGTGTTGTCGTTTCAGCGATAGTATTATTTGGGTTCATATAATTGTATACTTTAACCCACTCAGCAAATAATGCCTCATCTGTTAACTCAGTTGTATTATCTTCTGTAAAGTCAGCTTTAGGGACATCTTCAATTGGGGTATCCCCAGTGTATAATCCCCAACCCGTATTATAGTTAGGTACTAAGTTGAAATTATCTAAAACGGCATTACCCTCAGTTGAACTTGTAAAACGAATATCTAATACACAAACGTCTCCACGGTTGTTTGATTCATAGTATTCTTGTAATACGTCATCATTGATATATAAATTAGATGTTGGCGTGGTTTCAGCATCTTCAGCAGGCGCTTCATTATTTAAAATAAACTGTCTAGCGACTTTACGTCTTGCTGCATTTAATTGAACATACGCTTTTAAATCGTCAGGATCATCCGGATTGAACCCTTGTAAAATAAGGTTTTGTTCAAATGCTGTTTGAAGTTCTTCTTCACGGTCCGGATCATTTTGGATTTCGGTAATGGCATCAGGATCAGTGGTATTATATTTAGCATATAACAATTCTTGATCAATTTCTGCTTGTGTTAATCCAGCGATTGTATCTTCTAATATAAGTTCATCAATGTATTGATAGAGGTAGTTTAACCCATCTGCAATCTTCATTAAGTCCCACACTTCTTGATTTGTAAATGAGAATTGATCTAATTCTAGATATACCTCATCACCCGTTGTGATATTTGGTACTGTCTCATTTTCTTTGATTGTACTACATCCAAATGCAAGTCCTAAGGTTACAAGGAAAAACCCTAAAATGATGGATGCTTTAATCATAATTCCTTTATTCATAAATGTATCACTCCTTAAATAATTACGCAATATATATAATACCATTAATAGGCGACAAAAACAATGATAAATTTAGAAAGATATTTGACATCGCCCATGGTTGTCTATATTATAAGGATAGATTTAGACAGCGAGAAACGATATGGAGTGATCAGATGAAATTAACTGTTTTAGCAAGTGGATCAAAAGGGAATGCGACCTACTTAGAAACCGCATCAGCTAAATTATTAATCGATGTAGGGATTAGTCATCGCCAAATCAAAAAACGGATGGCTGATCAAGGACTTATCATTGATGAACTTGATGCTATTTTAATTACCCACGAACACACTGATCACATTAAGGGACTTACCGTGACATTAAAGCGTCATCCAATTCCAGTATATGTGACTGAGAAAACCTATCAACACATGTATTTTAAAACAAAAGATAACATAGATGCACGTTTGATGCAGTTTATTACAACCTATGAGACATTTATCATCAAAGGGGTATCGATTACACCATTTCGCGTCAGTCATGATGCAGAAGATACCGTTGGATACGTATTTGAAGAAGCGGGTAAAAAACTTGTTTATGCGACTGATATTGGCTACTTACCAAAAGCCGATTTACCGTTATTAAAAAATGCAGATGCATATATCTTTGAATCCAACTACGATGTGACACTCCTTTTTACCAGCAATCGCCCGTTCTATCTTAAACAACGCATTGACTCCGTAAAAGGGCACATGTCTAATACCGATAGTGCATATAATATGACACAACTTATTGGCAGTAACACGAGACATATTATTTTAGCCCACCCATCACGTGAATGTAATACCAAAGAACTTGCTTTAAAAACCTATACAGAAGTCTTTACCGACTATGGCATAGATATGACACGCTATAATGTCGTCGTCGCACATCAAGATATTCCTACAGATATAATCGAATTATAGATGGAGTTTTTATATGACTGACCAGAAAAAAGCTAAAGAATTATGTGCGATGGTATTCAATCAACCTACGCGCAATATCAAGGTCATGAAACGTCTCCCGCAAGGACGTAGTAATGCTCTTTTTGTCATGAAAGTAAATGACAAACTTGTCACCGCCCGTATTCCTGGTAAAGCAAGTGAACGTTTTATTGATTATCGACTAGAAGAAAGCGCATTAAAACAAGCAGAAGCATCTTCATTGACACCCAAAACACTGTATTATGACACCCTAACGGGATTAAAGGTATCCACCTATATACCAGGCGAAACACTCAATAGTAGCAACATAGATTCTCACATTCATAAGGTTGCGGACGCACTTCATAAATTGCACCATCATACACCTAAATCAACTAAATCATATGACCCTTTTCTATATATTAAGACATTACTAATGGAGCTTAAACTATCTAGCGAAACTAACACATGGGTCAGTGAATATATGACAAAACTAAAAAAAGCCTATACAGTGCCATCCAAGTTAACGCTCATTCATGGTGATTTAAATCCAAGTAACTTGCTTTTCGATGAGCATGATAAAGTATGGTTACTAGATTTTGAATATGCCAAAGTGTACGATCCCTTATATGATATGGCATCATTCGCAAGTGTATCAATGGCTTCAGCTAAGTCATTATTACACCATTATCTAGACAAAGAACCATCGACTAAAGAGTTCGCTAAATTAACCTATTATAGAGCATTACAAACATTTACATGGTATGTTATCGCTAGGGTGAAACACGACAAAAACGTCGGGCTTAACTATACAATAGATTTTAAAAAAATAGCCGAATTCTTTAAAGATGAAACAATGGATTTATGGCAGGAATATATAAAATTTATAAAAGGTTAACCATAACCTTTTTTGTTTATAATCGTTCTAAATGTAAGTGTTTTCTTTGGCAAAAAAAAGCCATTTGTGCTGTTGTAAAAAAAGACAAAATAAGATATAATTTAAACTGTATGACTTATCGTTTAATTTCATGAAAATTTATATATTGGAGGTTATTTCATGGCTAAAGAAAAAGTTTTCCAATCGATGGACGGAAATCAAGCTGCTGCTCATGTTGCATATGCATTTACTGAAGTAGCAGGAATTTATCCAATCACACCGTCATCACCAATGGCGGAACACATCGATTTATGGGCATCACAAGGGCATAAGAACTTGTTTGATATGCCTGTAAAAGTAATTGAGATGCAATCAGAAGGTGGAGCTGCTGGTACCGTACATGGTAGTTTACAATCTGGTGCACTCACAACCACATTTACTGCATCACAGGGGTTATTGTTAAAATTACCTAATATGTATAAGATCGCTGGAGAGTTATTACCTGGTGTTATCCATGTCGCAGCGAGAAGTTTAGCTGTACAAGCATTATCAATCTTTGGGGATCATCAAGATGTTATGGCAACACGTCAAAGTGGTTTTGCAATGTTAGCGAGTGGTTCGGTTCAAGAAGTAATGGACTTAGCTGGTGTAGCGCATTTAGCTGCTATTGAATCTAGTATTCCATTCTTGCACTTCTTTGATGGATTTAGAACATCACACGAAGTCAATAAAATCGAAGTAATGGATTATGAAGACTTACGCCCATTACTCAATCGCGATGCTGTAAAAGCATTTAGAAAACGTGCCTTAAATTCTTCGAACCCAGTAACACGTGGTTCGGCACAAAATGATGACGTGTACATGCAAGCACGTGAAATCCAAGACAAATACTACGAAAAAGTACCTGATATTGCAGCGAAGTATTTAGAAGAAGTGAGCAAAATTACTGGACGCAATTATGCACCATTCGTTTATTACGGTGCTGACGATGCAACTGATGTTATTGTTGCTATGGGTAGTGTCACAGAAGCAATTGAAGAAACAGTGGACTATTTAAATAAAAAAGGTCGTAAAGTCGGACTTTTAACAGTACATTTATATCGTCCATTTAGTGAAAAATACTTCTTTGATGCCTTACCTGAAACCGTTGAACGTGTTTCTGTATTAGACAGAACTAAAGAAAGCGGTAGTGTTGGAGAGCCATTATACTTAGATGTTAAATCTATTTTCTATGGTAAAGAAGATGCCCCACTTGTCTTAGGTGGACGCTACGGTCTATCATCTAAAGATACAACACCTGGTCAAATTGTTGCGGTCTTTGATAATATGACAGGAAACAAAAAAGATCGTTTCACAATTGGTATAAAAGACGATGTCAACAATACATCATTAGATTATGACTATGTCGATACACAAAGTGAAGATGTTACGGAGTTATTATTCTTCGGTTTCGGTAGTGATGGTACTGTAGGTGCGTCTAAAAATACAATCAAGATTATTGGAGAGAATACGGATTTATATGCACAAGCATATTCATCTTATGACTCGAAAAAATCTGGTGGTGTGACAAGAATGCATTTACGTTTCGCAAAAGATCCAATCCGTTCAACATACTTAGTAAATACACCACACTTTGTATCTTGTTCAAAAGATTCATATCTATATACGTATGATATGATTGAAGGATTACGTGACGGTGGCACATTCTTACTTAATACTGTGACAAATAAAAACGATATTGAGTCATTGTTGCCAAATAAAGTGAAAAAACAATTAGCTGAGAAAAACGCTAAATTATATATCATTAATGCTGTTAAGTTAGCTGAACAAGCTAAACTTGGTATCCGCATTAATACCATTATGCAAAGTGCATTCTTTGCCTTAAATGAACAAATTATGCCATATGAAGAAGCAAAAGAATTAATGAAAAAATATGCGAAGAAAACATATGGTCGTAAAGGTCAAGAAATCGTTGAGAAAAACTATAAAGCAATCGAACTTGGAAAAGAAGGATTAATTGAAGTACCCGTTGATCCAGCTTGGAAAGACCTTAAGGTTAAAGAAGCAGAAGTGCAACAAGACTTACCAGACTTCGTTAAAAACATTGCTGAGCCGGTTAACCGTATCAAAGGATATGATTTACCGGTTAGTACATTTGAAGGATATGAAGATGGAAGTATGGCACCTGGTTCAACAGCGTATGAAAAACGCGGTATTGCAAACTACGTACCTGAATGGATAGAAGATAACTGTATCCAATGTAACCAATGTGCCTTTGCTTGTCCACATGCTGTTATTCGTCCATTCTTATTAACAGATGAAGAATTAGAGAATGCACCTGAAGGTATTAAAACAATTGATGCTCGTGGTAAAGGTATTAGTGGACTTCATTATAAGATTCAAATCTCGACATTAGATTGTACAGGTTGCGGTGTGTGTGTTGAAGCATGTCCTGCAAAAACGAAAGCCTTAGCTATGAGTCCAATCGGGGATGAAATTGAAAAAGGCGAAGTTCAAAACGCTGAATACTTATTCAATGAAGTAACGTACAAAGATGAACTAGTTGACAAAACACAAAACTCTAAAAACTCACAATTTGCAAAACCATTATTCGAATTTAGTGGTGCGTGTGCCGGTTGTGGAGAAACGCCATATGTTAAATTAGTGACACAATTATTCGGTGAACGTTTACAAATCGCCAATGCAACAGGATGTTCAAGTATTTATGGAGCATCATTCCCTGCGACACCATTTACAACATTAGATAATGGACGCGGACCAGCATGGGCAAACAGTTTATTCGAAGATAATGCAGAGTTTGGTTTCGGTATGTTACATGGTAACCAAACATTACGTTCTCGTGTACACAACATATTTGCTGAAAATAAAGAAAAAGCTCCAAAAGAAGCTGCAGAGTTAATGGAAAAATGGTTAGAAAATGAAGATGATGCGGATGTATCATTAGAAGTCTACAACAAATTATTACCATTATTAGATGATGTAAACGATGATTATGCAGAAGATATTAAAGAGTTATCTAACTACATCGTGAAACAATCTAACTGGGTTATTGGTGGAGACGGATGGGCTTATGACATCGGATACGGTGGATTAGACCATGTGATCGCTAACCAAGAAGATATTAACATCTTAGTCCTTGATACACAGGTATACTCAAATACTGGTGGACAATCATCGAAAGCAGCACCTAGTGGGTCAATTGCGAAATTTACAGCAGCAGGTAAAAACGGTAAACGTAAAGACTTAGCAGCAATGGCAATGAGCTATGGACATGTATATGTCGCTCAAGTTAGCCATGGTGCTAGCCAGCAACAAGTCTTAAAAGCATTCCGTGAAGCTGAAAGCTATAAAGGACCAAGTATCATTATCGCGTACTCACCATGTATCGCACATAAAATCAAAGGTGGACTTACCAATTCACAAAACCAAGCAGCCTTGGCAACTGAATGTGGATACTGGCCAACCTTCAGATACGATCCTCGCTTAGAACCACAAGGTAAAAACCCATTCCAATTAGATTCTAAAGCACCAAAATGGGAGAAATATGAAGAGTTCTTAATGAATGAATCACGTTATGCGCAATTGTTTGATATTAACAAAGATCAAGCACAAGCATTACTTGACGCGAACTTAAATGACGCAAAACGTACATACAAAATGTATAAACGTTATGAAGCGATGGACTACAGTTTAGAAGAATAACATGGTATAATAGGTGATACTTCGGTATCACCTATTTTTATATACTTGGGGGGAATCACTATGCAATATTTTATTTCGATTATCTTACCAATTGGTCTGTTATTACTGGCATTTGTTTCAATGTATCATTATCAAAAACATATCTTTAATAACTTTATTCAAGAGACGGCTAAGTCATACGCTTTTTCAACAGTCGTCATCGCATTAGCAAAAACGCTACTTGCGGTGATTCTATTGGTCTTTATTCACAATGCCTTTCAAGATAATCACTATCTTGAATTATTGCTGTTTTTATTGGTGTTTTTAGTCTTTTCAATATTTCAAAGTGCGCATTCATTGGGTGGCTTTTTAACACGTAACAAGTTGTTTTATTATCAAACACGGTCGTTAGTCATCAATGAGACAAAGCGGTTTAACCAATTATTCAGTTGGTTTACTGAACAGTATCAAGCCCACTCAAAAACAATTATTAAACTTGCTGTTGTAGTTGCGTTTGTCTTGGTATTCTTACCAAACTTTTCTATTCTTGTCACAACAAACTTACTCTTCTTGTTTTTGATTACGGCTTTAATTATTGTGAGTTTAGCCTTTAATCAACTTATATATTTTGGTATTATAGCGCTTTTAATTTTTCAACTTCAACCAGAACGATTAACGTTTGAAACAATGGATTTATTATTGATGTCGCTCGCATTTATTGTTTTATTTATCGGACTTTCAATTGACCATAGACTCCAACAAAAAATGTTTTTCTTGATTACGATGATGCCTGTAAAGCGGTTTAATTTTAAACTAGGGTATGAACACATCGTGAGTGATAAGCATGCAATTATTTATAAAAATATAATCAATCATTATTATTATGTGTATTACCGTAAGATTGGACTTGTTGTTGTGTATCATAGTGAAGTCGATGTAAAAATGTCTAAGATCGTGCAACATAAAATGATGCGATATGGAAAAAAATACATTTATCACACCGCAGATCTTACGTAAACACGCCGAAAAAACGCTTGCATTATTAAAAAGAAGTGATATAATATAATGTTAACTTAGGAAAGAGGGTTAAGTATGGACATTGATATTGATTTTTTGAATATCTTACAAAGCTTAGGATTGACATTATTTTTTGTTGGCCTCATTGGATATGAACGACAACGCAAGCATAAAATCGCTGGAATGACCACGCATTTAATGGTCGCATTTGGTGCGACGGCCTTATCGATTATCCAAGAATATATGGTCGCTGATAGCTTACAATATATTCGTGAAAACCCAGAGTTTGCTCAAAATATTGTGATTCAGCGTCAACGTTTAATTGCACAAGTTGTGGCTGGGGTTGGATTTTTAGGAACAGGGGCCATTATCAAAACAAACGGCTATATCACAGGGTTAACCACCGCTTCAACGCTTTGGATTAGTGCCATTATCGGTATGACATTTGGCCTTGGATATAATTTATTAGGGATAACGACATCACTCTTTGCATTGATGACGCTATATATTATCAAACGTGTTACACGGGAAAAATTAGACATAAACTAACATAATAAAGGGGGATATTATGACAGACAAAACATTAAAAAAATATCATAAGCAACGTGCCTATGATATCTCACACAGAGAGTTTGATAAAGGACAAGTCGTGTTATTAGGTGATTGTATTATTGAGCATTTACCCATGAAAAAATATTTAAATGGGAAACCATTTTACAATAATGGGATTGAAGGAGACACGACAGAATTACTCGAAGAGACACTGTATAAAAGAGCAATTAAGTATAAACCAAGCAAATGCTTCATCTCTATTGGATCAAATGACATTGGCAATAATGTCGGGACTGTGAAAATGATTTATGAGAATATAGTTCGGATTGTAAAAACCTTAAAAAGACGCAGTAACAAAACAAAGATTTATATAGTAAGTGTCATCCCTGTCAATAATTCTAGTACATCAAAATGTGTCTCTGAAAAAGCACAAGATAGAGATAATTTTGACATTAAGATGTTAAACTATTATTTACGGAATTATGCACGCAAACACAAAATCGGCTATGTTGATATTGCGAACCATTTAAAAAATGATTATGAACAGCTTAATTTAGAATACACGATTGATGGCTTCCATCTCAATGAGTTTGGCTATGACATCTATAAAAAATGTATTGAACAATACGTTTAATAAGAACGAGGTAGAACCTATGGTTTTGCCTTTTTTTACGCAAAAAATTATATCATATTATTTGGATAATTAGTGAGAAAACTATATAATGAATAGTGGATTTAAGGAGGTATAACAAATGGCAAAACTTGAAATAAAAAATCTACATGCAGAAGTAGAAGGTAACAAAATTTTAAGAGGTGTAAACCTAACGATTAATGGTGGCGAAACCCACGCTATCATGGGGCCAAACGGTACTGGGAAGTCAACCTTGGCAAGCGTCGTTATGGGACACCCAAAATATACAGTAACAGAAGGTGAAATTCTGCTTGACGGTGACAATGTCTTAGATATGGCAGTTGATGAACGGTCCAGAGCAGGATTATTTTTAGGTATGCAGGCACCTGCAGAAGTACCTGGTGTCACCAATAGTGATTTCATTAAAACAGCGATGAACGCACGATTAGAAGAAGAAAAAAAGGTGAAACTTTTCTCATTTATTAAGCAATATGACAAGGCTGTTCAAGATTTAAAAATGAACGAAGATTTACCACATCGTTACTTAAACGAAGGATTTAGTGGAGGCGAGAAAAAACGGAATGAAATATTACAAATGAAAATGCTCAAACCTAAATTCGCTATTCTAGATGAAATTGATTCTGGATTAGATGTGGACGCCTTAAAAATTGTTGGTGAAAATGTCACAGCGATGAAATCAGATGACCTTGGTCTTTTACTTATTACACACTATCAACGACTACTAGATTACATCAGCGCAGACCGCGTGCATGTTGTGATGAAAGGTAAACTTGTGAAAAGTGGCGGTATGGATATTATTGAACGCATCGACCAAGAAGGGTATGATTGGATTAAACAAGAAGTGGGTATCGAAGATGAACGTGTCATGCCTAAAGAAGATGAAGAACGTACAGTCTTAGGGACATGTGCAACGAAAGAAGCATTAGATCTCTAATGATTCATTATACGAAAAATCCCTTAATTGATGAAACCATACCCGAGAATATCCAACCATTAATTGATGAGGATATTAAACAGTTTATTATTATCAAAGATGGTCATATCATCGGAAAGAGTGTCGAACAAATTGCCGGTGTGTATGTCGAAAGCTTTGATGAAGCTTTATCACAAAAAAAGACATTATTAGAACAACTTGAAGAGGCACATCATAATCCAACAGATGCTTATCAATATGTTAAAGATAATGCAACGAGTGGGGTTGTTGTTCATGTAACGAAAAACACTGTAGTCAAAGACCCATTACACGTGTTTATTGTTCAAGAAGAACATGATCTTGTACATAATTCAATCGTTATTTGTGATGATAATAGTCAGCTCGATTATATTGAGTATTTTACGAATAATGTGCCAGGAAGCAACAACATTATAACGCAATCATTTGTCGGCGAAAATGCAAAACTTAATTATACAACAGTTAATCAGTTTGATCAAAAAAGTGTTTTAAATATTATTCGTAATGGACGTGTTAAACGCTATGGTGAATTGGTATTTAACAACGCCGAAGTTAGTGATGCATTAAGTGAGATAACGACCAATGTTCAATTGGTGGAACCATATGCCAAGAGTTATGTAAAAACAGTAGCCATTACTAACCAACACCAAGAAGCACGCTTTGAACAACTCGTTGAACATCTAGCACCACACACAGAAGGCTATATTGAAAACTATGGTGTTAGTAGTGATACCTCAGCACTTGTATTTGAAGGTATCGGTAAAATTCATAAACAGATGAAACAAAGCGTTGCAAGACAACAAAATAGAGGGATTGTACTAAGTCGTAAAGCACGTCTTGATGCTAATCCATTATTATTAATTGATGAGTATGACGTTGTGGCATCTCATGGTGCTGCAATCGGTAAAATAGATGAAGAACAACTGTATTACTTAATGAGTCGTGGACTCAGTAAACGTAACGCAGAACGCTTAATTATCAACGGTTTCTTAAGTCCTATACTAGATGCCTTAGATAGTGATGCGTTAAAATCTGTCTTCGTATCGAGCGTAGAAAGAAAAACACAAGATTTATAGGAGGCACATATGGATCCTTTAACAATCAGAAATGATTTCCCTGTATTAACCGCAGACGATAGTTTTGTCTACTTAGATAGTGCCGCAAGCAGTCTAACCCCAAGTTCAGTTATTGATACCTTAAATAACTATTATCAACAATATGGTGTCAATGTCCATCGTGGTGTCTATCATTTAAGCTATGTTGCGACAGAAAAATACAATGAAGCACGTCAAAAAATTGCCGATTTCATCCACAGTGATGTGAATGAAATTGTCTTTACAAGAGGTGCATCGTCTGCCTTAAATTTAGTTGCCTTAAGTTATGGCTATCATGCCTTATCTGAGGGGGATGAAATCATCGTGTCAGAATTAGAACATCATAGTTCTGTCTTACCTTGGCAACAGGTGGCTAAAAATATTGGGGCTAAATTGGTCTATGTCCCCCTCACAGAGGATGGCCGGATCACCGTTGAAGGATTTAAAAGCGTGTTATCTGATAAAACAAAAGTAGTTGCTTTAACATATGTCTCAAATGTTATGGGATATATAACTCCTTTAAAAGAGATAACGAAACTAGCCCATGAAAAAGGCGCAATCGTGAGTGTTGATGCTGCGCAAGCGGCGCCGCACATCTTGATTGATGTGACCGCACTTGATTGTGACTTTCTATCATTTAGTGGTCACAAGATGCTAGGTCCGACAGGGATTGGTGTTTTGTTTGGAAAATACCAATTACTAGAACATATGACACCACTCGAATATGGTGGCGATATGATTGATTATGTTGAAAAACATGATGCAACGTATAAAAATCCACCGTATAAATTCGAGACAGGAACGCCGCCAATCGCAGAAGCTATTGGCCTTGGAAAGGCGATTGATTATTTACGTAATATTGGCTTTGACGAGATTCATGACCATGAGCGACGTTTAGCTCAATATACAATTGACAAAATGCAAGCTATTGAGGGAGTTACAGTCTACAATCCAACAACGGATACAGGTGTTGTTACCTTTAACATCGATGGGGTTCATCCTCATGATGCCGTTACATTCTTTGATGGTGATAACATTGCTATGCGCGCCGGACATCATTGTGCGCAGTTAGTTATACAATGGTTAGACGTTGTGGCAACGTTACGCATAAGTTTTTACATATACAATACCCAAGCTGATAGTGATAAATTTATTGCTTCCTTAACAGAAGCCGTTAAATTTTTCAAGTCAGTTGGATTTTAGGAGGGTACCGATGAAAAACATGCAATCATTATATCGACAAGTTATTATGGACCATTATAAAAACCCTCGTCATAAAGGGTTATTAGATGATCCACGTTATCATACAATACATATTAAAAATCCATCATGCGGTGATGACATTACCGTACAAAGCCATATTGAAGATGGCATAGTCAAAGATGTTCGTCATGATGGTAGTGGCTGCAGCATTTGCTGTTCAAGTGCCAGTGTTATGAGTGAAACATTAATTGGAAAATCTGTTGATGACGCACTCAATATTTCATCAAATTATACAAAAATGTTATCCAATCAATCGTATGATGAATCAGTTGACTTAGAAGAGGCTGTTGTTTATGAAGGAGTCAAACAATTTCCTGCCCGGGTCAAATGTGCGTCAATTGCTTGGAAAGCATTCAACGGAACAACTAAAGAAAGTGAGTGATCCTACATGAATGATCATACCAAAAAAGAAATTGAAAGTATTGTAGGGGATTATAAATATGGATTTAAAACAGAGACAAAAAGTGTTTTAGATACGGGTAAAGGATTAACAGAAGAAATTGTTCGAGAAATCTCTCGTATTAAAGAAGAACCTGAATGGATGACTGAGTTTCGTGTTAAAAGTTTCCATAAATTCTTAGAGTTAAAAAACCCGACATGGGGACCAGACTTAAGTGGCATTAACTTTGAAGATATTACCTATTACATTAAACCAAGTGAACGTAGCGAAGCCAGTTGGGATGATGTGCCTGAAGAAATCAAAGATACCTTTGATAAGCTCGGTATTCCAGAAGCCGAACAAAAATACTTAGCGGGGGTATCAACCCAGTTTGAAAGTGAAGTTGTTTACCACTCAACATTACAAGAATTAGAAGACCAAGGGGTTATCTTCACCGATACCGATACGGCATTAAGAGAGTATCCTGAATTACTTAAAGAATACTTTGGACAAGTTGTGCCCTACGATGATAATAAATATGCGGCGTTAAACTCTGCGGTATGGAGTGGTGGTAGTTTCATCTATGTTCCTAAAGGGGTTCATGTTGAAAAACCATTACAATCATACTTCCGGATTAATAGCGAATTAATGGGACAGTTTGAACGGACCTTAATCATTGTTGATGAAGGAGCGAGTGTAAACTACGTTGAAGGGTGTACAGCCCCTGTCTATACGAAAAGCAGTTTACATGCTGCGATTGTTGAAATCTTTGTTAAAAAAGGCGGAAACTGTCGTTACAGCACTGTTCAAAACTGGGCAAACAATATCATTAACTTAGTTACCAAACGTTCGCTTGTTGAAGAAGATGCCCACATGGAATGGATTGATGGTAATATTGGTAGTCAAGTAAATATGAAATACCCATCATGCATCTTAAAAGGTGATCGTTCGAAAGGGACCACCATTTCTATTGCCTTCGCAGGAAAAGGGATGAATCAAGATACCGGTGCTAAAATGATTCACATAGGAAAAGATACAACCAGTAAAATCATTTCTAAATCCATTTCTGGCAAAGGTGGACGCGTTAATTACCGTGGGATGATTCATCATACCACAAACGCGACTGGTGCGAAAAGTAATGTCGAATGTGATACGATCATTTTAGATGATCAAAGTGTTAGTGATACCTTACCATATAACATCGTAAAAAATAATCAAGCACAGGTTCAACATGAAGCCACAGTATCAAAAGTCAGTGAAGAACAACTCTTTTACCTTATGAGTCGCGGTTTAACTGAAGAACAAGCGACAGAAATGATTATTATGGGATTCATTGAGCCCTTTGCGAAAGAATTACCAATGGAATATGCTGTTGAATTAAACCAATTAATTAAGCTTGAAATGGAAGGTTCAATCGGATAATAAATTATAAGCAAATCTTTTGATTTGCTTTTTTTTATGCTATAATTAAACTGTTACGAAAACGCTTTAGGAGGCAGTTATGAAACGACTATTATTCCCGATAATGACACTTATTGTATTACTCGCAAGTTGCCAACCAGTAGAAGATACAGATCCAATTGATTCACTGTGTGATGGTAGTGATTGCGCAACCTATTTAGAGATTAACACATTAGATGATATAGAACCTTTTTTAAACAGTTTAACGATTGAAGAAAAAGTAGGACAAATGATTCAAGCAGAACGTGGCTATATTACACCTGAACAAGTGAAACAATATAATATTGGAAGTGTGTTGAGTGGTGGAGGATCATTCCCAACGGCTTATAATAATGATTTGGATACGTGGTTTAATATGGTGAAAGCATATCAAAATGCGGCCATCCAATCGAGTAGTGAGATTCCTATATTATATGGAATAGATGCCGTCCATGGCAACAATAATGTGTATGGAGCTACATTATTCCCACACAATATTAATTTAGGCATGGCAAACAATCGAGACTTAATGTATGAGATTGGTAAAGCCACTGCCCGTGAAATGAAGGCAGTCGGTATTCATTGGAATTTTAGTCCTGTAGTAAGTGTTGTTGAAAATATTAGCTGGGGACGCACCTATGAAGGGTTTAGTGAAGATGATGTCATACACAATAACTTAGTCAGTGCGTATATTGAAGGATTACAAAGTGAAAATGTCATCGCAACAGCTAAACATTTTATTGGCGATGGCGGGACGACAGATGGCATTGATCAAGGGAACACTGAAAAATCAGAGGCTTACATTCGAGAACATTATTTGGCACCCTATGAACACGCAATTAATGCCGGTGTTGATAGTATCATGATTACCTTTAGTTCGATCAACGGTCAAAAAGTCAGTGGTAGTCAGTATTGGATCACCGATGTTTTAAAAGATGAACTGGGATTTGAGGGAATTGTACTCTCTGACTGGAACGCTGTTCATCAACTTGAAGGTGATTTTTATTGGCAACTTATTAAAGCTGTGAATGCCGGTATGGATATGTTAATGGAACCGACTGATTGGCTGACTGCTTATGAGAATATTCTATTAGCTGTCGAAAATGGTGCGATATCAGAAAAACGTATAAACGATGCGGTTAGACGTATTTTAACGGTTAAATTTAATAAGGGATTATTTGAAGAGCCATTAGAACGGTATGATACTAGTATTGTGTATTCAGAAACACATCAAGCGATTGCCAAACAAGCAGCCATTGAATCATTTGTGTTACTTGAAAATGATGGGAGTTTACCATTAACCGGTAATGAACAAATTTATTTAACTGGTCCTGCTCACAATAATGTTGGTCTACTAAATGGTGGTTGGACACGACATTGGCAAGGGACATCAGATGCCAATATCGGCGTAGGGGTATCAATTGAAGACGGCCTTGAAGAATTATTATCGTCACATTCAGGAAGACTTGTGGATACGATCGATGAGGCAGACACGGTCATTGTAGTATTTGCCGAATTACCATACACTGAAGGTGTTGGCGATACAAATACACCAACTTTATTTGGTGGATTGGCTCATCCAGGGAATCAAGCTGCCTATCAAACAGCGGTATCCGCTAAAGCAGATGGGAAAACAGTCATTGGTGTGTTAAGTAGCGGAAGACCGTTAATTATAACCGATGAACTATCAACCTTTGATGCCTTTTTCGCGATCTTCTTACCAGGAAGTGAAGGGGGATCAGCTGTTGCTGATATCTTATTAGGAAACGCCAATTTTACAGGAAAATTATCCTATACTTGGCCAGAGACACTGGCTGATATTGGGAATATTCATACTTTAGACAATTATGAACAATTAAATTATTTATATCCGTTTGGATATGGATTGATTTATCAGGAGGAGGAAAATAAATAAATGACCTTAAAAGAAAAAGTTAAATTAACCAGTGGACAGAATAACTGGGAATTTTTAAAAAGTGATCAAGTAGATGGCAAATCGATACGCGTTGCCGACGGACCACATGGCGTCCGTGTAAACAATGCGGACTTCACAGGAAGTGATCTTGGTGAAGAAGATAAGATGGCAAAGGCCACTTTGTTTCCAAGTGCCTCAGCAATGGCATCAACGTGGCATCCTGAATTGCTTCAAAAAGTCGGCAAAACGATAGGAAAAGAATGCCGTTATTATGGAATTGATGTCTTATTAGGACCAGGAATTAACTTAAAAAGAAGTCCTCTTGGCGGAAGAAATTTTGAGTATTATAGTGAAGATCCCTATTTAACATCACAAATGGCAAGTGCATTTGTCAACGGGGTTCAATCAGAACATGTTGGTGCCTGTATCAAACACTTTGCCTTAAATGAGCAAGAGACAATGCGTCGCTTTGTAAACAGTGACATCGATGAACGAACATTCCATGAACTATATTTATACCCCTTTATGAAAGTCATTAAAGCTGCGCATCCATGGATGGTTATGAGCAGTTATAATAAGATTAATGGCGATTATGCCTCAGAATCAACCCACTTACTAATTGATATACTCCGTGATCAATGGCAATATGATGGCGCAGTCGTATCTGATTGGGGTGCTGTACAAAACAAAGTAAAATCAATTAAAAACGGTATGAATATTGAAATGCCCGGCCCATCATCATTTGATGAAGAGGTTTTTCATGCCTTAGAAAATGGAGACCTAACAGAAGAAGCCATTGATCAAAGCCTTGCGCCGTTATTTTCATTACAAGAAAAATCATCCTTAAAAGAACCCCTTGACGCAGTGGATTTCGATGCTCACCATGAAGTTGCTCAAGCGGTTGCGAAAGAAGCCATCGTACTCCTTGAAAATGACGGCACATTGCCGCTTAAGGATACCACTATTCAATTAGGCGTGATCGGCGAATTTGCCGATAAGCCACGTGTTAATGGAGGCGGAAGCGCAACGGTCAGACCGTATCACCAAGAAACGCCATTAACTGCTCTTAAAAATACATTTTCGAACGTCCGGTATGCCAAGGGATATGATGACTTATCGACAAATGAAACGTTAATCAAGGACGTTAAAGAGGTTGTACGTAAGAGTGATGTTATACTCTATTTCACAGGCACTACCTCAACAATTGAAACTGAAGGAAAAGATCGAGATAATCTTAATTTACCAGAGGGACACCTCGCTGTATTTGAACAGTTAGTTCATCATGATAAACCTGTGATTGTGATTCTTAGTAATGGCAGTGCCTTAGACTTAAGACATGTTGCGAATGAAAGTCAAGCACTCTTAGAAACTTGGTTTTTAGGAAGTGCCGCAGGGCAACCGATTGTAGATGTATTAACGGGTAAAACAAACCCCAGTGGTAAACTTCAAGAGACTTTTCCATTAGAAGTGGAACACACACCGCATTATGGTGTATTTCCGCAATTAGAAACTGTTGATTACAGCAAAGATCTTATCATGAATGGATACAGGTATTATGATACGCATCATTATGATGTACTTTACCCATTCGGCTATGGACTCAGTTATAGTACATTTACGTATCATAATATTAAATTAAGCCACGATGTACTGTTTGAAAAAACGTCATTGACAGTATCTTTAGATATTAAGAATACTAGTGAATATGACGGATATAATACTGTGCAAATTTATATTAGTGATCAAAGTAGCGAGATTGTCAAACCAGTTCACCAATTAAAAGCATTTAAAAAAGGCTTTATCAAAGCCAATGATACATTAACGGTCACCATTACAGTGCCTTATGATGCCTTTGAATCCTACAGTGTAAAAGCGCATCAGTTTGTTGTGTATCAAGGCGAGTATATGGTTAAAATCGCCCAATCAAGTAAAGATATTCTAGCCAGTTACCCTGTCACAGTGGAAAGTAATCACCACTTTGCACCGAAAATGGACATCCATTATCCATTTCATTTCTTTAAAGTTTACTACCCTAAATGGGCAAACCATATAGAATCAGTCTTTAGACCACTTCATTGGTATGAACAAGAAGAACCATTATTACGTATCATTAAACGGTATCAACGTCATAATGATATTGATGATAACACAATTAATGCACTCATTAAATCAATTAAGGAGGATTTAGATGTATAAACCAAATGAAAAACGTTATGACAATATGATCTATAATCGCGTTGGGAAAAGCGGTTTAAAATTACCACAACTATCGCTTGGTTTTTGGCAAAACTTTGGACATGAAAAACCGTTTGAAGAGGTAAAAGAAATTGTTTTAAAAGCCTTTGATGCAGGGATCACACACTTTGATTTAGCCAATAATTATGGACGTCCAGGTGGGAGCGCAGAAAGTAATTTAGGCAAAATTTTAGCTAATGAATTAGCACCTTATCGCGATGAACTCATTATTTCAACTAAAGCGGGATATGGCATGTGGGAAGGACCCTATGGTGATTGGGGAAGTCGAAAATATTTAATGGCTTCTATTGACCAATCATTAAAACGCTTAAACCTTGATTATGTTGATATCTTTTATCATCATCGTCCTGACTATGATACACCATTAGAAGAAACAATGAAGGCCTTGGCAGATATTGTTTCTCAAGGAAAAGCACTTTATGTAGGAATCAGTAATTATCCTGCAGAGCGCGCCCGTCGCGCTGCCGAAATATTGCGTAGTTATGGTGTAAAATTATTGATTACACAACCACACTTTAGTATGCTAGATCGTTGGATTCAAACAGAAGGACTTGTTGATGCGATGATTGATGAAGGCGTTGGCATCATCCCGTTTAGTATCTTATCCCAAGGTTTATTGACAGATAAGTATATTGAAAAGATTCCAAAGGACTCGCGTGTTGCTAACCCGGATATCTGGTTTCTTACTAAAGATAATATTACCGATGAACTTCGTGATAAGCTTATTGCTTTGAAAAAAATTGCTGATAAACGCGGACAATCACTTGCTGAAATGACCATTGCTTGGACATGTGTACAACAGGGTATTTCATCAGTGTTAATCGGTGTGAGTAAACTCAGTCAATTAGAAAGTAATTTAAAAGCAATAGAAAACGTGAACTTTACCGAAGAAGAACTAGCACAAATCGAGCAAATCTTATCAAAATAGGGTAAATATACCCTATTTTTTATGTTAAATATAGGAAATATTATCAACGCAGTTTCATAATATTTTCATTTGTAGTATAATAAAGAGGTAAGCGACAAGTATTAAGATAAAACAAAGGAGCGTTTTATGGAAAAATCTATTAATGCAATTCGTTTTTTAGGTTTAGATCAAATTAACAAAGCAAACAGTGGTCATCCAGGGATAGTTCTTGGTGCTGCACCGATGATGTATACCCTATTTACAAAGCATCTTCGTGTTACACCAAGTGAAACAGACTGGATTAACCGCGACCGTTTTGTATTATCCGCAGGTCATGGTAGTGCAATGTTATATGCGACATTACATCTTTGTGGATTCGATGTTACCATTGATGACTTAAAAGACTTTCGTCAAATTAATTCAAAAACACCAGGCCATCCTGAATACAAACATACCGATGGTGTTGAAGCGACAACCGGTCCTTTAGGACAAGGGATTGGAAACGCGACAGGTATGGCTATAGCAGAAGCGTATTTAGCAGCTAAATTTAATAAAGAAAAACACCAAATTATTGACCATTTTACCTATACATTATGTGGTGATGGTGACTTGCAAGAAGGTGTGGCTCAAGAAGCCATGAGTTTAGCAGGTCATTTAGGACTTGGTAAACTTATCGTTCTGTACGATTCAAATGATGTGCAGTTAGATGGCCCTACCACAGAAGCAATCACAGAAGATATAAAAGGTAAATATGAAGCGATGAATTGGCATTATTCAAGAGTTGAAGATGGCAATGATGTTGAAGCATTAAATGAGGCAATTAATACTGCAAAAGAGGTTACTGATAAACCATCAATCATTGAAGTTAAAACAGTGATTGGGTTTGGAAGCTCTAAAGCAGGTAAAAGTGATGCCCATGGTAAACCATTAGGAGAAGAAGAAACCAATAAAATGCGTCAAGCGTTTGATTATGAGACCAAGCCATTTGAGGTTTCAGCAGAAGTATTTGAAGACTTTAGAGAAAATTCTCGCAAACGCGGATACATGGACTATTCTGAATGGGAAACGCGACTTGAAGAATATGAAACAGAATATCCCGAACTAGGAGAAGAACTCAGAGCATTTATGAACGATGAGATTACCATTAATGTGAATGATTTACTAGCTCCACAACCGATCGGAACTAAAGAAGCAACCCGAGTAAGTAGTGGACGCACCGTTGATGCGATTAGTAAAAATCTCTTTACCTTTATTGGGGGAAGTGCTGATTTAAGTTCATCGACAAAAGTTAGTGGCTTAAATGGGAACTTCTCAATGGCAACACCACAGGGACGTAACATTAACTTTGGTGTTCGTGAACACGCAATGGCTGCCATTGTAAATGGATTAACGTTACATGACTTACGTGGATTCACTGGCGGATTCTTTGTCTTTTCTGACTACATGAAACCATCATTACGCTTAGCTGCAATTATGGGTATTCCAAGCTTATTTGTGTTTACACACGATAGTGTTGCGGTTGGTGAAGATGGACCAACCCATGAACCGATTGAACAGTTATCGATGTTACGGACTATGCCAAACTTTAAAGTCTATCGCCCGATGGATGCCAATGAAACACAATTTGCCTATCAATGTGCCTTAGACAGTACCGATCATCCTAGTGCGATTGTCTTAACACGCCAAGATGTTGAAGTAAAAACAGAAACATCATTTGAAGACTTTAAAAAAGGTGCTTATGTCGTGAAAGACTATGAAAATTATGAAGGTATTTTAATCGCAACAGGTAGTGAAGTTAACTTAGCCTTAGATGTCCAAGCTGCATTGGCAGAAGACGATGTATATGTACGCGTTGTTTCCATGCCTTGTATGGAAACCTTTAAAGAACAATCAGATGAGTATAAAGAAAGTATCTTACCAAAAGAGAAAACAAAGCGTCTAGCCATTGAACTTGGAGCGCCGGATCTATGGTATCAGTTCGCCTCACATGTCAAAGGAATTGATCGCTTTGGTGTGAGTGGCGATGGTGCAGAAGCCTTAAAATACTTTGGTTTTGATGTCGATACAGTAAAAGAACTTTATTTAAATATTAAAGACTAAATAGAAACGGAGAGCAATCTCCGTTTTTGTTTGGAAAAGATTATCTTTATGTTACAATAGAGTGAAATGAGGTGACAGATATGCAGCGGCGTTTAATGGTTTATCAAAAAGATATAACAGATGAGTTAATTCAAATCTTTGAAGCGAATGCGTTAGTCGATTTATCGTATAAAGATGACGATATTATTATTGTGACAGATGAAGAATATTATCATAATGAACCAACCAATTATGAAGATATTTATGAACTATTAGCAAATGATTTTAATGGAGAAGTAACGATGTATATCGAACCGTACTCAAAAGAAGAGTTTCCTTTTATCAATCGTATGCGTGAGTTTATTAAAACACTCCCGCATCGACTATATTATTTTGAAGATATCATTCCCTATGTCGTATTACAAAATAACGTAGAATTTAAACATCAAATTAAAGCATATATTGAATCGCAAGTAAAATCAGAAGTCATTGAGACCGTTATAGCCTTTATTGAGAATAATATGAATTCAAGTCAAAGCGCTGATAAATTATTTATGCACCGCAATACATTAAATTATCGTGTCGATAATTTTGTTGAAAAAGTGCATATCGATGTAAAACATTTTAAAGGGGCAAATGCAGTCTATATGTTATACCATTATTAATAATACAATATCGTGTTAGTTTGTGCAGTTTGCACATTAACAACGATGTTGTTTTTTACTATAATAAGTATAGTGTATTAACTATATTTTAAAGGAGAGATACTCATGGCAGAGTTAGTATTTAAAAATTTAGATAAAGTCTATGATAATCAAGTCCAAGCGGTATTTGATTTTTCACTTAAAGTAAAAGACAAAGAATTTATCGTATTCGTTGGACCGTCAGGTTGTGGGAAATCAACCACATTAAGAATGGTCGCAGGATTAGAAGAAATTACAGCTGGAGAATTATACATCGATGATGTATTAGTCAATGATGTCGCACCAAAAGATCGTAATATTGCAATGGTATTCCAATCATATGCATTATATCCACATATGACAGTTTATGATAATATGGCATTCGGATTAAAATTACGTAAAATGCCGAAAATGGAAATTGAAAAACGTGTTAAAAACGCAGCTGATATCTTAGGATTAGTACCTTATTTAGACCGTAAACCGAAAGCTTTATCAGGTGGACAACGTCAACGTGTTGCCCTAGGTCGTGCGATTGTCCGTAATGCAAAAGTATTCTTAATGGATGAACCACTATCTAACTTGGATGCAAAATTACGTGTCCAAATGCGTTCTGAAATTATTAAATTACATGAGCGGATTGGAACGACAACCATTTACGTTACCCATGATCAGATTGAAGCAATGACAATGGCGAGCCGTATTGTTGTCATGAAAGACGGATATATTCAACAAGTTGGGAAACCAAAAGAAATTTATGACAACCCAGCAAACATCTTTGTTGGTGGATTTATTGGAACACCACCTATGAACTTCTTAGATGGTAAATTAACGAAAGATGGATACTTTGTTGGTGAAGGTATTAAAGTTAAAGTGCCGGAAGCTAAAATAAAAATATTACAAGATAATAACAAAATCAATGAAGCCGTTGTCTTAGGTGTTCGTCCAGAACATATCCATGATGAAAAAGTGGTTAAAAAAACTTATGAAGATGCGTTAGTTGAAATGAAAGTCGATGTTGCTGAATTATTAGGGGCAGAAACAAATATTTATGCACAAATCGGTCCAACAACGATTGTTGCGAAAGTAAACGCAAGAACCGATATTAAAATTGGTGATGAGATTGAACTTGCCTTCGATATGAATAAAGTCCATTTCTTCGATCCAGAATCAGAATTACGTTTAAAATAACAAATACTAAAAACACCTCAATCGAGGTGTTTTTTTATAAAATAGAGAGGGATTATAACAATGAACTATATTAAACGAACAAGTACTGGCATAGTTCTGATAAATAATCAGAGTCAAACACCGATTAATAAAGGATTGACACAGTATTTAAACGAAAGTTGTATCAAACACCTATCAACTTTAAAAGGTCGACAAAAAGCTGCTAAAGTCCTCTTAGATAAAACAGCTAATCTTCCGATTTATGTTAATGAGACGTGTTTGCTCTTTCCTAATCAGTCATTGCGACGGATTGATACCGTATTAATTAACTATTTTTCAATATATGATATAATAAGGATTGATGGTAGGACAAAAATCGTTTTTAACGATTTACAAACACTTTTTTTACCTCAAACAGAAACGCAACTTAAAAACCAGTTTCGTGCTTGTAAGAAACTTTTAGAACACACTATTGTTTAAAGAAAGTGTTTACATTATCGTTTATAAATAGATTTATTCTAAAAAATTTTGTATAATGAACTTGAAGAATAAAGAAAAGGAGTTTTGAATAATGGCAAAGAAAATTGTAAGAGATTTAGAGGTTGAAGGTAAAACCGTATTAATGCGTGTTGACTTTAATGTTCCAATGCAAGACGGTAAGATCACAGATGATAACCGTATTGTACAAGCATTACCTACAATCAAAGACGTTATGAACCGTGGGGGAAAACTTGTCTTATTTTCACATCTAGGACGTATTAAAAAAGAAACTGACAAGCTAGGAAAAAGCTTACAACCAGTTGCAAAGAAATTAAGTGAATACTTAGAACATCCAGTACAATTTATTCCAGAAACACGTGGAGAAGCATTAGAAAATGCAATTGAAGGGTTACAAAATGGCGATGTATTAATGTTTGAAAATACCCGTTTTGAAGATCTTGATGGTAAGAAAGAATCAGGGAATGATCCTGAACTAGGAAAATACTGGGCGTCACTTGGCGATGTATTTGTAAATGATGCATTTGGAACTGCTCACCGTGAGCATGCATCAAATGTTGGTGTTGCCAAATACACAGATGAAGTAGCTGCTGGGTATTTATTAGAAAAAGAGATTAAATTTATTGGTGATGCAGTTGATAACCCAGAACGCCCATTAATTGCAATCTTAGGTGGGGCAAAAGTTGGCGATAAAATTGGAGTTATTAAAAATTTACTGAATAAAGCAGATAAAATTTTAATTGTTGGTGGAATGAGTTATAATTTCTTAAAAGCACAAGGTTACGAAATCGGAACCAGTATTTGTGAAGAAGATAAAATTGACTTAGCCAAACAATTGTTAGAAGACGCTGATGGTAAAATTGAATTACCAGTCGATTTAAAGGTCACCAAAGAGTTTAGCAATGATGCCAAAACAAGAGTCGCATCATACGATGATATTAAACCAGATGAAATGGGACTTGATATTGGACCAAAAACAATTGATAAATATACAGAATTACTAAAAGATGCAAAAACCGTTGTATGGAACGGACCTGCTGGTGTATTTGAGTTTCCAAACTTTGCTGTTGGAACAAAAGGCATTTGCCAAGCACTTGCAGACATTGATGCAACAACAATCATTGGTGGTGGAGACAGTGCTGCCGCAGTCATTAGCTTTGGATATGCTGATGATGTTACACATATCTCAACAGGTGGGGGCGCATCATTGAATTACTTAGAAGGAAAGACTCTACCAGGTATCGCCGTAGTGGATGATAAGTAAGGAGCGTAATATGGAAATTAAAATTAATAGTACCGAAGGATTACATGCATTACTAGCGTCTCGCATTGTACAATTAGCGAGCAAATATGATGCTGATATTCGCATTGAATACGAAGATACAACTATTGATGCAAGAAGTATTTTAGGTCTTGTATCGCTTGCTGTTCCAAAAGGTGAAAACATTCGTGTAATCGCAACTGGAACAGAGGCAGAAGTTGCCTTAAACGAACTAAAAAAAATATTGAGTTAGGATGACAAAAATGAGAAAACCAATTATTGCTGGAAACTGGAAAATGAACAAAACGCGCGATGATGCTTTACAATTCATATATAGCGTCAACATGAAATTGCCTGAGCGTGAATTAGTGGATAGTGTTGTTTGTGCGCAAGCCCCAATACTCCGTGACTTAGTTAAGCGTCAAGGTGATGAATTACGTATTGGTGCACAAACTATGCATGAGTTAGACAGTGGGGCCTTTACGGGTGAGATTAGTGCGCCATTACTAACCAATATTGGTGTTAAATATGTCATCATCGGACACAGTGAACGACGCGCTTATTATAATGAAACAGATGAAAAAGTAAACAAAAAATTACATCAAGCCTTTCGTCATAATATCACACCAATCTTATGTGTGGGTGAAAGTCTAGAAACCCGTGAAGACGGAACTACAGATGCATTTGTTAAAAACCAAGTTGACATTGCTTTAAAAGGATTAGGTAGTGAACAAGTTAAAGAATTAGTCATTGCATACGAACCTATCTGGGCAATTGGCACAGGTAAAACAGCGACGGCTGAACAAGCAAATGATACGATTAAAGGTATCCGTCAAGTTGTCAAAGACTTATTTGATAAAGACACAGCAAACGCTATTCGTATTCAATACGGAGGAAGCGTTAAACCAGCGAATGTTGATGAACTGTTATCAATGAGTGATATCGATGGCGCCCTAGTAGGTGGCGCTAGTCTAGATCCAGAGAGTTTCTTAACATTAGTTAAAGCAGCTATTAAAAAGTAATGAACCATAAAAAAATCATATCAAGCGGATATGATTTTTTTTATGCTTCAATTTCAAATAAATATGTATTTTTGCCTTGTTCTTTCGCTTCATACATTAAGTTATCAGCTTTTTTAATTACATCTTTGCGATTAGTTGCTTTAACAACACCAATTGACACACTAGTTTGCACTTTATTATCCTCAGGAATTAATGCATGCGTGCGTTCAATAATATCCTCTGCGATTGTTTTTACCGTTTTAGAATCTTCAAAGAATAATCCAACAAACTCATCACCGCCTATACGATAAAATAAATTATATCCTGATTCATGGGATTTCAATATACCCGCAAAGGCTTTTAAATATCGATCTCCTTCAGGATGGCCATATGTGTCATTGACCTCTTTGAAATCATCTAAATCAATATAAATCACATGAAAATCGTCGTTTTTATAGCGCAATCCATAATGGTAATCCAAAGTGTATTTATTAAAAATTCCTGTTAGTGAATCATAATGGGTCTTATGAAACACATCTTCCTCTTGCGCTAAGAACCGCGTAATATTAGTCATGAAAATGGCATAAATATTATCAGCGTCAGTCGGTACAACTTCTAACCGTATCCAATGACGCTCATGATTGTACCGTACTGGAATGGTTTCGTTGGGTAATGCTTCAAAGTTAAAAATAGCTTGATGAAAATCATCAAAATATTCTTGTTTACCTCTCACTTCTGCAAAACTAGTGTTTTTATCAAAGTGATCAAATATTGTTTTAAATGAAAGCGTTGGGCCACGATTGAACCCAAGTTTTGATAAGTCACCAAACACCACGTTAATGACTGAGTCATCGCCTTTAAATTCAAAGTATCCAACCACTTGATAATGGCGTGCAAAAACAATATCTTCTAAGATATCAAGATGATAGTTTGACTGTAAATGTGCTTTTTGCTTGTCATAGTATTTTTGCATAATATTAACCTCATCATATAAAATTGATTTAATTATATCATATAAAAAATAACTATGAAAGCGTTATTCTTACATTACTGGTTATTTGTTTAAATAATTATTATATTAAATTACATTATAAAGGTAATGAGTGTTAAGGATATGTGTAAAAAGCTACATCATTCCCACTCAATAGTGCCAGGAGGTTTAGAGGTTATATCATAAACAACGCGATTAATACCAGACACTTCATTTATTATTCGAGATGATACATTGCCCAAAAATGTATAGGGTAATTCAGAAAAAGTAGCCGTCATAAAATCAAGTGTATCTGCACTTCTTAAAGCACAAACATATTCATAAGTACGTTTATCTCCCATCACACCGACACTCTTAACTGGTAATAAGACAACAAAACTTTGTGAGACTTGATCATAAAAGTTGTGTTTGTGTAGTTCATCAATAAAAATCGCATCAGCTTCTTTTAATATATTAACTTTTTCTTCTGTAATCTCACCTAAAATACGAATCCCTAATCCTGGACCTGGGAATGGATGACGCATAATCATATGCTTAGGAATTCCTAGCTTTAATCCTACTTTTCTAACCTCATCTTTAAATAATGCACGTAAAGGTTCTAACAAGGTGAAATCGAGTTTTTCAGGTAATCCGCCAACATTATGATGTGATTTAATCGTTTGGCTAGGGCCAGCAACACTCTGACTTTCAATGACATCAGGGTAAATGGTACCTTGAGCTAGAAACTTAGCGTTCTTGTGTGCTTTTTTAAAGGATTCAAAAATTTGAATGAAGGTATTCCCAATAATCTTACGTTTTCTTTCTGGATCAGTAACACTTGCTAAGGCATCTAAAAACTGATCTTTGGCATCGATTCTTACGACATTAATATTAAAGTGTTCTTTATACAAGGCCATTACTTGATTGCCCTCATCCTTGCGTAATAAGCCAGTATCAACAAAAACACAGGTTAAGTTCTTACCAATTGCTTGGTGAATTAACATTGCCGCAACACTGGAATCTACGCCACCACTAAGGGCTAAAATAACATCGTCATCATTGACTGTTTTTTGTATCGATAAAATCATATCTTCGATATAGTTTTCTAAACTCCACTCAGCCTGTGCTTCACATATATTAAACACGAAGTTCTTAATCATTTGTTTACCATAATCACTGTGGGTAACTTCAGGATGGAATTGTACGGTATAGATCGCTCTTTTACGATGTTTAGCGATCGCAAAAGCACTGTCTGTCCGTCCTAATAATTCAAAGCTATCAGCGAGTTCTTCGACATGGTCGCCATGACTCATCCAAACAGTCGAAGAGCGTGGTACATCTTTTGTAAATAAATCCTCTTTTTCAATAATTAGTTCGCTTTTTCCATACTCTCTTTTAGCGGTTGATGTGATTACACCACCAAATGCTTTTTGGGTTAACTGCATCCCATAACAAATACCGAGAATAGGAATGCCCAAGTTAAAAATATGGGGATCAACACTCGGGGCATCTTCTTCATAGACACTATTTGGCCCTCCCGATAAAATGATGCCTTTAATAGACAAATCTTTTTCAATTTCTGAGAGATCACTATCGAATGGCATAATCTCAGAATATACGCCTAACTCTCGAACCCGTCTAGCAATTAATTGATTATACTGTGATCCATAATCTAATACAATAATTTTATTCATTTGAATACCCTCTTTGCGATTTTTGTCCGATGTCACTACGATACATTAGTGTATCACAGGATATCTTTTTAATTTCTGAGTAAGTGAATTGTTGTGTTTCTTTGAATGTTTGTTTATGTCCAACCACACACAGCACACGCCCACCAGCCGTTACTAATGTATTACCTTTATTCTTTGTTCCCATATGAAAATAAGGTGTCTTTAACTGATTTAATCCGTGAATAGCTTGGTTTTTTGAATACTTCTTAGGATATCCTTTAGAGGCAAGAACAACCCCTAAATGGTAGCCAGAATGCCATTCAGCATTAGGTTTTAAACCATCAAAAAGATTGACAATAATCGATAATAAATCACTTTTTAATTTTAAGCACAGTACCTCAGCCTCAGGATCACCAAAACGGGCATTGAATTCAATCACTTTAGGACCCGACTCAGTCTGAATTAATCCACCATATAAAAACCCAGTGAACGGATGCCCTTCTTTAACCATCGCTGTTACGATTGGTTGCATAATCTCAGTAAAAGCTTTTTGAATGGTTTGATCAGTAATGCTATCGACAGGACATACCATACCCATACCCCCTGTATTTGGACCTATACCATTATCTAATAAAGGCTTATGGTCTTGACAAATAGGCATCGGAATAATGATATCATGATGCACAAAACACATAAATGAAAACTCATCACCTGTTAAAAATGTTTCAATAATGACCGATTCATCACCATATTGATGATCAACTAACAAGCTTTTAAGTATCTCTTTTGCCTCACTTAAGTCCGCTGTGACAGTCACACCTTTACCACCAGCTAGTCCATTATATTTTATCACATAAGGACTAGAAAGTTGTTCTAAATAGTCACAAGCTTTATCATAGTCTGTAAATGTATTATAATCTGCAGTTGGTATATGGTACTTTGTCATGATGTTTTTAGCAAAAACTTTAGAAGATTCTAACTGAGCAGCTTGTTTGGTTGGACCGAAAACCCGTACGTTCGTATCCGCGAACAAATCGGTGATACCATCGACTAAATATATTTCACTACCAGGAATAATAAGATCAATCTTTTTCGATAAGACAAACCTTTTTAATGCATGATGATTTTTAGGATCAATATCATAACACAAAGCTACTTCATTTATTCCTGGATTTCCAGGAATAGCATAGAGTTGAGATAGAAGAGGTGACTCTGATATCTTTTGACATAATGCATGTTCACGCCCGCCTGAGCCTAGAATTAAGACATTCATCATAATCTAATGCTTAAAGTGACGGTGTTGTGTAAAGACCATTGTAATCCCAAGCTCATTACATGCTTTAATGGAATCTTTATCACGGATAGATCCGCCAGGTTGAATGATGTTTGTCACACCATATTGATTGGCTAGTTTAACCACATCATCAAATGGGAAAAACGCATCAGAGGCAAGTGTTAACCCCTCGTGATAATCGTGATCCTTAGCCCATTTAAGCGCTATTTCTGCGGCCCCAACACGGTTCATTTGGCCTGCGCCAATACCAACAGTTTTGGTACCTTTTGTGACCACAATCGCGTTTGATTTTACATGTTTTACGACACGCCAAGCAAACAACATATCTTCGATGTCTTGATTAGTTGGCTGTGTCTTTGTCACACATGTTAAATTGTCCTTAGTGACACATAAATGATCAGTTTCCTGAACCAATACCCCGCCATTAATTTGCGTTAACATGAAACGATCTGAGTTATCTGTCGATGTATCTAGTTGTAATAAGCGTAAGTTCTTTTTCTTTTTTAGAATCGTTAACGCGTCATCTGTAAACTCTGGCGCGATGACAATCTCTAAAAAAATCTTAGATAGAGCACTTGCGATTGATTCTGTGACGGAACCATTTAAAGCAACAATACCGCCAAAAATACTGATAGGATCACTCGCAATCGCATCTAAACATGCTTGGTGTAGTTGCTTATGACTAGCGACACCACACGGATTCATGTGTTTCAATCCAACAACAGTCGGAGCACGATGTTCTTTTAATATATTTAATGCGGCGTTTGCATCTTGAATATTATTATAAGATAATTCTTTTCCATGAAGTTGTTGAGCATTAAATAAACTATACGGAGTGTTGGTTGTTTGATATAAAGCAGCCTGTTGGTGTGGGTTTTCTCCATAACGTAGCACGCTATTATATGTCATACCAATCGTTTGTTTCTCTTTGAAAAGAGGTGTGTCATTACGTAAATACTCAGCAATCACACTATCATAATAAGCGGTATGACGAAAGACTTTAGCACCTAATTGACGTTTTGTCTTTAGCTGAATGTCATTGTGATCATTTAACTCAGTTAAAATGGTATCATAATCTAATGGATCACAAATTACAACGACATCTTTCATATTTTTAGCAGCGCTTCGTAACATTGAGGGACCACCAATATCAATTTGTTCTATTGCATCATCAAAAGCAATATCAGCTTGTTGGATAGTTGCTTCAAAAGGATATAAATTCACACAGACCAAATCAATCGGTAGAATGTTATGATCGTTTAATGTTTTCATATGGCGAGGTATATCACGACGGGCTAATAAGCCACCATGGATTACTGGATGTAATGTTTTTACGCGTCCATCTAACATTTCAGGGAAATGGGTAATTTCTTCAACTGGTGTCGTTGGAATATCATGTTCTTGTAAAACGCTTAACGTTCCTCCAGTTGAAATAATCTCATAATTATGTTGTATTAATCCTTTCGCAAAAGTGGCAATATCGGTTTTATCACTAACACTTAATAATGCTCGTTTCATAATCTCTCCTCCAATAACTGTTGAATGGTTTTAGGGTATAGTTTATGTTCAATCTGATGAATCTCATGTTCAATTTTTTTTCGATGATAAGGGGGTGTTATAGCTAACGCTTCTTGAGCAATAATGCGACCTGTATCCATGCCAGCATCGACATAATGAACGGTTACACCTGTCACTCTCACATTTGCTTTAATCGCTTGACCAATAGCATCTAATCCTTTAAATGCGGGTAATAACGAGGGATGAATATTAATGATTCTATTGGGATAGGCATGTAATAAAGTGGGTCCAATTAAGCGCATGTACCCAGCAAGGACAATTAACGTAATATCGATTGCTTTTAATCGTCTTAAAATCATCTGTTCATATGCTTTTTTAGAGGCATATGAGCGAGGATCAAACACACAGGTTTCAATCTTGTATCGATTGGCCTTTTCTATGACAAACGCCTCTTGATTATCACACACTAACAAGGCTACTTCAGCATCGATATTCCCTCTTAATGATTGTATAACAATTTCTTCAAAATTGCTACCGGTTCCACTAGCAAATATAACTATTTTTTTCATCGGATAGTAACCCCAGGTGTATGTGTGACATGTCCTATGACACGCGCATCTTCATCGCGCAATATGTCTAGACATGGAGTTTCATCAGAAGGATCTATTATAAGAATCATCCCAATCCCCATATTAAAGACATGATACATCTCATCTTTATCTACATTACTAATGTCTTGTAAGTAATTATATATCGGTAGATTTGGTAACTTCTCTGAATCAATTATGACACCCAAATCATCTGGTAAAGCTCTAGGAATATTCTCATAAAAGCCTCCACCAGTAATATGGGCTATACTGTGGATATTGATATGTTCAACAAGTGATAAGACTGGGTTAACATAGAGTTTGGTTGGGGTTAATAATATCTCTTTAAGGGTCTTACCTTGTTGACCTATTTGTTTTGACAAGGCGATATTGTTATCTTTAAATAAGATTTTCCTAACCAAACTATACCCATTTGAATGAATCCCAGAGGATGGTAACCCAATGATCATATCCCCAGCTTTTACATGGTTTTTATCAATCATGTTATCCTTATCAACGATCCCTACCATAAAGCCCGCAATATCATAATCATCTTGTTGATACATGTCTGGCATTTCAGCAGTTTCGCCCCCAATTAAAATTGCGTTCGATAATTGACACCCTTTCACAATGCCTTTTATGACCTCTTCCACAACGAATGGTTTTAGATAAGAGGTCGCAAAATAATCTAAGAAAAATAACGGTCTCGCGCCTTTTGTAATGATATCATTGGCGCACATGGCTACTAAATCAATACCGATGGTATCGTGTTTATTTAATTGCTTTGCGATGGCAAGTTTTGTCCCAATACCATCGGTTCCTGAGACTAAAATGGGGTGTGTCATCTTAAACTGTGATAGATCAAATAATCCCCCAAAATCGCCAATGTTATGGGTATGTTTTTGGATGCGTTTAATCGTGTCATAACCTTTATTTAACGATACGCCAGCGGCTTCATATTGTTTTGACATAATGCCTCCTAGAATTTATCATTTGTATTTGCTTTTGTAATATCTTGATAGGTATAGGTCGGGTAGTTCCCGGTAAAACATGAGGTGCATAATTTAGTGCGTTTTGTCGCGTTTAAAATACCCTTAATACTGATAAACGCTAACGAGTCGGCGTTGATTTCTTCTTTGAGTTCTTGTACAGAATATTTTGCACTGATGAGCTCGTCATAAGTAGAAGTATCCACGCCATAAAAACATGGGTGTGTAATCGGTGGTGCGGCAATACGCATGTGAATTTCTTTCGCACCGGCATCTCTTAATAACTGAATAATTTTTTTAGAGGTGGTACCTCTTACAATGGAATCATCAACTAATATAATCCGCTGATCTTTTATTAAAGATGGAACAGGGGACAATTTCATTTTAACCCCTTTTTCACGCATGTGTTGTGATGGTTTAATAAAGGTACGCCCTACATAACGGTTTTTGATTAATCCCATTTCAATTGGAAGGTTGGTTGCTTCAGCATACCCTAAAGCCGCAGATGTAGAACTGTCTGGGACATACAGTATCATATCCGCATCAACCGGACTTTCCTTCGCTAAAATTCTGCCAGCTTCCTTACGTGACATATGAACGTTGACACCCTCAATATCGCTATCAGGACGAGAGAAGTAGATATATTCCATTGCGCACATATTTTGATAACTTTTCTTGGCATAAAAATCAGAAATCATCTTTCCTTTTTGATTAATGATTAAGACTTCTCCTGGTTTAATGTCGCGAATATAAGTTGCGCCAACAAGTTCAAAGGCACATGTTTCAGAACTTACCACATAGCCGCCATTTAATTTAGCTAACGATAGTGGGCGTAAACTATTTTTATCGCGCATAATATATAATTTGCTTTTTGACAACGCTAAAAAGGCGAAGGCTCCTTCAATTTGATTAAGAGCTTGTTTAATCGCCTCAAGGCGATTTGTTTGTGAATCTTTCTTGATTAAGTGGGCAAATACTTCTGTATCAGATGTTGATTGAAAAATAGAGCCATTAATTTCTAAATGTCGCCTGAGTTCGTTAGAGTTCACTAAATTCCCATTATGACATAACCCAAAATCCCCTGTATGATGTCTGAATAAAAATGGTTGAATATTAGCGACATCACTCCCTCCGGCTGTTGAATAGCGAACATGTCCAATAGCCGTATTTCCTTTTAACGATTTCAAGTTTTCTTCATTAAATACCTCACTGACAAGACCTTGTCCTTTTAACGAATAGAATTGATCACAATCGGTTGATATGATCCCAGCCCCTTCTTGACCACGGTGCTGCAAAGCATGGAGACCATAATACATAACTTCATTTGCATTAGGAACATTAATGACACCAAATACACCACATTCTTCATTCATTTTATCATTAAATAAATAGGTTATCTCATCCATATCATCACATCGTTATCCGATTTAAAATTTCAACGTAAGCTTCTTCAATACTGCCCAAATCACGACGAAAGCGGTCCTTATCGAGTTTTTCTTGTGTCTCTGAGTCCCATAGCCTACAGGTGTCAGGGCTAATTTCATCGGCAAGAACAATGGTACCATCAACCGTTTTACCAAATTCTATTTTAAAATCAACAAGCGTAATCTTTTCTTGATGAAATAATTCTGTTAAATAGTGATTAATGTCTTTTGTTAAATCATACATCGTCTTCAGCTCTTCATAGGAACATAAATTCAAGGCAACAGCGTGATGATCATTGATTAAAGGATCGCCTAATGCATCATTCTTATAACAGATTTCATAAATCGTGTTCGGTGGTATCGTGCCTTCTTTGATATGAAGACGCTTAGCCATAGACCCAGCCACAACGTTTCTTACAATAAATTCTAAAGGAAAGATGTTTACGTTATGACAACGTTGATCCCGTGCGTTGATCCTCTCAATAAAATGTGTCGGAATCCCTTTTTGTTTGAGATAGGTGAAAATAATCGCAGATATTTTATTATTTAAGATGCCTTTGTTTTCAATCTCAGCTTTCTTAACCCCATTAAATGCCGTCGCATCATCCTTATAGTGAATAATGACCTCATTTGCATTATCAGATGCATAGATTTGTTTGGCTTTACCTTCATAGAGTAGCTTATTCATTGTGACCTCCTTGTAAAAAGTACTGTATCCCATTTCTAAAGATATTTTGATCTAAGTTGCCAGTGATATTTTTAAACAATCCTGGCGCATACCGTTCTGAATGTCCCATTTTACCGAGGATTAAACCATTTAAAGAGATAATCCCTTCAATCGCATAATCAGACCCATTTGGATTAAACTTAGGATGACAAGATGGTTGATTTGTGTAATCAACATATTGAAATGCAATTTGTCCGTGTTCTTTTAACTCACGATAGAGTGATTCGTTGATTGTAAAGTTCCCTTCTGTATGACTTACTGGTATCGTATGAATATCACCTAAACTAAAGCTAGATAACCAAGGTGATTTGATTGAAGAGACTTGGGTATTGACAAATCGTGAGACATGTCTATTGATCGTATTTTTATGGAGGGTTGGACTTTGACTTGTTAGTGGTTGAATGTGCCCGTAGGGTAATAATCCTGATTTTACCAAGGCTTGGAATCCATTACAGATACCCAGGATTAAATGCTTTTTATCTAAAAAGGAATGTATCGCTTCTTTAACCTCTTTATGACGCAATACATTAGCAATGAACTTACCACTACCATCGGGTTCATCACCACTACTAAAACCACCACTAAACATCAGAATATGTGATTTATTAATCCACTTGACGAGTTCTTTAATGGAGTGTTTAATTTGTGTCTCATTTTGATTATTGAAGACAAGTGTTTTCACAAACACATGCTTATGTTTAAACGCAGCCATGGTATCATATTCACAATTGGTACCGGGGAAGACAGGCTGTAACACAGTTACCCGACTAACTTTCTTAGGGTAGGTTTGGGCTTCATATGTCATGTCTATAGCATCACTTTCTAATTGAAATCCATGTTGGGCATATAATGGATAAATATCTTTATATCGCGCACGGTTCATTTGTATCGCATCATCAATTGACAAACGTATCCCGTTGATATGTAGTACAGGATCAGAGGTTGTTTGACCCAAGTAATGGATGTGAGCACCTTCTAGACGGACCTTACTTTCGACTAATATTGCGCCATATTTCTTTTGAAAAAGGGGTAACACAGTCGCGACAGTCACACCTATTTTGTTACCGAAACTTGACTTTGCTAAACTTTCCGCGATACCGCCTGTCGTGATTGCGCGGGCACTGACAATCTGCTTTGTTGTAATATGATGATAAATCATGTCAAATTGGGTCTTTAGGGTTGTTAAATTTGGAAGATACGCATCGCTATAATCATAATCAAATAGATACAAATAATGATCGCTTTGTTTAAATTCTGGGGATATAATGTGATCACTGTTTTCGTGCGTAACCGCAAATGACACGAGGGTTGGTGGTACATGTAAGTCTTGATAGGTACCACTCATCGAATCTTTTCCACCAACGGCTGCTAAGTGAAATCCTTTTAATATGTGGTAAGCACCAAGCAATGCGGTAAAAGGTTTAGCCCATTTGTCTGGATCTTTTTCTAAGCGTTCAAAATACTCTTGAAAGGTAAATCGGATAGATTGATGATTCCCACCACACGCGACAATTTTAGCCATCGATTCAATGACCGCATAGGCACTGCCAACATAAGGACTCTTCTCAGAAACAAATGGATCAAACCCATAGGCCATTAATGATACCGTGTCAGTGATACCTTGCTTAACAGGTATTTTATGTACACTCGCTTGTGTTTTAGTTAATTGGTATTTCCCACCATAAGGGGCGAGAACAGTTGTTCGTCCAATCGACGCATCAAACATATCTGATAAGCCTTGCATTGATGCGATTGAAGGAGCCTTTAACATGTGATGAAATTGCGACTCGAGAGTGTCTCCTTCAAATCGTTGATTAAGTGGATTGTGATGAAGGGATTGATTCACCGACACACGTTGGGTTTGTCGCACGCCAGCCGTTTCTAAAAACGACCGTTTAATCCGACAAATCACGTTGTTTTGCCACGTCATTGTTAAATAGTGATCATCTGTGACATCTGCCACTTTGGTGACTTCAATATTCTCTTGTTTACAATAATATTTAAAGGATCTAACATCTTCTTTAGAGACAACGACAGCCATCCTTTCTTGAGATTCACTAATCGCAAGTTCGGTACCGTTAATCCCGTCATACTTCGTTTTTAATTTATCTAAATTGATCTGTACGCCATCACATAATTCACCAATTGCGACACTCACGCCACCAGCGCCAAAATCATTGGCTTTTTTGATCATTTTAGAGACGTTTGGATGACGGAAGAGGCGTTGAATCTTACGCTCTTCTGGAGCATTGCCTTTTTGGACTTCAGAGGCAGACACATCAATCGATTCAGGTGTATGCCGTTTCGATGACCCAGTTGCTCCACCTATGCCATCACGTCCTGTTTTGCCACCAAGTACAAGAATGACATCACCTGGTATAGGGGTTTGTCTAACTAAATCCATTTTTTTAACTGCGCCTATAACCGCACCAATCTCCATCCGCTTTGCTTTATATCCGGGATGAAATAAGGCTTTAACATAAGTCGTTGGTAAGCCAATTTGATTACCGTATGAGGCGTAACCTCGTGCGGCTTCTTTTGAGATTACTTTTTGTGGTAACTTACCATCTAATGTTTTATTCACAGGTTCAGTGATATCAGCTGCGCCAGTAATACGCATTGCTGAATAGACATAACTACGCCCACTTAATGGATCTCTAATCGCTCCGCCAATACATGTTGAGGCTCCACCAAAAGGTTCAATCTCTGTGGGATGATTGTGTGTCTCGTTTTTAAACATCAATAACCAAGGTTCTTTTTTACCATCGACAGTTATCTCGATTTCAATGCTTGCCGCATTGACTTCTTCAGATAGTTCTAAATCATCTAAATGACCGAGATGTCTTTCAAGTCTTGCATTAATGGTTGCTAAATCCATTAATGTGAGTGGTGTTGTTCGATGAGTTATATTACGGGTATGAAGATAATCTTCAAACGTTGATTTAATCATCTGTGATAGATTATTTTCAGAAAATGTGATATTTTCTAAGGCTGTTTCAAACGTTGTATGACGACAATGATCTGACCAATAGGTATCTAAGATTTTAATTTCAGTTTCAGTAGGATCTCGGTCTTCCGCTATAAAATAATCCTGAATGAAGAGTAAGTCATCAAGTGACATCGCTAAATTAAGTGTCTCATGCATATGTTTGAGGGCACTTTGATTGCGATTAATAAACCCTTTATGTACTCCAATAGGTTTAGGAGAAGGCGGTGGGGATAATGTTAAAACTGACAGATTTTTTTCTTGAGATTCGACAGGATTAATTAAATACTGTTTTAATTTTTTGAGTTCTTTCTGTGTCAATACTTCATTGAAACAAATCACAAACCCACTTGTCACCGTTGCTTTCGTAGAAGGGTCTAAGAGTTGTAAACATTGCATCGCAGAGTCAGCCCGTTGATTGAATTGTCCCGGGAGTGACTCGATTGCGATATGATGTAATGTTTCTGGTAATGTCTCATAGATATTATCACGATTTGGTTCGCTAAAAACAGTTGTTAAACTGTGAGTAAGTAGGTATTGATCTATATCAAAAAGGTCATATATGATAAAATACCTTAATGACGGTAATGTGATCATAAGGGTATCTTTAATGTCTTGTTTCAGTGTCTCTGTTTCTATTTGTAAAGATGGGTTCCGTTCTATAAAGAGTCGCTTTTTCATGACATCGCCTCAATAAGTGTTGTGATCTCTGTAATTAGTTTATGTGAATTGTTATGAACAAAGGTAACATGCCCCATTTTGCGTTTAGGACGGGCATCGGTTTTATGATACATGTGAATATGGCCAAAAGGAATGTCTTTTATGTACTTTAGATAATCTAAATCTTCACCAAGGATATTTAACATGAGTGTTGGGGATGTTTGAGTAGGCATTTTGACTTTCTCACCTGTCATCGCTAAGATATGATTATCAAATTGAGATACCGTTGTACCTTCTATTGAGAAATGGCCTGAGTTATGAGGTCTTGGCGCAAATTCATTAAAGATTACCATATTATCTTTAACAAAGAATTCAACTGCAAGCGTACCAACATAATCCAGGGTATCTACTAGTGATTTGGTATAGGATTTGGCTTGTTTCACAACCGTTATTGGCAATGGCTCTGTGACATCAGATAGCCATAAAATCCCCTCTTTATGGGTATTTCTAGGTAGGGGTTGAAAAGCACATTCGCCTGATAAATCTCTTGTGACAATACAACTGATTTCATAATCAAAGTCAATATATTCTTCAACGATTATCTCTTGACTTATGTCAATAGATGTTTGATTTAGATCATCATGCGTTTGAACAATATATTGTCCTTTTCCATCATATCCTCCTGTGGTTGTCTTTAAAATAACAGGTGGTACAATGCTTTTAATATCTGTCAACATATGAAATTGCGGTGTTGGAATATTCAATGATTGGGCAAACTCTTTTTCTGTAAAACGATGTTTAGAGACAGTTAAGGCTTGTGCTTTTTGGGGAAACATAAAGGCGTATTCTTCAACTAAATCTATATCCACATTTTCAAACTCATAGGTCATGACATCGACTTTATTGACGAGTTCATCAAAAGCTGTTTTATCATCATAAGACGCACAAATCATCTCATCAGCTACGTGTCGTAATGGACAGTCAGAATGTGGATCTAATCCAACAACATAATGGTTGTTTTTATGAGCGGCTTCAGCCATCATCATCCCTAACTGGCCACCACCTATAATTCCGATTTTCATTAAATCACAAGCTTTCTATTATCAAGGACGTACTGTGTTTGCTTTTTGCGATATGTCTCAAGTTTTAAAGCGATATCCTGATCGGTTAAAGCGAGTATGCTTGCGGCATATAATCCGGCATTTTTGGCGCCATTAATCGCCATTGTACCTACTGGAACACCTGGGGGCATCTGAACAATTGAAAGCATTGAATCTAACCCATTTAATTTAGACGTTTTAATTGGAACACCAACGACAGGAAGTGGTGTTAAAGAGGCAATCATACCTGGTAAATGCGCAGCCCCACCTGCTCCTGCGATAATGATTTGACGACCTAAGTCTTTTGCATTTGACGCAAACTCATATAAATGCTTTGGCGTACGATGAGCACTTACCACATCGCGTGCATATTCAATCCCTAAACTTTCAAGAATCAAACACGCCTCTTTCATAATTGGCCAATCAGATGTAGATCCCATGACAATACTTACACGTTTCATTTTTTCCTCCTATTTCATATAAAAATGAGATTTTTCACAAAGAAAAATCTCATTGGTTATCAATGATATTTTCTTTGCGTAGTCCTAGATTTACGGTCTAGGGTAGAGACTTGTTTCCTTATTAAACGATTATACGCAAATGATTATTTAGTATAGTTAGGTGCTTCTTGGGTGATGTTTACATCATGAGGATGTGATTCAACTAATCCCGCACCTGTAATTTTAACAAACTGTCCCTTTTTAATGAGTGTTGGTATGTCTTTTGTTCCACAGTATCCCATACCAGATCGTAAGCCGCCACATAGTTGGTAAATTGTGTCAGCTAATTCTCCTTTATAAGGAACGCGTCCTTCAATACCTTCAGGCACTAATTTTTTCGCTTCACCTGTTCCTTTTTGGAAATATCGATCACTCGACCCACGCTTCATAGCCGCTAGAGACCCCATACCGACATACGTTTTAAAACGGCGGCCATTAAAGACAACTTCTTCACCAGGGGATTCTTTTGTGCCAGCGAGTAATGATCCAAGCATGACAGTGTTTGCGCCTGCGGCTAATGCTTTGACAATATCCCCACTAAATTTGATACCACCATCCGCAATAACACAGATATCAGTATCTTTTAAATAGTGATACACATTGTTAATGGCCGTAATTTGTGGAACACCAACTCCAGCAATTACGCGTGTTGTACAAATTGATCCTGGACCAACCCCCACTTTAATTGCGTTTGCGCCTGATTCAACCAGTGTTTTTGCAGCATCCTTGGTAACAACATTACCAGCAATAATATCAAGTTCTGGGAACATTTTACGTACTGCTTTAACGGTTTCTATGACACCTTCTGAATGACCATGAGCACTATCGACTGTAATGATATCAACCCCAGCTTCAACCAATGCTTTTACACGATCTAATGTATCTACACCGACACCAACGGCTGCGCCACAACGTAAGCGCCCACTATCATCCTTTGATGCATTTGGGTAGTTCACAACATTATCAATATCTTTTATTGTGATTAACCCTTTTAAGATATCATGATTATCGACAATAGGGAGTTTTTCAATCCGGTTATCAAGTAAAATCTGTTTGGCTTGATCTAAACTCGTACCGACAGGCGCTGTGATTAAGTTCTCTTTGGTCATGATTTTTGTGACTAACGTATCATCAAGTGTTCGGTATCGTAAATCTCTATTGGTAATAATACCTTGCAGCGTATCATTTTCACTGACAACAGGAAGACCTGATATTTTATACTTAGACATTAACTCTTCAGCATCAAACAGTGTGCTTTTATTGTTAAGTGTAATCGGGTTTAAAATCATACCACTTTGTGATCGCTTTACATAATCAACTTGTTTGGCTTGATCAGAAATTGGCATATTTTTATGGATGAATCCAATACCTCCTTGACGGGCTAACGCAATAGCAAGTCTTGCTTCTGTGACAGTGTCCATCGCTGCCGATAGAATCGGGATGTTTAATGAAATATTTTTCGTTAGTTGCGTCTTTAATGAGACTTGATTAGGTGTTACTGATGATGCTTGTGGGATTAACAAAACATCATCAAATGTTAATCCTTCTTGAATTAATTTACCATGTAAATCCATGTGATCTCCTCCAATTAAAAATGGGTTTCTCCGTATGATAGGACATACAAAGAAACCCATAACATTGTTATAGATCAATTGTACGTAGTCCTAAATTTACGGTCTAGGGTAGAAACTGTTTTCCATATTAAAACGATTATACGTATTTGATAATTTATTCTAACAAATTAATCATTTAATAACAACCACCTAATGGTAAAATATAACGGTTTTCTAATGTAAGTGTTTTCAAATAAAAAAAACAAAAAGAGGGATTACCTTTTTGAGTTCACAATGTTTAAAAACTCCTCTATAAGCATTGGACCAAATTGTGTACCTTTATAATCTATGAGTTCTTGAATAGCATTCTCTTTACTCATTGCGTTACGGTATATGCGGTCATTAGTCATCGCATCCCATGCATCCACAATACTTAAAATACGTGAAAGAAGTGGAATTTCTTCGTCTTTTAACCCTTTAGGATATCCATTGCCATCCCACCATTCATGGTGTGTTAAAATGTAGTATGAAATACCCTCTAAGGCTTCAACATTGCTCGCAATTTTATATCCAATAGATGGGTGTTGCTTCATTCGCTTATATTCTGACTCATTTAACCGACTTGGTTTTTTTAGAATTTTGTCTTCAATCCCAATCTTCCCAACATCGTGCAAAATGGCAAATAATTTAAGATCATTTAACTCATTATGCGATAATCCTATTCTTTGACCGAGTTGAACACATAAGTCTGCTATCCGATTCGCATGTTGTTCTGTTTCGTCACTGCGTTCGAACAAGGCTGTTTTAAGAGATTTAACAATGGAACTGCTTGCGCTTTCTTGGAGGATTAATTTATTGTTAAGCATTCGATCTTCCGCAATTGATAATGCTTCGTGGATGTTGGTTGTTTCCTCCGTACTAGCATAGCCTATAGCGACTGTGAGTGGAAGGTCAAAAATACGTTCTTTAATAATTTTTGTTTTAATTTCCTGAACATAGTTTACAAGGCGATCTTCATTATACCCATTGATAAAGAGACAAAATTCATCGCCACCAATACGAGCAATAAAAGCATCATCTTCAACAATATCTCTTAACATATTTGCATAGTTAATTAATGTATTATCCCCTTCATAAGATGAATACATTTCATTAATGAGTTTCAAACCATTTATGTCACTTAATATGATAGAGACCGTTTCCCCTGTCATAGAAAGTTCCTTCACTTTCTCATTATAACTACTTCGATTATGAACATTTGTCAAGGTATCATATTCGCGCAACTGTTTAATATTCAGTTGGGCATTATTAATTTTTTGAACCTCTTTATGAACCACATAGTATATAATCAGTGTAGAAGCAAAAACAAAAAATAACCCTTTAAGTGTTGAAAAGGACTGATATAATTTAACATTCGTGTTCAGATATAAAAGGGTAAGGTCTGTGACAAAAATCCAGATTGCGCTAAAAATTAAATAAATTATGGCAACCCGAAAGCAGACCCTAGATGATTATGTTTCATCATATCACCTCTCAAGATAATTTTATCACTAATAAGTGTAAGATTAAAGATATATGTTTAAATAAAAAAAAGGATATCCATTGGGACATCCTTAAAGAGTATTTATTTTAAAGCTGATTCAATGAACCAAATTTCTTTATCATAAGCAGCCACATGGTCTTCCATTAAAGCGACTGTGACAAAATCATCATTATTATCTGCTTCTTTACGAATGTTAAGCGCTGATGTTTTTAAGTATTCTAACTCTTCTTTAGCCACTTTCAATGCTTCATCAACTTTTATATTATCATTACTTAGCTCATTCACTTTACTAAGTTCTAAGTATTCTTTAGTTGATGCGAGTGGAAATTCACCCAACATTTTGACACGTTCAGCAACTTCATCAAATTTTAAGAAGAAGTCATCATATAATTTTTCTAAATATACATGGACTTGTTCAAAGTTTTGTCCAACAACATTCCAGTGCAAGTTATGGAATTTAACATTTTCAACTGATAAATCAGCAACATATTGATTCATTAATGTAATTTGAGTATTCATTTTAATTAAATCTCCCTTTCTGTATTTAATATAATATTGAAATGATTACAATTATATTATAGTCATAATTAACGCGTTTTGCAATTGTAACGCGTGTCTTTTTTTAATCGATTTAACCACCATTTCGAAGCTTATAATGAGTGATCATAAAAGAAGAAGTGTCCCTCAAAAAAAGGTAGAGAATTCTCTACCTTTATTCAAATATAGTCAGTAACGCTTTAATATTGTCTATGTGGTAAGTTGCCGGTTCTAATTCCTCTTTTGATCCGAAGCCATAGGTGCACGCGACTGTCGTAATGTTTGTTTTGATTCCGGCATTAATATCGTGATATCGATCACCAATTATTGCATAGTCAGCCGGATAGTTTTGTTTAATCACTTTTATGATGTCTTCCTTAGGTGCGTAATCATATTCCTCTGTACAGATTAAGGTATCGAAGTATTTACTTAAGTCAAATGTCTTATCATGGGTGGCTTTATATTGCATCTTACAATTAGATAAAAAGATAAGATGATACCCTCGTGCTTTTAATTTACGTAATACCTCGAGCGCATGATCATATAAAACTGCATGTTTTTTATCTAAAAGTTCTTGCATTGTTTGTGTAATAATTTGTGAGGCCTCTTGTTTTGCTTGAGAGCTATATTCAAGTGGAAAGTTTGCCCACATTTCTTTAGGCGATTGTCCTAAGAATTGTTTAATCTCTGCTTGAGACCACGTCTTTTCTTGGCCACCATATGCATTTAATAAATATGCGTAAGCTTTTCGAAAAGCTGGCTCATAAATATGAATACTATTATGAAGCGTCCCATCATAGTCGAGGATTAGTGTCTGATAGTGTTTAGGCATCCTTGTCGATATCACGGATGAGGTTAGCCATTTCAATCGCTGTCACAGCAGCGTCAAAGCCTTTGTTTCCTGATTTTGTGCCTGCGCGTTCAATGGCTTGTTCGATAGTATCAGTCGTTAATACGCCAAAGACAACAGGCATTTCTGAGTCTAGGCTAACTGAGGCAATTCCTTTGGTGACTTCCGCAGAGACATAGTCAAAATGTGGGGTTGCCCCACGAATGACTGCGCCAAGACAGATAATGGCATCATACTGTTGTTTATTTGCTAGTTTTTTCGCAATTAATGGCATTTCAAATGCGCCTGGTACCCAAGTGACACCGATATCATCTTCCTTAGCACCGTGGCGAATTAATGCATCTTTTGCGCCTTCTAATAATTTACTGCCAATAAACTCATTAAATCGTCCAACAACGATTTGTACCTTTAAATCTTTTGCGACTAATTTTCCTTGATAATTGTTCATTTTGTTTCCTCCTTAAATTTTAATAAGTGTCCCATTCTATCTTTTTTCGTTTTTAAATATTGATGACTGCGTTCATTATGATTGGTTTGAATTGGCACACGTTCAACAACTTCTAAGCCATAGCCAGATAGACCATGTATCTTTTTGGGGTTGTTGGTCATTAACCGCATTTTACCAACGCCAAGGTCTTTTAATATTTGTGCACCAATACCATAATCTCTAGCATCCTCTGGTAATCCTAAAGCAAGATTGGCATCAACAGTATCTAAGCCTTTATCTTGTAAGGCGTAAGCTTTAATCTTATTAATTAGACCAATACCGCGTCCTTCTTGACGCATGTAAAGTAAGACACCTTTACCCTCTTTATTGATGTTATCTAATGCGGCATCTAATTGATCACCACAATCACAGCGTTGCGATGAAAAGGCATCGCCTGTTAAACATTCTGAATGAACACGCACAAGTGTGGGTTCATCAGCCGTAATATCTCCTTTAACAAGAGCAACGTGATGTTCTTTATTTAAGGTGTTTTCATATCCAACCATTCTAAATTCCCCATGATCAGTTGGTAAGTCAGCTTCTGCAGAGCGCTCAATAAGTTGTTTTTGTTCGCTTCTATGTGCAATTAAATCCTCAATGGTGATCAGTTTTAATTGATGTTTCTTACAAAACGGTATTAAATCATCAACGCGGGCCATAGTCCCATCTTCATTCATAATTTCACAAATGACACCTGCCGGGGTTAATCCAGCTAAAGACGCCAAATCAACAGCCGCTTCAGTGTGCCCAGCACGTTTAAGAACGCCACCATTTTCTGCGATTAAAGGAAAGATATGTCCTGGTTTTTTAAATTCCTTACCGTTCGCTTTTTGACTCACTGCTTTTTGAATCGTTAATGATCTTTCATGAGCTGAGATACCTGTGGTTGTATCAATGTGATCAATTGATTCCGTGAAAGCTGTTTGAAACTCTTCGGTGTTGCGTTTACTCATCAATGAAATATCAATTTGTTTTGCCTGATCTTTTTTAAGCGGTAAACAAATTAACCCTCTTCCATGTTTTGCCATAAAATTGATGACTTCTGGTGTCGCGTGTTCAGCTGCGACAACTAAGTCGCCTTCATTTTCTCTGTTTTCATCATCGACAACAACCACCATTTTCCCGTGCTTAATGTCTTCGATAGCTTCTTCAATTGTGTTAAATTGTGGATTAGTAGCCATATTTTCTTAATACCTCCTGTGTTATGCCTTTTGATGTAGAAGCAGTGTTCATAAATTTTTCAATATATTTACCAACAATATCATTTTCTATATTAACCGTATCGCCTATTGTTTTATCGTGTAAGGTTGTTTCATTTTTCGTATGGGGAATTAATGAAACAGTAAAGGATGTAGGTGTCACATCAATTACAGTCAAACTAATACCATCTATTGCCACACTCCCCTTTGACACAATATAACGACTAAGTGATTCTGCAACACTGATTGTATATTTTGTGGCAATACCAACTTGTTGTTTCTGTTTAATTTTCCCGATACCATCAACATGGCCACTGACAATATGACCTCCCATTCGTGTAGATGGGGTAAGCGCACGCTCGAGATTTACTTTGGAGCCAACAGCGATATGTTTTATCGCCGTTTTCTCTAGTGTTTCATACATGACATCAACATCAAAGCTTTCTTGTTTAAGGTCAGTGACGGTCAAACAGACTCCGTTAGTAGCGATACTATCTCCTAACTGAGTCCCGTCGATAACTTTGTTAGCGGATACCGTTAAACTCACACTTTTTGGACGTTTTTTAATATATTTAATCGTACCTATTTCTTCAATGATTCCTGTGAACATTTGTGGCCTCCTTTATAATTGATAAATCATATACATATCTTCACCATATTGATCAACACGGACAAGTCGCATGTTAATAACGTCCGACATGTGGGCTATACCATTCCCACCAATAGGGGTTAATGCCTTATTACCCCCAATAAGTTTAGGGGCAATATATAATTGATATTCATCTATAATACCCGCTTCTAAACATGCGGCATTTAAGGTGCTTCCGCCTTCGAGTAAAATCCGTTTGATACCTTCATTTTTAAGCAAAATCATTAAGTGTTTTAAATCGACATGATTATCTTTTGTGTCACACAACAATGGAATTGCGCCAGTCTGTTTTAATTCTGCTAATTTTTCTTTAGAAAGTTGTTTATCAACAGCGATAAATGTTATGATATCATGCGCTGTTTGAATGATATTAGAATCACGTGGAATCTTGCCAGCACTATCAATGATGATTCTTGCCGGTTGAGATGATCTTGGCTTATCGAGTCTAACGGTTAATCTTGGGTTATCAGCAATAACCGTATTAACACCGACCATGACAGCGGATACTCGGTTACGTGTGTAATGAACTTGTTTACGTGACTCAGCATTCGTAATCCACTTTGAATGATGATTATATGTCGCAATTTTGCCATCTGCGGTCATTGCTGTTTTCAATATGACATAAGGCTTTGGTGCCTCAATATATTGTAAAAACGCCTTATTCAAATCACGGAAGAGGGTATCATCTGATTCGACTAAAACATCAACACCCGCGTCTTTCAAAAGTTGAATCCCATTACCAGCGACCAATGGATTAGGATCTTTCATACCAATCACAACTTTACTTATGCCAGCTTGAACAAGAGCATTTGCACAAGGTGGTGTTTTACCAAAATGTGAACAAGGCTCTAATGTTACATAAGCAGTCGCACCTGATACATCAGATGTGGCATTTTTAAGCGCATCAATCTCCGCATGATCCTCCCCATACTTATGGTGGTATCCTTCGCCAATAATGACACCATCTTTCACAATTACTGCGCCAACTAAGGGATTTGGATACACATGCGGATACCCTTTTTTAGCAAGGTCAAGAGCGCGTTTCATAAATTTGTCCATGATATAACAACCTCCAATAAAAAATGCCCTGAGAATAGACTCAGGGCATAATAGTGTCATAATAAAAGTAGTGCATATGACAAACTTCTTCCATCCAGACTTTACTGTCGGTGTAGGAATTGCGCCTACTCAGCTTTCGCTCGCGGACTATACCGCCGGTCGGGAATTACACCCTGCCCTGAAGTTCAATTTATACTACCACAAATAATATATTTTGTAAACTAAATTAGGTTTTATTTTGTCTATGATACTGTCGAAAAAGCACACTTAAGAGCATAGTTTAGTCTATTAATCCATGTGGCTATTTGTCATATTATCTAGTCATTATAAAGTTTTTAATTAGCTTGGCATCTAATCTGTAAGGGTTATAAAGTATACTATCGACAGAAATATAGTATGGTAAAAGACTATAAACTCAAACAGAAGAAGGTGCGATGATTTTTGGACAATTAATTGTCCAGCTGAAAAAATAATGTATGTTCTAATGTCTATATCAAACAAGACGCCAGCAGCAATAACAGGGCCGTTTTTTCCAACTGATGATTCCTGATATTGTTAGACGTATTACGAGTCGAAATCTATGACTCTTTAAGGAAATGTTTAGCCGAAAATGAGATGCAACTAAACGGCTTTCTAAGAGAGTGACTAGTAGCCTTTCTAGGGTCCGCATACATTATTTATTTAATTATTTGGTTAGCCCAAATGGTGTTCAACCGTTGTACAAAATGGTGTTACAGCCTCCAACAACGCTCTCAATTAATGTATCCCTTATAGGGTGTTTGTAGAAAAAAGTGGGGATTGTTAATAGTTGTTATTAAATGGTTTATAAAACGGTGATTTCAAGACGTTCGTCAGGGAACTCCTGAGTTGATATAATAGCTTTAGCTAAACCTTTTTTGCCTGTTGTTTTGACATGGAAACTGGTCACACCACCACGAAGTGGTCGTGTCTTTGGACCGATACATTCTAATGGACCATCAATAGTTAGTGTTACAGGTAAGGCAGAATAGAACAATCTATTGTCATTGTGATCTTTGTGCATAACAGTCATTTTAGTAACTTCATAGGTATCTGTTTCAGCTATCTCATTATCGTCTATTGTGACACTAAGATGATTAGAGTACGATGGTCCTACTTGTTTTGTCATCACTAAAGCACCATTTTTATATCCTTCGAAACGATAGGTTAATGAAGCTAGTCCCCATTTACCGACGTAATGTTCATACAATTTAGCAGCTTCATCAATCGATAATTTATTTTTAAACAGTACCCAAGCCATTTTAAGTTTCAATCGAAGTGGTAAGTTCATACCGTGTTTCATGATATGTAACAATATCGCTTTAATGGTGTCAGCATCTTTTTTTGAATAGGGTTCATTATCATGAATTAGATTCCCAATAAAATCGTCAATAATAATTGGGGGATGATCTAAATGTGTATACTCCTTTGATGGCTTAAAGGTTTTTATATAGTCTTCGTTAATGTAAAACTTGACTTCATCTAAATTGGTTAAGACAATAACCTCTTTAATTTCACTTGCTTCAAAATCACCAATTTGTAAATTAGATGCTATTTCTAAAATCGGTTCATGATCGTTTTGCGAAGCGTAGACATGTGCTGCATACTTTGTATTTCTAAACATATCTAGAACACCATGATAACAAATTTTATCGCCGCTTCCAAAGTCTTTATGCGTATTATAGTCAAACATACACCAACCAATAGCACCCGAAATTTTCGGATCTCTATAGGCATATTCCAATACATTTAAATGGCGTTTAACTTGGTTGATCCGGTGTATTTCATCATCAAATGGTTTTGTTGGATACATATGCCCGTTATATTCTGTCACGAGATATGGCGCAGTTTGTTTTGCGACTTTTTTAGGGGCTTCAAGACCGATATTATCGCCTCTATGAACAAAATCATTGTAAGTGTACACATCTTCAAAAAGTGTTGATCCTTTGAAGTTTCTAACCCCACCTGTTGGACGTGTTGGATCCAACTCATGCGCGATATGATTGGTTGCTTGATAGAATGAATCATCGTCAGGTGATTCATTAATACGAACCCCCCATAATATAATTGATGGGTGATTACGATCTCGAATGATCATCTCACGAACATTTTCTTTCGCAACCTCTTTCCATAAGTCATCACCGATGTGTTGCCACCCCGGCAACTCAGTTACAACCAATAATCCTATATCATCACACCGGTCTAAGAAGTGACGACTTGGTGGATAGTGAGAGCTTCTTACAACTGTACATCCTAAGTCATATTTTAAGATATCGGCATCGCGTTTTTGTGCACTTGAAGGCATCGCATATCCAACATATGGATAGGACTGATGGCGATTTAATCCACGCAACTTTAAGCGCTCACCATTCAAGTAAAACCCATCCACTTTAAAGGCGATATCGCGTTTGGCAAATCGTGTCTGATACAATAATACTTCACCACTATATATCTCAAGTGTATACATATTAGGAGTGTCAATATCCCATGTGTTTAGGTGACACGTTTCAACAATTTGTGTTGTCTCTTGATCCAAGCGTTGATCAAAACTTTTAATTAATGTGTCATCTTGTTTGATGGCGATTTTTGCTTCAATAAGATTCCCTTTTGTAAAGATACTGTGTATATCAATGTGGAGTAAATCTCGTTCAACATGAACAAACACATCTTCAATATGATTCGCTTCTTTTTCGAGCAAGGTCACTTCACGGTAGATGCCACCATATGTTAAATAATCAACAACAAATCCAAATGGTGGGACATCGGTACGTTCCGTTGAATCGACTTTAACAAACAATCGATTTTCCCCATTTTTTAAATGATCTGTAACATGGATTTTAAATGGCGTATAGCCTCCTTTATGCGAGCCTACTTCTATCCCGTTTAGATAGACAGTCGCAACGGTCATGACACCCTCAAAATGTAGATAGTACTGTTTATCAGTTTGTTTCTCTACCGTTAAGAATTGCTCATAACTACTAACAAATTGGTAACTACGCTCATCAAAATAGTGATATGGTAACTCTTTATTCGTATGCGGCAAGCGGATTTCTTCTGGACTAACGAGGGGCGTGTCAATAAAAGATGGGTCAAAATGATCAAGATAGTGCCAATTGTTATTGAGTGGTATCCGTTTCATCTTTTGCCTCTTTTCTTAATTTTAATTCTTTCACAATTAATGCGTATTTCGCTTCATCTAATATATGTGTTTTGTTAAAGACAAATTGCCCGATTAATAGTCCAAATAATGGTAAAATGAACATTATTAAACTCATTCCAAGTAACGTTGTACTAGATTGTTCAAAACGGGTAATCACGCCATTGATTTGTCTTGATGGAACAAAATTAATTATGGCAAGACCAATCCCGATGACCCCACTTGATAATCCCATTGCCATTTTCACAACGAAGGTTTGGACACTAAACGCAATAGATTCACTTCGTTTATGTGTTTTCCATTCTCCATACTCTACAGTATCACTCAATATAACAGTTTGAATAACCATAAATATCCCTTGTCCTAAAAAGACAATTCCCGCAAAGACAAAGAGGAGTACGACATGTGATTTAAATAAAAAGGCATTGAAGAATAATAGTATGAATCCAACAAATTGAATCAATATCGCAAGATTAAATATTTTTTTCCGATTGAAATAATTTCTAAGTTGATAAAAGACAATGGTTCCGAGCATTTGAAGGATGCCTCCAACAGCCATAAAGATAATAAAGTAATCACTATTTCCCACCGCATAGGTGATGTAATAAATCGCCATACCACTAGTAATGTATAGGGTGAAGTTAATCGTTAATACAACAACCATTACTACTAACAACTGGTCATTTTTCTTTAATAGTTCAAACATTTTTTTAAGTGATCGTTTTTCTTTATCGGCAGGTTGAATGTTTTCTTTTACATTTGTAACGGTGATGATTTCTGTAATGACAAAAATAACGGCAACGATAATTGCAAAAATAAGTAATCCTCTAATCTCAGCTTCAGGCGTATCTCCACCGGCTAATAGATGGGCGAAGGTAATATATCCCCCAGCAACAATAAAATACCCAATACTGGTAAACAATCGAGTTAATACCGTAACATCCTCACGTTCTTTTTGATCATAACTAAGCGCAGGTATCATTGACCAGAAGGGAATGTCCATCAATGTATAGGTCATACCCCAAAGCGTATAGAATGTTGTGACATAAACAAGTTGTATGATTGAGTTCGTTTGAAAGCCAGGATTTAAAAATAACATAACCAAGATAAAGGCATTTAATACTGTTCCAATTAAAATCCAGGGTCTAAATTTCCCCCATCTTGATTCTGTCTTATCCACAATGGTTCCCATGATGGGATCATTGATGGCATCCCAAATACGGACAACCATAATCATTACACCTAAAAACGCACTACTGATTCCAAGTAAATCATTAAAATAAAACATCATATATGTGCTCGTTGCGAACATCATATCTTTCCCTAGCCCACCAAGGGCATAAGCAAACTTCGTTTTTTTGGTTAGCTTCTTACTAGTCATTGTCTATCTCCTTAATTTTTTTTAGTATAAATAGTTGTGAATTATAGTCAGGTAAGGGCATAACCTGATCATTATATCCTGTTGATGTAAACTCATGCGGTAAAATTAATCCGTGGTGTTTTAGGGTTGTTGACTGTCTAGTGACATTGAATGTATTTGCTTTAAATAAGTATCTATTCGCAATGGTATTATAAAGCCATGAATGTACTTTTAAAGATATTGGTAATGCTTCATTCACTAAACTGCCGAAGGCACGAATATTAAAGAATTGTTCCCTAGTTTCTACAGTATATGACCCTTTGGTAAGAAGCGGTATTTTAATCCGCTCAATCCGAGGATTCGGTGTCATATGATGTTGGTAGACCATTACAATGGCTTGATCAAATGTATCATTATAAACAGCCCAAACATGGTATTTTGGGTGGGGAATGATTTGAAAATAGCCGTACTGAAATAGTGTACGATACGTTTTATAAAAAAGAATTTGTTTGGCAATAACTTTTTCATCAAAAGGAGTAAGTTTGGTCACATCAAGTTCATAGCCTAATACCCCAAATGCTGCCACATTAAACCGTGTTTCAAGTGGGGTCTTGCGAAACATTTGGTGACTCACTTCTGAAGCGACATGGTTACTCATGTTTGATAAAGGATAAAATAAACTAGCGCCTTCTTGAATGAGTAATCGTTCATCTGGATCAGTATTATCGCTTGTCCATGTTTGTGGCATATAGTACATCATCCCTAAGTCAGCACGATTTCCACCACTTGCACATGATTCAAACAAAACATCCTGATGCCGTGTTGTTAGTGTTTCGATTATACGATATAAGCCCATTGTATATAGATAGTGATGGGCATAAGGATTATCACCTGGGGTATAACTATCGGTTAAATTACGATTATGATCCCATTTAATATAGGTTATATTATAGGTTTTTAATAACTCACTCACTGTCTCAATGATAAAATCTTGAACAGCTTGTTGAGCTAAATCAAGAACTAGTTGGTTTCTGCCAATGCTTGGAACTGTATCAGGCAGTTGAATTGCCCATTCTGGATGTGCTATATAGAGTTCACTATTAATTGATATCATTTCTGGTTCAATCCATAAACCAAACTCAAGTCCAATCGCATTGATTTTTGTAATGAGTTTTCCTAAGCCTTTTTTAAGTTTCTTCGGATGTGTCTGCCAATCGCCTAGAGACGATGTATCATCATCCCTATGTCCGAACCACCCGTCATCTAGACATAGCAGTTCCATCCCAAGTTTTTTTGCTTTTTTGGCGATGGCTATTAACTTCTTTTCATTAAAATCAAAATAGGTTGCTTCCCAGTTATTAATGATAATTGGGCGTGCTTTTTGATGTTGTTTTGGAATGACATACGCATTAATAAACTGATGAAATTGATTCGCTAAATGGGTTTCATCTTTAACTGAATAACTCAGAATAACTTCTGGTGTAATAAAGGTACTGTCTTTGGACAAAGTATATCGAAAATCAAAGTGATTAATTCCTAATGTCACCCTTAACAAGTCGTGAGGTGTCACTTCGAATGTCGCTTCAAAGTTACCGCTATACATTAAAATCATACCCGTTATGCCAACATCATCTTGCAACATAAACGCTGGATTATGATCGGCACTAGAGACGCCTTTTTTACTGTCTATTACAAGTGTCCCTTTTGTCAGTTGATAAGTATTTTTGTGTTTTTCTCTAATCCATGCGCCATCTAGTTTTGTTAAGACTTGCTTGTTATATAAGAGATCAAGATTGATACTACTTGCCCGATCAAGTACAACATCATCACTCGAGCAGTTACGTATCTCAGCGTGTCTTGTTATGATATTTTCACGCGTAAACACAGAATAATATAGCGCCAACTCAAGATCTAAAATATCGTCATATAAAATAACTTTTAACGTTTCTTCTTTACGTGATAACGGCATATTTTTTACGGTATAGTTCGTTATGATGTGGTGGCTTTTATACGTAAAATCTGTCGTTCTAATTCCATCTTTCCCTTCAATATGAAGCATCGGCAAGCGATAGTCTCCTTTGCCGTATGTCGATGCTTCTAGTTTGACATGATTTAACATATATCCTCTTGTGTCGGCACGGTATGATGTTGCACTACCTAATTCAAACGCGTAGCGTTCTAAATAGGCATCTATATTATCTAGAACATCGAGATGTTCACCATAATATAAGTGTTCTAAATGATTGTGTTCATTGACACAAAAGAGGTAACTCGTCGTTTCGGTTGAAAGGTGAAAGACTTTATCTGATATCTTAATCATATGATTGTGTCACATCAAATCTGTAATGGGTAGTGTAATGATAGTGCTCGCCACCACTTAAAATACCATCTTCACAACCCGGTATATGAATGCCATTTGGTGGTAACTGTGTTTCAAAACAAATGCCCATATGTAATACACGATCAGTCATATGTTTAAACGTATATCCTTGGTTATGATTGTCAGTATAAACCACAACACTTGGATAGTCAGTTGTAATCATTAATGACCGTTTTGAAGTAGGATCATATAGATTTATCTCTTTTTTATCACCAAACAGTAATGGATTATCTATTCCCTTTTCTGGTTTTGCTAATATTTCTTTTGTCATATGGTTACCAATTAACGAGGGGTGGTTAAAGTCCAAATGTGTCCCTGTTACTGGTTTAATTGTGACGGGTATGAAATCATCATCTAATGCCAAATAGCGATCGGCTGTCATGTGAAGCACTTGATGTAAAACCGATTCTTTCATGTTTCCACGTAAGTTAAAATACAAATGACTCGTTAAGTTTATCAGTGTCTCAGCGGTCGTATCTGCCTCAAAGTCAATTGTGAATGATGACCCTTTGATCGTGTATGTTATCTTAAACGTTTGCACACCAGGATAAAAACTTTCTTGGTCACTTGATGTCTTGAAAGTAATACGTGTCTCACTGTTTTCTTCAGTGACTTCAACATCGAAATTAATGTTCATAATACCGTATCTACCACCGTGTAAATGCGCATTTCCATTGTTTAAGTTTAAAGTGATTTCTTCTCCTCCAAATGTATACGGGCCTTCCGGTAAACGTCCTGCTGTTGGACCAATAATTTGATTAAGAAAGAGTTTATTATGATCATACTGTGACAACGAATCAAACTGCATAACGACACTTTCAAACTTGCCTGAATGATCTTTGGTTTGAATATCTAAAATCGTTGCGCCAAGTGACATACACTTAAATTTCATATCGGGTGTTTCAACATTAATTATAGTAACGTCATGATGATGTATTTTTTCTGTTGTTTGTTTAAGCATTTAAAAACCCCCTAATCATTTTATCAAATGCTCGTTGTCCTTGATCATCTTGTTTAAAGACACCTGCATCTTCTAAACAATACATGAATTCTTTGGCTGTTTCTTGATAGACAAATGCTTTTATATTGCTTGTCGGTTTGTTATCTTGTAGTGTCTTAAACCAATCGTGATGATGTTCTAGACCCTTAGGCAATGGGGTACTATTTGTGAGCGCCTCAATAATGGCGTAGAGTTCAGTCTTTAATCTAGCTGGCAAGACGGCTAACCCCATGACTTCAATTAGCCCAATATTTTCTTTTTTAATGTGATGGTGTACCTGGTGGGGATGAAAAATACCCAGTGGATACGCATCACTTGTTAGGTTGTTTCGTAATGTCATATCTAATACATATGTACCATTTTGATATCTTGCGATTGGTGTAATGGCATTGTGAGGCGCATCAGTATGACTATAGATGCCAACAGATTCATCGCTGTAATTTTCCCAATAGTGATATAGTTTTATCGCAACTTTTTCAAGTTTTTCTCTGTTTTTAGACGATAATCTAATGACCGATAGAGGCCAATAGAGTTTTTCTAGTGTCACGTCGTCTAATTGTACAGATGTTAACACATCTGCAGATTCAATGGGAAAGGTATGTCGTCCCCCTTGATAATGTTCATGGGACAAGATACTGCCTCCAACAATTGGTAATCCCGCATTACTGCCCAAGAAGTAGTGGTTAAATCGTTCGACAAAGTCAAACAACCGTTTAAATGTTTTTTTACTGACTTTCATTGGTGTATGATCTTTGTGTAAGACGATACAATGTTCATTATAGTAAACATAGGGTGAATACTGTAAATAGAAGGGTTCGTTGTTCAAATCAATGGGGATCACACGGTGAGATGTTCGACCCACATTGGTAGTATACCCACTATATCCTACATTTTCTTTACATAGTAAACACTGAATATGGCCTTTACTAGATTGTTTCTTTTGTTTAATGATGTCTTTTGGATCCTTTTCGGGCTTACTTAGGTTGATGGTCATATCAAAGGTGCCATACTTTGTCTTTGATTGCCATGTGATATTCTTTTCTATGCGGTCTGTCTTAATATAATTACTTTGTTTTGATAGTTCATAGTAGAAGTCAGTTGCTGCTACTACGTTAACGTGCTCTTTAGCGAAAAACTGTTGATTTAACTCTGATGGACGAGGCAATATCACATCCATACATTTAGCTTCAAATATATCTTCTTGTGAAACGGAATCGTATGCCAATAAGTGGTTTGCTTTAGCATATGCGATTAGTGGTTTAATTAACTCAGTTGGTCGATTTGTTTTATAGGCATTATCAATCTCGCAATCTATAAATACATCAAGTTGACACAAATCAGCAAGTCTGTTTAATGCATAGGGGATATCATCTTCTGTTAATAGTTGATTATACTTGCCATAATAAACAAGGGATTTAATTGCGCTATGTATATTAGTCATTGTGATACCCATTTGGATGAGACTCGTGAAACTGCCAAGCTGCTTTTATAATATCTTTTACATGGGTATATTTTGGTGCCCACTTTAATATGTCTTTAGCTTTTTGACTAGATGCGATTAATCTTGCGGGGTCTCCTTCTCTACGACCTTTTACAGATGCCTTGATTTCTAGATTTGTAACATCTCTAGCCGCTTCAATCATTTCCTTAACACTGTATCCATCGCCACTACCTAAGTTAAAATACGTACTGTTATTGGTTTTTTTGACATAGTCAATTGCCAAAATATGCGCATCAATTAAATCCTCGACATGGATGTAATCACGAATACAGCTGCCATCAGGTGTATCGTAATCATCCCCAAAGATATAAATTTCTTCACGTTGCCCAAGTGGTACTTGTAAAATCAGGGGAATTAGATGGGTTTCAGGGTTATGTGCTTCTCCAATACTTCCATCGTGATATGCCCCTGCAACATTGAAATACCGTAATGCAATATGTTTAATACCATATGCTTTTTCAGCCCAGTGCATCATATGTTCCATTGCAAGTTTTGTTTGTCCGTAAGGATTCGTTGGTAACTCTTCCATATCTTCTGTAATTGGCATTGTTGTTTGTTCACCATACACTGCAGCTGTTGAACTAAAGATAATGTAGGTAACGTTTGCTTGATGCATTGCTTCTAACAAACAACTAGTGCCATAAACATTGTTATTATAATACTTGAGCGGATTCTTCATACTCTCTGGCACAATACTAAATGCGGCAAAATGCATGATTGCTTCAATTGCTTCTTCTTGAAATATTGAGACTAAGCGATCGGTCTCTAAAATACTACAGTTATAAAATGTGGCGTTTGGGTCAACTGCTTGTTCATATCCTGTTGATAAATTATCGACAACCACTACATCGTGGCCATGATTTACCAACATTTTTACAGCATGTGAGCCAATATACCCAGCGCCTCCTGTGACACATATACGCATTATAGCAACTCCTCTATATTTATTTTCTTTGTCCCATCTGATGGGTTTGCTTGATAGATATCTGTATGTAAATGTATTTTTGAGGTATAGATGTTTTGAATTTGTTGTTCATTTGCCACGTTGAATGACGTTTTAACAATCGCCACAATGCATCCACCAAATCCTGCGCCTGTCATCCGCGCACCAATCGCACCTTCTTTGAGAAAGGCATCAACTAAGACATCTAGTTCATGACAGCTTACCTCATAGTCATTTTTTAAAGACATATGACTTTGGTTGAGAAGCTCACCAAAAGATTTAATATTCCCTTTCTTGAGTAAATCAACGGCTTGATTTGTTCGTTTTGTTTCAGTCACTACATGGCGAACTCTCCGAAAGAGGAGGTCATCTTTTAATACATGCTCAACAGCTTCTAAATCGGTGAGCTCAAGTGCACTTAAATACGGAACATCTTTATAGTCTTTTTGAATGATTTCTAAGGCCGCTCGACATTCATTAACACGTTCATTATATTTTGAATCAGCTAGTTGTCGCGACTTATTAGTATTGGCAATCATTAACTTATACTCCTTTAGAACAAACGGTACAAGTTCGTAATCGAGTGTGTCAGTATTCAAAAAAATAGCATGATCTTTTTTCCCCATTCCAACCGCAAACTGATCCATGATACCACATTTCACATGAATATAGTTGTTTTCAACATCTTGAGCGATTTGCACAAGTTGCTTACGGGGAATACCTAATGCATATGTTTGGTTTAATATAACGCCAACGAGAACTTCTAATGCTGCGCTTGATGACAGTCCCGAACTACTTGGTAAATTAGAATAAAACACAATGTTTAATCCATGTGAGGGGATTGTGTCTAAACACGCTGCCATCATACCTGAGATAAAGTTTGCCCAGCCTCGTTTTTTAGCATACGCCAAATCATTCATTTGAATCATAATAGGACTATCATTCATCTGTAAACTTTTAACTTTGAATTGTTGGTCGTTACGTTTTGTAACAAATGCATAAATGCCAAGTTCAATCGCTGCTGGAAAGACATTTCCCCCATGATAGTCAATATGTTCACCGATTAAGTTCACTCTTCCAGGTGAAAAATACACCTCTGGTGTATCTTTCAAAAATACTTTGTTTTGCTCAATGAGTTCTTTAATCATTGTGCTTTCCTCCTAAAAATATTTGCTTTGTCATAATAGCGGTTGATGAGAGTTACCAAAAAGTTATTGTAATTCTTGTCATCTATTTAATGAAGCTCTTTAGTGTTTCCGATCCTTCTATAAAACTATTCAAAATGCGTACTATCCATTCAAACGTCAAGTTGTGGCGATAGCTTCTTAATAGCACCTACAGTTTTTAAAACTATCTGTAGCTAGGCATCGGTACCTTATTTTTAGTTCCTTGTCTGGTAAGTTCTTCATTAGCACAATCAAATGAATCTAACGGTAATTGAATCAATTTAATATTACTATATCTTTCGTTACTTTCATCAGAATCTAAAGTACTAGAAAACTCTAAATTTTGGCTGTTTCACTTGATGACCCCAACTTAATACATGCATGATAAACACATTACGTATCTCCGTATGACATAAAAAAACGTTTAACGTTAGTGTCGTGAAAACCGATTAATTATAGTTAGTTCATCAATAATAAATTAATCTCTTGTCTAAAAAACCATGTTTCACATTTTCTTTTTGAAGAATCTTTACCAATATTACTCTAAAGTATGTGATCCAAGAGTTGGGTCACATACTTTCTCAACGCTGTTTCTATCAGTGTATCCATTTTTAAAACCAATCAATGATAATTTTACTCATACCTCACTGACTGTCTGTTGCGTATAATGTCATTAACTATTTATTTACATCAGCAAGTGTAACAATTGAATAATTATTGCATTGCCCTATTTTGACATCCTAAAATTGTTGGTTTCTGTTTATATTTCAAGTATTATTATACCAAATTAACCGTAGTTTATAAATGGTTGATTTTATAAATCAAACAATAAAAAAGGCTGAATGATAATACCTCTAAAAAAGACATGATCCAATAAACCATATCAAGTCAAACTTTAAAAGGAGGACTATCCATTAGCCTTTGTTATTTGTTTAGACCAAAATGGTCTTCAATCTGAGTCACTTTTTCATTGATATCATCTTCAAGGCTCTCTCTTGTAATGCATAAAAAACCACTGTCTTTAAATTCATCCACAAGCTCTTGTCGATTACAGTATTGAATGACATCTTTGTATCTTTTAAGATTACCTTCAGGGTCATCAGTCTGTTTAATCACGTTGAGTAAGAATTGCTTTTCTTCATCTTCACGATTAAAAAATTCATTCATTGAAATTTCTGGCGTTGTTACCATATAGACCACACGACTAGGATCACTAATCTTTTTTAGAACCCGATGTGGCAAGTTGGTATCGACAATAACTTTTTGATCTTTTGCAATTGAAATAAGCTCAAGTATTTCAAAATCAATGAGTTCTTCGCTAACGCCTTTTAACCAAGCATAATAGTGTTCTTTATCACGCGTGACGAATTCTTCCCAACCAGACATTGTTTTAGAGTAATTCATATGAGGGTGTGTTTTAGGAGTCGTCAAATTCAGAAATTTATCATATTGATAGTTTTCTTCACAATGAAATAAGTCATACTTATCCGCTAGTATTTTGCAGGCAGTTGATTTCCCGCATACGCAGTACCATTGATAAAATATACGTTTTTTAAATATTCTTTGATAATATCATCTATTAAATTCATCGATAAACACCTGTCTTTCTTGGGATTTTAATCGTAATAGCACCATGCTTAATGGCTATGCTTTATGATTGTTATGTTCTTTAAACTGCGCTATAAGACTATGTATAAACTGAACCACAAAATAAAACATCACAATAAACGCTAAGCTAAGTGTCAACCATTTCAACACTGATACAACAAATAACATATAGACAAGCCAGTTATATGTCATAGGGTAAATAGCCATAATGATGGTAGCTAAAATGTTCTCAAAGTAATCGAACAATATTGCCATTATCGGCAAGATATAATGGTTAGTTTTATAATTGATCTCAGTCAGTTTTGACAAAAGCGCAATACTTGCCACTATAAATATCGTATAGACAAGCGGCCATATAAGATCAAATGTCCAACGCATTAGGATATAAAACTGTCTTCCTTTGTGACCATATTGTTCAAGCATATTATAAAAGTCATCAAGGTAAAAGTTAAAGTTTGTATCAGGGCTGTTACTTACGCCAACTAACAGCATTTTTATGTCAGATACAGCTGGTAAAATAAACAAGATAAACAGGGTAAAAATACCCAATATAATGAAGAAATGCTTACGCGATATACTGTTGTAAAACTGTAATAACCATCTTGAAATCATACCTTTTCCTTTCCTTTTAGATTTAGTAAATAGAAAAAACAAAAGCTAAATTCAGCGCCATATGTGTCATCAACACACTCTCAATCATACTTTTAGATGAACGCTTAATCCTATGTTTTACATAAAATCAATCCTAAATCTGTGCCTAAACACAAAGATAACCAGATGTGATTCATGCCCTTTAATAGTATCTACACTGAAAAAGCAAAAAGATAAAAAGCTGAGCTGGTATAGTTGCTTTGGGACCTATGTAAGTAGCCGATTTAGATATTGTCCGATATAACATACGAAAGAGAGATTAAGTGCATATAAGATATAAAACACTATGGTAAGACCCTATGGTTTCAATAATCATTGAGATTCTCAGTTAAATTGATCTATTTTTATTATAACATGAGAAAATATAAAATAGTATGCTTCTTTAAACAAAAAAAAGGCACTATTGTGCCCCTGTAAGGATTAAAAGACTGTTGCTAATACAGATATAATCATTGCCATAAATAAGATAAAACCACCAACGACAATTCCAAATCCATAGCCTAAAGCCTTATAGCGTTTGTCTTGTATACTTGTAATCATGTTGATGATAACTAATACAATACTTAGACCAATAATTAGATAGACAATCACAGCCATCCAATCAAAAAACATTGCGCCATCATACATACGGTTTGCAATAAATAAATAAGCAAGCCAGAAGATGTCTAAGCCAAAGAGACTAAACATCCATACTTTAAATATAGTGTACCATTTAATGTCATTCATGTTGTTACCTCCATTCTAACTCAATTATATCCAAATAAGGCGAAAGGTAAAACCATTTCGCACTGGCGTTGCAATTGACATATCTAATGTTAATTAGAAAGGCCTATAAGCGGTGCGATATCACTTGTAGTTTAGTTGAAATCCGATATAAAAAATTGAATAACATGAATACGGCGTTTAAAAAATAAAACGACATTTAATTGAAATATGGGGCGATGAAGTAGATGCAAAAGAACTATTATTGTTTATTATGATAATATCTTTAATAATTATGGGAGTTTATCTCTTATCACCACAAGTAGCCGGTCAACAGGTCTTTTTTTACTTAGTTGGAACACCGCTTGGGTTCATCATCACAGTTGTTTTATTTACACTAAAACAGATTATACAAGAAGGAGAAGAGAACTAATGGATATTTTATTATTACTATAAATGATTATTACCGTAATCATTAGCACTTGTATTAACAGGTGTCGACCCGATGATTATACTTTCGTTTTTTATCGCCTTGTTTGTAACGTTAGACTTAACCAATACAAAACCTATAGCCTTAGCTGGATTGCCTGGAAGTGGTATGAGTAGTCCGATGGTTGAACATGCTATTGTCATCAGGGATCAGGACAATCTTCCCTAGCTTTCCAGGTTTTTTAAAATATTCTTGTGCTTTTCTAGCTTCTTCTAAAGGGAATGTACGATCAATAATTGGTTTCACCTTATGTAAAGAGACAGCTTGAAGAAGTTTTTTATACTCTTCTTTTGTCCCTAAGACAGATCCATACATGGTAATGTGTTTTAAGTATAATGTTCGAAAGTCTAACTCTGTCTTTTGTCCTCCTGCGGAACCAGATATACAAAATTTCCCGCCTTTTTTTAAGACCTTAAGTGAGAGTGAAAACAGTGCGTCTCCAACCACGTCAAGAACACCATCAATAGGGCCACCATTAACTTTTATAATTTCTTCTGCTAAGTTCTCAGAACGATAGGATAATACATATGTCGCACCATATTCTTTTAATGGTTTTTCTAAGTCTTTATCACCAATAATGGCAATGATTTTTGCCCAAATACATTAGCAGCTATCTGGACATTATATAATCCTACACCACCGTTTGCGCCAGTAACTAGGATGGTCTCACCTTCTTGAATTTTTAGTTGTTCAGCCATATGCCAAGCGGTGAGTCCACTTACTGTGATAGCCGAACTTTTTGTATAGTCAGGTAAAGGCATAGGAAAGCATAAGTCGGCAGGCCAAACAACATACTCAGCATAACCACCATCATATTCTGATCCTATAAATGCCATATCTTCTGAAATGTGTTCTAATCCATCTGTGCCACTTGATGTGAAGGGAAACAACACGACATCTTTGCCAATCATACTACTATCAACATCTTTGCCAACTTTGACAATCGACCCTGCGATATCCGATCCAGGTGTCCTAGGGAAATCAACACCTTCAGGTCGCCATCCAGATTTCTGACCCTGCCCATAGGCACCTTCACGCATCCAAATCTCTGTGTTATTAATACCACAGGCTTTGACCTTCAATAAAACCTCATGATCTTTTGGTTCAAGCATATCATGAGTAACGATGTTTAGTTGATCCAATCCACCATATCCAGTTACTTTTACAGATTTCATAATGACCTCTTTTCTACAATGTCTTCTTTATGAGAGTACATAATTATGATTACCAATATTATGTTATCATATATGCTTTTTAGTTTTTCTAAGCTTATATTTGTCAAGATAATTTTAACATATTTAAGTGCATTTAGATACGTAAGTTGCAAAACTCCACATTAGGATATCTTTATATTGGATGTTTTTATAAATTGCATCCAATTAGTTCTGTTAATAGATATTTCTCTTTTATGCTTTTTGCAAATAAAAAACCGAAGAATATCACAGTAGTAAGACATACTGTATTTATCTCCGGATACGGGCTTAGATGGTGGAGAGTACCCACCTCGAAGTTTACCCGTATCCTTTTGCCTTAGAAAAATGGATTTACGGGACTTAGATGAGCTGTTTTGGGGTTTTGGTGAAGATACAAGTTTTGGGTCTTGTTTCTCCGCGATTTTAATAATTAACTGTTTTGATATATCGTTGGTTTCTGCTTTTTGGTTTATCAGGTATGGTCATTTGAATCAATCCAGACTCTAAAGCAGGATCTATATAGTTATTTTTGAAGGATGCTCTTGACTTTAAACCACAAAGTTCCATTAACTCTAAAGCAGTATAGGGTATTTCCATATCCATTACTGATAATAGTTTCTTTACTTGGATACTATAACCAATCGACTCAAGATTAGATTGATTGATCGTTCTTGTAATGGTTTCAAGGATTGCATCAAGCATAAACTCAATAAACACATTTGAATTCCCTTGTTTATGGCAAATAGCAATTGCATCATAGTACTCTTGTTGGCGCTCTTTAATGATCGATTCTACTGGTAAATAGGCAAATATTTCTTCTTCAGAAGCTAATAGGCATGTTTGAAATAAACGCCCCATACGTCCATTCCCATCACTAAACGGATGGATAAACTCGAACTCGTAATGGAACACACTTGATTTGATTAATATATTCTCTTTGATATTGTTCAGATAATCATAAAGGTTTGAAATCAATTCAGGTACTCGGTCATGAGGAGGAGCAATGAAGATTACTTTGTCTCCATCAAATACACCTTCTTGTTTTAGACGGTAGCTTCCGGCATCATCAATAAGAGATTCCATCATTATCCCGTGATATTTGAGCAAGTCTTTACTCTCGTATGGATTTATTGTTAGTATATCATCATAGCATCGTATAGCGTTTTTTGCTTCCAAGATGTCACGTTTTGGACCGATTACTATTTTTCCATTTAATACATCACGAACCTGATTTTTTGTCAATTTATTGTTTTCAATAGCTAAAGACGAATAGACAGAATGAATACGGTTTGTTCGTCGCAATCTTGGTTTGTTGTCTAATCCACTTGAGGAAGTCAATTGACCAATCAATTTCATAATTTTGGAAATATAATCTATCATTTTTGAAGTAATTTCATACGGAGGTTTATAGGCCATATTATCACACCTTTCAATATAGTAATATTATATCATTCGTAGATGTAATAATCAATTAACATATATGTTTTCTTATATGTTTTCTTACATTGTACTTAACTCAGATTACATTCTTTTTGAATATCAAGGTAAAAAAGCATGGAGGTTTTCATCAAGTATTATTGGTGTAATATGCATAAAACAATCCAACTTTTCCTTCTTTTTATTACAGTGAAGTGCACTTCCATATATATTGCATATAAAAAGAACTAAAATGATCAAATCACCATAGTTCCTTAATAATTTGCTATTGCAAATCAAAATAAAATAGTTCTTCAAACTTCTTATCTAATATAATACAGAAGATCAAAGCCAATTTAGCAGTGGGGTTAAATTTACCACTTTCTATTGCTCCTATTGTCTGTCTAGTTACACCTGACATTTTTGCTAAATCTTCTTGCGTTAGAGATTTTTCTGCTCGTGCAATCTTGAGTTTATTCTTTAGTTCTAAAAGGCTATTATCATTAAATGATTTCATAATTGTCCATCGTTAGATATGTTGCTATAAAAAAAAGCACAATAGAAATCACTATAAAAACCATATTCATTCTTTTATTTCGATCATTTTTGAATAATGAGTAAGACATAAATCCTGCTTGTCCCATCATAATCATTACCAAATCATACGTAAAGTCTAATCCTTTAATTATCCTTAGAACATAAATTATCGCAAGTACTAAATAAACTCCCCAGAATGCCCAATGATATGAAACATCTTTTATTTGCTTTTCTCTTTCATCTAGTTCCTCTTTGTCTTCATAAATTCTTTTCATTAATTTTTCTTTGTCCATGTTTTCCTACCTCCTGCATATAATATATCACAAACAATATTTAAATGCTAATAAAACTTTACAATATGTTAGGTTTTATATGCATATGGATGTTATGGACAAACTTTTTTTACGACCTGCACTACATATAATATCAAATGAATATGAACACGAAAAACCGCTGATTTACTGTGTTATATCGTTCATAAAATCCTTATTACAACATGTCTGGTACATTTCAAAATGAGTCAAATTCCGCTTGATTTTTACTAGTTTTTGCATTTAAAAACCCGAGAATTGATTGTAGGTATTTAAACTTTTCAAATTCTCGAGATGCGGACTGAAATGGTGGAGAGTACTCATCCCGAAGTTTACCCGTATCCTTTTGCCTTATAAAAATGGATTTACGGGCTTTAATTGTGCTATTTTGAGGTTTGAGTGAGGGTACAAATTTTTGCACACTACGAACTGTTTTTACTTGTTTCTGTTTGATGGTATAGTAGAAATATTCATGTAGTTACTATTTTCAATTACTGTTTGATTGTAGTTTGAATTCTTTATGTCGACGATTGGATAGGTTACAATTAATTGAACAGTTTTCTTATGGAGTATGTTAAACTAAAACAGGTAAAGAAAGAAGGAAGTTAACATGGCTCAAAAGAGAAGAAAACGAAGAAAGTTTACAGAGAAGTTCAAAAAACAGATGGTTGAACTAGTGCAATCAGGAAAACCAAAGAGTGAGGTTATC